>JBDNHU010000042.1:0-13726 GCA_041688615.1 Mariniblastus sp. | reverse complement strand
GTGCTGACTAGCCAACCAAGGTGCTGACTAGCCGATCAACGACCAACCCGACCTACGGCCAGGTTGCCGATCTTCGGAAACGGTCCCGAAATAGATTCTGGACTTCGTTGTTAGCGTAACCGAGCAGGCCCTTGGGTTTTGTGGGATCCGACGACTGGTGGGCTTTTGATGAACAGGGCCCGCATTGAAAGGTGGGCGATGGCTTGGAGCACTCGGTGTCAGTGTCAATCCTGTGCGTTTCTTGCTGGGATTGGGTCATTGTCAAGGCAAGGGAAGAATCTATCGGCGGTGGTTGCCTAGTCCTGACTGCCGGATTCCGGCAAGCCAAGGCAAGTCGGCGAGTAAATCCATTCACTCGCTGTGCCTGTTTTTCTAATTTAGATTGTAAGCCCAAAACCGCCGTCGCGGCTTTGAGCAACTTTCCAGGCGACACAAATGCTGGCAGGAGTCATTCGCCAAGATCACCGTCACCCAGTGCTGGGGTTTGGCCAGCACCTGAAGAACCTATCGCCAAAGCTTTAGAACCGGTCAGTGCTGGGGCGATACGGAGGGGTCGAGGTCTGGGCAGTGCTGGGCGATGATTGCGGCGAAAGCGGAGACGACGACATCGGATTGCCAGTCAACGGCGAGTTGGTGGCTGGAGAACCGGGGGAGGAACTGGCCGACGAGTAAGTCGGGGTCGGAGCGACGGGCCGGCTGGCACTCATGGTCGACGCGTCGAACCGAGTGTTGGCTGGGGCTACCGGAGCGGTCGTACGATTGGCTGCCGCCTGAGCGATTGCCGCCGATTGGGCCACCGACCGAGCACGCTGGGCCGCTTCGTCTTCGTCCAGGACTTGCAACAGTTTCGCAATGCACAGTTTGTTCATGCTGGTGCTGTGGTCGTTCGCTTCAGCCTTCAAAGCTTCGTGCAAGCTTTCGGGCAAGCGGACCGTGATCACTCGAGTGGGTTCGTGATTGCTGTTGCTGGTCGACTTATTGTTGCGTAACGCGTTGACCATTCGTTGAATAGTGTGAAACGCATCCGAACGCTCGAAAGCGATGTACTCTTGCTGGGTGGTGAATACCTTCCTGGCGGCTCCGTCCACGCCTACAACTTCACGGAAAAAGCGAACCCAGTCGGGAGACTGGCGATAAAGGTCCCGTGCAAACTGTAGGACGCGTTGGCAACGAGTTTCAAAACTAATAGGGCTCATGGTCTCATTTGACATGTCCCGGACTCCTTTCAAACAGGGAATTGGATCATCAAGCAGGAGCGGTTAGTACGCTGACTGACCTGCGGCGGTTCTGCGTTAATGATGCGAAGGCTGTCAAACAAGAGTCGTAAGTGCTGTGATAGCAATAGTTTGCAATCACTTTTCGTTCGTGCTTAGAAAATGGGCAGGCCTGCTTGAAAAATCCGCTCGCAAATTACGTGCTTAAATTTTAGGCGATAGCACTTTCTCTTATTTACAAGGTGTCTAGTTCGTTTGAAAGGGAAACTTTCAAGAAATAAAAAACGCCAACACTAGCGTGTTGGCGTTGGTCGATTTCGTTTTAGATTCTGTCGAAAGTGGCAGGCCAGTTGGAGCAGGCCAGTTGGAGGTGGCCAGTTGGAGCAGGCCAGTTGGAGCAGGCCAGTTGGAGGTGGCCAGTTGGAGGTGGGGTGTCAGTTAGCAATTGGCGAATTGATCGGCCAATCGTGCTGGCATCCACCGGTTGAGTCCAGGCAGGTCACCGGCCAAAATTTTCTATTTTTAAGTGGCCACTTCGGCAAAAACTTTCTCTAACAAAGCTTTGGTTGCTTTGATACCGTCAGCTTCGCTCAATTTGGATCCTTCGTATTCGATGCCGACGTAACCACGGTAACCCGCTTCCATGACAATTTTCATCATCTTGGTGTAGTCGGTGTTGGTCTCGTCGCCGGCTTCATTAAAATCATTGGTCTTGGCCGAAACAGCCTTGGCAAATGGCATCAGTTCTTTGACACCTTGATAACGATCGTACCATTGTCCATTGCCCAAATTGAAATTGCCAAAGTCAGGTAACGTTCCACAGTTGTCCATTTCAACTTTGGTGATCACACTGGCCAGCCATTTTCCGTTGCTGCTGAGGCCACCGTGATTTTCAACAATGACGTTTAGACCCATCGGCTTGGCGTATTCGCTAAGGGCTCTTAGGCCGTCGGCGGCGCGGTGAACTTGATCTTCGTAACTGCCACTGCTTGATGCGTTGACTCGGATGCTGTGACAGCCCAGTGTCTTGGCCGCGTCAACCCATTGATGGTGGTTGGCCACAGCTTGGTTTCGTTGCGTCAGACTAGCATCTCCCAAAGCGCCTTCACCGTCGACCATAATCAACAACGAAGTCACGCCGTGGTCAGCCGCACGTTTCTTCATGTCAGCCAAATAGCCTTCGTCTCCGGCTTTATCCTTAAAAAATTGGTTCACGTATTCAACCGCTTCGATGCCAAATTCTTCCTTGGCGGTCTTGGCAAAGTCTAAATTGTCCATCTTCTTGGCGAACAAGGTCTTGTGAAGCGACCATTGAGCAATGGAGATTTTGAACATCGGGTCACGACTGCCGCCGATTCGGGTGCTTGCCGCTGAAGCCAGGTTCGGAACAGCTAAAGTTGCGGCGCCAACGGCTGCCATTGCCGAGGTTGCCTGCAGAAAATTACGACGATTCATCGATTCACCCATGTTTGTATTCCTTATTTACTTGATCAACCAACGCTGGTTCCGCCTCAAGCAAAGCCAGTTTGATCCAAAACGATTCTACCAACTACGCCGGCTGAACCCAAACGGTTCCTGCCACGCTTAGCCACTCCAGTTCACACCGCTTCCACAGACCCAAAGAAAAATCCTGCCGCCGAAATAGGTCGCTTGCCATCGACCAAGCCGCTATCGGGTTTTTTTCGGACGTCCAGCTGCGCTCCGGGTCGGCTTAGTATAAGTGCACTCCGCGAGCGTAGCAAATCACCAATAAACAAGAATGCCATGATTCGTCGGAAATTGAACGGTTGTTCGGAACAGCAAAAGTAGGGGGTTTTTCTACGGCTGGGCCTGCCATTGCGGTAAATTAAGCGTCCCTTCTGCCCATCCGCGTTAGCCCCATCGGATTCTCGACCGATTTCCCAGGCTGGACAATTCTTTGGGAAATCGTAGGGCAATCCAATCGCTTGAGCAAAATGCCGGGCAGCGGTCCATGGATCAAGTCCTCCGCCGTTAATCGCTTGCGATCCCACTCCGGCTGAAACACAGAACGCTCTGCCGGCCGCAAAGCCAGATTGCCTTGCCACCGAAAAGATTTTCAGCCCTTAGCCAACGTTGACGCAGATGGAACGTCACTTATTTGAAGAGCTCGCCCGGCCTGGTTGGGTGGCTTTTCAAGTTTGTCGATTCAGTGGTGTTTCGTTTGGATACTTCAGGGGCGAATCCTAGGGCTGGTTGAAATCTAACTCGTTCAAGTGATGCGGTCATTGATCTGAGGTTGCCATGGATGAATGATCTTGGCGCACGAAAAAACCGATGCCGCTTTGGAACGGCATCGGTCGTCGAATAATCGCTTGCTTGAATCCCCTCGCAATAAAACGCGGCAGGATCAATTGGGTGCGGCTGCGATTTCTACCTGGCGCCGGCGGCAGCTGCACTGAAGAGTGCAATGACGGTGAAGAGCCAGAATGCCATCGCGATGCAGGAAAAGATGAGCCCGATAAGCGTCAACACCGCTTGTATTTTGATCGCCAAAGCCAGTTTCGACACGCCTTCGAATTCTAACTGTGGGTTTGGTCCCGCTTTCAATTTCTCGAAGGCCGAACCTGCCTGGAAGTAACACATTCCAATCCATACCGGCAACCAACCCACTACGGCACCAAAGATTGTCAAGCAGATCAGGATGCCCTGAACTAAAATGACTCCGCCAACCAGCTTGATCCAGCCAGCGTTCTGGATTAGCGGTGACAAACTGCCGGTGGGCATCATAGGATTTTGGGAACCCCCCGTTCCATAGCCGGCTAGGTCGGATTTAGGAAAATTGTAAGGCGATTGACTCATTTGGCTTGTCCTTAAATTGTAAAAGACTAAAATTTTTGACACGCAACCAATGACAGATCTTCGCAGAAAAAGCTCAGATCGTTTGCCAGGTTTACTCAATCCAGCTTGGCCGGCGCTTGGATGATCGTTTACGTTTTTGTGCGCATCGATTTTCTAAACGTGGCCTGATTTGTTTACCTGGTTTAATATACTTACCTGGTTTGATGTGCTTCCAAGATCATTTTTTTCGCCCAGCCAGCGGCTCCGCGTACGCCGCTGTCATCACCTAATTTGGCGTTGACCACGTCGAACGAATCCACGTATGCCGGCATCACTCGTTTCTTCGCAAACTTCTCGGCATTCTTGACAAGTAGATCGGGAAAGGCCTCAGCAAGTCCACCGCCGATGACAATTTTTTCGGGACTAAGCAAGTGGACCATCGTTACAATTCCCAATGCCAGATACTCGGCTGCCCGCACAACCAGTTTCTCGATCGCTTTGTCACCGTTCTCGACGGCAGACTTCAGCATACCGGAGCGAATTTCTGTAATGTCAGCACCTGCTTTTGCCATCAGCCAAGGCGCCTGGCCACGATAAGCCGCTTGAGCCGCGCCGGCGGCGATTGATAAGCGACTTCCGACCGCTTCTAGAGTCCCAACATTGCCACAACCGTCGGGCAGACTGTCGCTGACTATCGGGATGTGGCCAATTTCCATGCAAGTGTGATTTGCACCTTGAAAGATTTCGCCTTTATAAACGCAGCCGCCACCAATGCCGGTTCCAGGGAAGATGCCGACCAAGCACCTGGCGCCTTTGCCGGCGCCGGCCGACCATTCGCCAAAAACACCTGCGTCCACGTCGTTCATGATTACCGCTGGGCATTTGAATTCATCTTCCAACGACTTTCGAATCGGTACATTGGTCCAGCCTAAATTTGGGGCTTCGCGTATCAGACCCTTCTTTAGGTCCAGTGGGCCAGGGCAACCAATGCCAATGCCGCGAATCTGAGTCTTCTTGACTTTGGCATCTTCGATTGCACCTTGAATCACCGCATGGATTCGTTTCAAACCGGCGTCCGTTCCCTCGAAACCTTTGGTCTTCTTTCGTTCCCGACCCAAGACGTTCATGTTGTCGTCAAATACAACGGCCATCATCTTGGTCCCGCCAAGATCAAAACCAATCCAAACATTTTGGTCGGGTTTGGATGAACCATTGGGTTCTTGATTTTTGCTGGCTAAGGGTGTCGCTGGATTCACTTGACTCACGGCGGAATTACCTTCAAGAAGGACGTTCCAAGTGCCTAAAAGCAAACGAAACGTTCAGTAATAAGAATGAGCGGGCGCTATGGGCGCACAAAAAACGCGACGGTTGACATCAAACCGCCATCCTAGTTTAGCATAAACTTGGCCCGACCGGCGATGAGTGCAATCGGGTGAATGGAACTTATTTTTCCAGCAGTGTTTTCGAGCGTTGTATTGGTGCGTTGTATTGGTGCGTTGATCGCCCCAGCCCCCGTTTGAACCGTCGAGACTAGCGTTTTAGCTTTCGCAGTTCACGTTCCACCTGCTGCAAACTGACGCCTCGGGCAGTCACGTTTCCGTCGGCACCGACCAGGATCATTGTGGGAAGTGCGATTACGCCCAGTTGCGCCGCCAGCGGACTTTCTTCCAAGCCACCTTCGGCGTACAAATGCAGCCAAGGAAGGTTGTCGGTTTCTTTGAGATATTTTACTAGATCATTTCGCGATTCATCCAAACTGATGCTGACAATTTCAAAGCCGTCACTCTTGTACTTGGTGTACATCGCTTTCATGTCTTCAAATTCCGCCTTGCAAGGACCACACCAGGTTGCCCAGTAGTGGATCAAGACGGTCTTGCCCTTGAGTCGACTCAGTTGAAAACTCTGATTGTTGATCGTCGACCCTTCCAGGGAGATCGTTTTGCCTTCGCAAGTCAGACGAGTGACCGCACCCCGGGCTCGAGCCGCCTGAGTGGCCGAAGGAAAGTCTGCCAAGATGCGACGGTAAAGTTTCTCTGCCGATGCCGAATCACCCAAGTAATCGTCGATGTTCGCCAATTGGAATAAGGCCTCAGGCGCCAAATTGCTGGCTGGGAAGTCGGTTACAAATTCGTTCAATTTCTTCCGCCATTGATCTTGGATGTCTTCCAAGTCCTCGGTTTTTTCTGCCGCACGACTGTACCAGGCATTCAACATTCGATACTTGACGTACGAAACCAATTTCGGTTCGAACGACGCTTTTTGCATTGCGGAAACCTGGGTCTCCAGGTCGATAAGGCCGTCAGGGTATTCACCCGCCTGATAGGAAGAACTAACCACATCGGCGTATTGTTTGACCCAGTTTTCGCGATCTTCCCCCGACGAAGCCAAGGCAATCTTGACCAAGGCTTTTGACCGATTGGCATGCAGCGGCGATAGTTTTTCGCCCATCAGCGTGTCCGCTTTCTCGCGAAACGCATTCTCGGCATCTTGGTAATCGTTCAATAGTTCGGAATCCAAACCATCTGTGGTTGAACCCGGGGTTTGGTTCATTGCGATTGTATTCAGAGCGGCGGTTTGAAAGAAAATGCCGCCCACGATGGGGACTTCGTCGCGATTGGCAACCGACGGCATATCGATCAACCGCCAAGCATCGCCGACGCGAATCATCGAACCGACCAGCAATTGCTGATTTTCTTCACCGTTTTCAATGATGGCCGAAACGTTATCATAAACCTCGATGACGTTCGACTTTGAACTGGAAATTGAACCTGGATACGAAGCCCCAAAGTGTAACCACTCTACGGTGTCAGGCAGGTTTGTCGCCTTTAGCTGCTCGCCTAGATTTTCTAATGTCAGCTTAAGTCGGGCTTCGACACGGTTTGAAATTTCGGGTTCCAGGTCCAGTCCCTTCAATTCTTCCTGGGTTAATAAAAGCGACTGCATGGCTGTTTGGTTCTTGCTTTTCAACGCTTCAACCGCTTGCTGGGTCGCTTCCTGAGCGGAAATTCTGGACCATTTGTCGATGATGCGATCTTGTTTCAGAGCCAATCCCAGTCGGGTGCCCGACGGACCCATCCATTGAAACTGATCAGGCTTGGAATCGGCGTCGGTATCAATGTCGCGGTAAACTTCGATGCCCTGGTTATAATAGGCCCAAGTATCAATCTTGCGGTCGTTGTCCGTGTCTACGAAACGTCGCAACATCCGTTGGTTGGAATCGCGGACGATGAAGCCGACTTGTTTGATCAAGGAGGCGTTTTCTAAAACGATGCCTTCGGTCGAATCGTCAGGCTTCTCATAGTCGACATCCGCCTGGGTCGGTCGGTAAGCGAGTGCCTGCTTCAGCTTTTCGTCTTGGGCAAACAAGCTTCCTGTTAGGCCCAAAAGATTAGACCCGCCAGTCACACCACTGATGACGCAAGCGATCCAAAGGGTGCGTTTTCTCGCAAATTGTGAGGCTAAAAATAGTTTCCAAAGACTCATCGTTTCCCAATCCATTGACACTAAATTCGATCGCAACCCAAAATCATTCCCCCCCAAACCAATACTACCAACAGGTGCTGGCAAGCGGTAAACGCTGGCCGACCTAGGGGTTCCAAGGTCCTGATGCACTTGCGGAATCGGAACTTTGCTGGCAGCGGGCGAATGATCTGCACTCAGTCTATAGATTTGATGGGATCTTGAAAAACCCATTGTTCGCGATTCGCGTTGTGTTGCTCAACGTTGTGGGCAAAGAGATGAGCGAATGGGGAACTTGGGTGGTTTGCGAGGCGTGATTCGCTGCCGGTGTGGGTAGCTTTTTCCACGGGGATGTCGGGGCTGAGACAAGCGTGATTTAGAAATTGCCAGCTTTGTTTAACGGTGCATGCCGTTTTCAGAGATACATGCGGATGAAATCGAATACTGAACTTGGCAACCTGTCATTATGACCAAGGTTGGACAAGATCAGCAGTTCTTTCTTGGTAGACACCGCCTGTTGATGCAAATCCTTGGCATGTTCTACCGGTATCAATTGATCGTTTTGGCCGTGAATCAGCAGCAGAGGGCCGCTATACTTTTGCAGTCGTTGGAGGGAATCAAACGGGTTGTGCATCAAAATTCGAATCGGAATATACCAGTAAGTTTCAGCGGGGATGTCAACCAGTCGCGCAAAGGTTCGCTCAAGAATCAGCGTCTTGGCTCCTCGGTCTGCCGCTACCGCACACGCGACGCCGCCTCCGATGGACCGACCGTAGACGATAATTTCATCGGGCTGCACGGAAAATTTTTCGCACAATAAGTCACAGGCGGCAATGCCATCAGCGACCAAGCCGGTTTCTGACGGAGTCCTTGAATCGCCAGCAGCGAATCCTCGATATTCCGCTGCCAACACGTGAGCGTCCAAGGCGTCACTTAGATTTTGAATCATTCGGTCTTGCCCGGCCGCTTTTGTACCGTTGCCATGGAAAAACAAAACGATACGCGATGCATTCTGTCTCAGGCACAGTCGACCGGCCAAGGGTTCGTCATCGGCACAGCAATATTCAACGGTGGAAATTTGAACCATCCCACCGGCAGGTTGGGTTGGAGTGTTGATTCGTTCAACAACATCGTCGGTATAAGCCGCAGGGAATACCAACCGACTTTCCATTCCTACCAGTGCCAGGCACAGGCAAAGGTAAATTGTCGTCACTGAAATCAGCAGCAAGAAAGCGAACCTGCGAAGCGTCTTGATAGCCAGTGATGATCGTGCGGACTTTGCAACGATTGGCGTTTGATTTGAATTCGTCACTTTCAATCGAACCTGTTGTTGATTATGCATTGAACCTGCTCTAAAGGCTGTCCTGGAGCAAAACCGCTTGGGAGCGAAACCGCTTGGGGTCGGCCACTGTTGGAGCGTGGAAGTTCAGGGTGCCAACTGCCTGGAAGTCTCTAATCGCTAGTCAATTGACCAGGATTTCAGCACGCAAGTTCGCGTCCTCAACTGCATTACCTTTGGTTTAGTCCTGAAACAGTGTCATTGCTTCAATGGCGGCAGCGCTGCCATCGCGTAACCAACCGTCCAGTTGAGCTTGCTCTTTTAGCTGTTGCCCACGAAGGGTTGGGACGACTAAGAATTGGCAATTTAATTCTGGCAACGCCGTCATGTCACCCCACAGTTTTTCAAATTGAGCGACGGGGAAAACGTCTTCTTGCCCATTTCCCCAACGCTTTTTAACATCTTTTAGGGTCACATAAGTCGGCAAACGCCGTCCTAACTTTCGGACCGCTGAATCGATCAGTTTGCTGTCATCTAATTGACTGCGGTACAAGCCAAACGCGGCCAATAGTTTGTCGATGTTGATCCAAGTGGTCATCGAATTGTAGTAGGTCAACGAGAATTCATCTTCTTCGTTGGGCATCGCCAAGCCTTCGACCAGACGCACTCGTCCGTCAACCCGAGCCAGCCCGCCTCCGCGATCTTCCAAGCGACGGGAAATCACTTCAAACGACAGGTCCGCATTTGCCGAGATATGCAATCCCAAAAGTCCTGGATCGACGGTGGCGCCTAATGTGTCCACATTGTGCAAAAGTAGATATTTTAACTGGGGCTGTCGTTGCAATAAATCTCTCAGGACTCCGTTGCGAAGCAGGTTGGGGACCTCGTACCAATGTCCCACCGGGTGCATGCATTGCATCGGCAAGTTGTCTGTGTAATCGGCCGCTTCGCCAGCCTGCGCCGCCCAACCGATCAACGCGGTTCGCAAACTTTGACGGACCTTCTCTTGTTGGTGATCCAGGATTTGTTGCGGCATTTCGTCCCATGCGAAGTGGAAGTCGCGGATCGTCGGAATCATCCGCAAACCAACGGATTTTCCGGGAGAAATCAACGCGTGTCCTGGATAGTCACCCGCCGAAAGCATCTCTTGCACTGCTGCATGAATTGGCTTCTCTGTCAGGTACCCAGTCGTGAATACATGCGTGGGGAAATGCCCAAATTCTTTGCCTACCTTGCGACTCTTGGCCAGATGCAATTCCAAGAATGTGCGGTGTTTTTCTGCCATGCGACAAAAGGGATGCAACGCTTTGACCACACCTGCGCCTTGAGTCCAGCGGCTACCAACACCCGCCGCTAAGGTCAGAACCGCGACTTCGCCCGCACCGATCGCCTGCTTCCCCAACTGAACGGTTTTTGCATCCACGCCTGATCGACTGTCGACCACGTCCGACGGCAGAACGTCTTGAATATTGGCCGTCGCAGGTAGGCGGTTCTGAGCCAAACCTAACCGACCCGAAACCATGTCTTCGCGAATTTGTTGGTGAGCAATAGGGTCGAATCCGTTGTCAATCAACAGGCGTTGCAAGGATTTATCGGTCGCGCTGGTGGCCGCTTGGCCGGGCAGAATTTTACTGATCAGATCGCTGGCCAATTGGGAATCTTTAGCCCTGCAAAGACTGCCAACCCGTTCCAGTTCCTTCTGGGTCTGTGGTGACAAAGCTTGAGCATCTTGTCTTAACCAACGTGGCACCATAATGGGGTAGTATCCCTTGGGCAGGCTGCTATCTTCGGAAAATTCCGCTTTGGTTCCGTCGTCATTGATTTCAAAATCGTAGACCACTGGGTCCATCGCGAAGGGTAACGCATTTTCCATTTTGCGTTTGGTCTGAACCATCATTTCCAGCAGCCAAGTTCGAGCCTGGTCTTTGCAATGGGGCGCAAAAATGAATCCCATGCCGCCGCCAGCCATACCGCCGAGCATCCAGAATCCCCAAAAATCGTCACCGTACTGCTTGCGACAGTTTTCGATCAACGTTTCGGTGTAGCAGTTTGTGCACCAGGGGATGATCTCTTGTAGCGGTTGAGCGAAGTTTCGATGGGTCGCTTTTCCGATGGCTTGAATATCGCCGTCCTGCAAGTGTTGGCTGATTTGTTGTAAGATTTCGATGGCTTGGCCGCGTGCCTTCCATTCGGTTTCGCTACGCAATAAGTATTTTTCGGTTACCATTTCCAGGATCGGGCCGACATTTTGGGCCATTCCGCCATGCACCAACACCAAACTCTTTTGCAGCAGTTTTCGAGTTTCAGGCGAGATTTCATCTTTTTCAAATACGTGATGCTTGGGCAACAGGCGTCCAACGCTGATCCCGAATTCGGGATCGCCCTCTTCGGCTGTGGTGCCACTAATCAACTTAATGCCTGGCCAAACGCCGCCAGAATCTTGCCAACCGCCACCTGATCCGCCAATCCATTCGCCCAAAATTGCCCTAGCGGCGACGATTCTGCGATCGGCTTCTGCTAAACTACCGGTCAATTGTGACACCTGCCCGGTGGCTCGCATGCACATCGAAATCAAGCCGCCTAACAAATTGGTGGACACCGCCAGACGCGATCCTTTGGGGATATCGTTGACTCGGCTCACAATTTCCAACCCGTACCCAGGTCCGACCAATGGTCGCAAAATGGATTCAATTCCTGCTTCATGCCCCTCCAGACCCGCGGGGACTAATCCTGCTGCGATCACAGCCGCCTTCAATAGGCCAAGGTAATCACGGGCGAAGTCGAAAACTTCGCTAATTTGTTTGATCTCCGCCACGGAATCTAAATCGACACTGACCAATCGCAAGATCGGTTGATCGATCACTCGGATGCTACAATCGATCGGTGGTTGTGGCTTATCATGCCGACCTTCAACTGCCAAATTGATCGACGCGTTGATCACCAGGGCGCCCTCGGGATAATCCATTCCCAAGAAGAAAATATCGCTCCAACCGCTGTGCGAAAAGTCCATACGAACGGCAGTGCGTTCACGTAAAATTGGAAACTGGCCATCTTTGCCCAGCTGCAACATTTCAGGTCGAATCCGCAGTGGCAAGTCGCGTGGATTTCCGGTGCGGAACATCCACTGATTACCGCGAACTGTCCTAACACTCCGTCGCACTTGATCGGCTAACGTTTGAAATGCCAGGCGATGGTAAGCCGTCGCCAACGCGCTGGACATTGTAATGCTAGGTCCCGCCTGTTTTTCTGCGTTCAGGAATTCATCGATTGCTTCATTGAACCGGCGCCCCAGCAGATTTTCGTAACCCGTGAATGGAATTCGACCTGATTCTCGGCCCACCAACTTGGGCGGCAAATGGAAACGATGGATGGCGTACAGGAAAAACAGAGCCCGAACTCGCTGGTACAAATTGTCGCTGGATCGCCGAAACCGGTCCAACCGCTGGCACTGAGTCGACAGTTGATCCGCGGTCAAATCACAGCACTGAGAATCTAGCGATGTATCGCGAATCGCAGGATCGTTAGAACAAATGATATCGATCAAATCAGGCATGGCGAAGGCAGACCTTGCAACGGTGCTAAGTGAAATGTTTTTTTAAAGACAAGGTCGCTTTGAGGCGAAATCGTTGCCAGCCGCTTGAGGCTTTAAAGAACGGTAAAACGTTGTGCATCTTGTACGTGGCAGTTCTTAGGATTTGAATTGCACACGGTCGGTTGATGCCTTCTTAGTGTTTGGCCAGCAGTTCGATCGTTTCCACCAGAATGCGATCCCGATCTGGCCCCGAAAGCGCGATCGCCATTTGGGCAATCAGCAAGCCGTACTTCTCACCGATGTTGTAACGTTCTCCGTTGACTTTGAACGCCAAATATCGTTCTTGCTGGGCCAATTGATTTAGTGAGTCCGACAAGTTGACTTTACCATTTTCGCACGCCGCTACTTGGGCCTGCAAAAGATTCATGATCCCAGGCGTCAAGACGTGCATACCGAACAAGCACAAGTAATGTCCGCTACGCTGGCCGGCAACAATTAGCGACTGTTCGGCAACCGTCGGTGTTGGCTTCTCTAGAACGGTGCTAACTTGATACAGGTTTGGATTCTGCGGGACGGGCACACCGCCGACTGCTCCGTAGTAAATTAACTTGCTTTCGCGAGTGGGTTGGATCGCGGAAACGCTGCAAGATTCGCGTTTGGCGACTTCGATCAATTGAGCGGCACAGCTGGTTTTCCCGTGACTGACATACAGGTGATCGCTGACCAGATGCAAAAACGCATCGTTGCCGGTGAATTCTTTGGCTCGCAAAATCGCATCGCCGTATCCTTTGGGATTGTCCTGCGGGAAGAAAACCAGACGCGACGCGTGCTGACCGGCCGCCGCTTGGTATCGTTCGGCCTGCCCAGGGCTAACAATGATGGCGATGTCGTCGATGCCAGCAGAAGTGATTTCATCCAGTACCAATTCCAAAGCGTTTCCACTGTTACCCGAATGATCGACAACGGTCTGAAGGGGTAGATGAGTTTGGTCCTTGCCGGCAGCGGTGATGACGGCTTTGGTGATTTGCATTACTGATTCGCTTGTAAAAACTAGAGTTAGCAGGAAGCGGGTCTTGGAAGCGCAGTGGGGTGCCTGCCAGCGCATCAAGTCTACGGGCAGGCATCCAGTCCCATGTGGGCAGCCAATCCCCGGCCTTTGGCACTGTAGGTCGCAACCAGTTGAAACGCAAATGGGATTGTTCGCCCAATTATGGTGAATCGAGTGACAATTTGTTACCCCAATCTTTGGTCTTCTCCAGCCATGTGGCAAGATTCCTGGGCGGTGGTCCCTGTTGAAACCTGAATCAGGAGCGGACCGGTCCAGTGCGAGCCTTTTTCGGGGTAGTTTTAGGTCCCGAGACTGCGGGAGTGACTTTGCCGCTCGGGCCCGGCGCTGCTGGCCGACCGTCGGAGCCTCGAAAATTCCCACGTCCGATTTATACC
>JBDNHU010000041.1:0-9309 GCA_041688615.1 Mariniblastus sp. | reverse complement strand
TGGCCTTGGCGAGACTGGGTAATCGGGGCCTTCAACGATAACCTGCCTTACGATCAATTCCTAACCCTTCAGGTGGCAGGCGATTTATTACCAAACGCCACGTTCGAACAGATTTTGCCCACGACCTTCAATCGTTTGCACCCACAAAAAGTAGAAGGGGGCAGCGTCGAAGAGGAATTTAGAATCGAATACGTGGCCGATCGATCGCAAACCGTAGCGACCGCGTTTCTAGGCCTGACCATGGAATGCTGTCGCTGCCACGATCACAAGTATGATCCTTTGACTCAGGCGAATTACTTTCAATTGAGTGCCTTTTTTGACAACATCGATGAGGCCGGCTTGTATTCGTACTTCACCAATTCGGTCCCAACCCCAACCGCTGTCATGCCCGATGTGGCGGCCGAAAGTCGCGTCGCGGAACTTAGGTCTGCCCAAGGACAGGCCCAAGCCATCGCTGCCGAAAGTCGTAACCGAATCCAAAAACAAAGGCCCTGGAGCGACGCTGCCCCGACGCCTCTACGTCCCGGCGATCCACTGGGTTTGCCAGGTCAAATTGCTTATCTGGATTTTGAAAAGGAAGCAGCGATCGCCGCGAATTCCGAAAACAAGATCGTTCCCCGCGCGCTGATCATTCCCAATTCAGCAACGGCTAATCGGCAAGCCGACGCTTCTAAGTTAAACGCGCCGATCTTAAACGATAGTCGCGCAGTCGAACTATCAGGCGATGAAGGGATTGACGTACCCGTTGGAAACTTTGGACGCTGGCAACCCTTTTCGGTTAGCCTCTGGATGAAGTCGCCGGACCTGAAGGACCGAGCGGTTGTTTTTCATCGTTCGCGAGCCTGGACCGACGCAGCCAGTCGCGGCTATGAACTCTTGATTATTGACGGCAAACTGCAGGCGTCATTAATTCATTTCTGGCCCGGCAATGCCATTTCAATTCAGACGTCACAGACGCTGCCGGTGGATCAATGGGTTCACGTCACTTTCAGCTACGACGGAAGCAGTCAAGCTAAGGGAATCGAATTGATTGTCAACGGAGCGCTGGCACCGTCGTCAATCGTCCGTGATCATTTGACCAAGGAGATCAAGGGCGGTGGAGGCGATACGATCACGATTGGTGAACGGTTTCGCGATCGCGGCTTCCAGGGTGGGCAGGTCGATGAATTCCGAGTCTTCGGGCGGCAATTGTCTCGACGCGAACAAAGGGTATTGGCTCAGCCTGATCTTTCACTCGGTAAAGCAGCACTTGGGTTCAACGATCCTACCGCGAACCTGGATTCTGATGCTCAGGCATCTCAAGCCCTGGAATCAGAGCTGGCGGAACATTGGGCTTTGGCGTTTAGCCCGGCACATCGCGAATACTTGGAGAATCTAGCCCAACATAGGCGACAGATCTTTGATATCCAAAATAGTCGCACCGAAATTATGGTCATGAAGGAATTAACGTCACCAAAGCCAACCTTTTTGCTCAACCGCGGGGCCTACGATGCACCGGGACCTGAAGTTTTCCCAAACACTCCCGAAGCCGTATTGCCGTTCGCCGACCACTTACCAAAGAATCGATTGGGCCTGGCCCGCTGGATGTTGGACCGCAAAAATCCGCTGACCGCACGAGTCGCCGTCAATCGCCTTTGGCAATTATTATTCGGCGATGGCTTGGTGCGAACCCCCGAAGATTTCGGCAATCAGGGCTCCGTTCCAACTCATCCGCAGTTGCTAGACTATCTAGCCGTTGATTTTATCCAGTCTGGTTGGGACGTGAAGCGAATGATCAAGCAAATGGCGATGTCGGCGACCTATCAACAATCATCTTTCACCAACAAACAGACGAAGGAATTGGATCCCGAAAATATGCTCTGGTCTCGATCGAATTCCAAGCGTTTGTCAGCGGAAACCATTCGGGACCAGGCACTGGCGGCTAGTGGTCTATTGGTCCAAAAAATGGGTGGCCCTCCGACTCGCCCTTACGATTTGGCAGAGGCGTTTTCGCCCAGCAACCCGGACGGTGGCGATGCTCAGTATCGTCGCAGTTTGTACACTTATTGGAAACGGACCGCGCCTTCACCTGCCATGATCGCTTTGGATTCGGCTAAGCGAGATGTCTGCCAAGTTAAGCGAGAACGAACCGTTTCGCCAGCCCAATCGTTGGTACTCCTGAACGCACCTCAATTTGTGGAAGCCAGTCGAGCTCTTGCCAGTTCGGTGCTAAGCGAAACCGACAACGACCAACAAGCTATTGCAGAAATTTTCTGGCGTTTGACTTCACGTGATCCAACCGAAAATGAGGCGTTGATCCTGAAAAAATTGCAAGTCGAACAATTGGCGCGTTTTATCGCTTCACCCGAAGCAACTGATCAGTACTTACAGGTGGGCAACTTCCGGATTCCCGATCAATTGGACGCAGCAAGAGTTGCTTCCTTTGCATTGCTGGCCAATACGTTGATGGGTTTAGATGAATGCACGTCCCGTCGCTAAATTGTGACGATCACATTAACCTTGCCAATCAGTGACTTATCGATTGGCAAAGCTTCAGTGGGCATCCTGCGTTTTTTTTTGTTGTGCAAATCCTGGCAACCCAGGAACGAAAGAAGAGAAGGATATATCGGTCGCAAACCTAAACAGTCCAGGGCGATCACCAACAAGGTGGTCGCCAAAGTAGACGTTCTGTTTTTCGTTTCTAGTTTATCCATTTTGGCGAATAAAGCCGGTCGTTAATCCATTACAACATTAGGCACCAAAAATGTCACGTCGACAATTTTTAAGTCAGTTTGGCTATGGTCTGGGCAGCATGGCATTTGCTCACCTGTTGCAGCCCAATTCCTTTGCAAACACCTCATTTTCTGGCGACACTGGATTGGGCCCGGACCAAGACACCGGTGGTGGTATCTTGAAGACCCTGCACCATCAAGCAAAAGCCAAACGAGTAATCTTTCTGTTCCAATCGGGTGCTCCTTCCCAATTGGAACTGTTGGACTATAAGCCAAAGCTAAACCAGCAAGAGGGTCAACAATTGCCTGATTCGGTTAGGGGCGAACAGAGATTGACTGGAATGAGCGGGAATCAAAGCAGTCTACCATTGGTGGGATCGGCCTTCAAATTTCAACAACATGGCCAAAGCGGTGCTTGGCTTAGCGATCTACTGCCTCAGACTGCAAAATTCGCAGACGATCTGTGCATCGTGCGATCCATGTACACCGAAGCCATCAACCATGGCCCGGGCGTGACGTTTATGCAAACCGGTTCCCAATTACCAGGCCGGCCCAGCATGGGCGGTTGGCTAGACTACGGATTGGGCCGCAGCAACGAAAATTTACCAGCGTACGTGGTCATGGTCACCAAGAACAAAGGTGGCCAGCCGTTGGCTTCGCGACTGTGGGGAAGCGGTTTTCTGCCTTCGAAATACGAAGGCGTGCAGTTTCGCAGCAGCAAAGATCCCGTTTTGTACTTGAACAATCCCGCAGGTATCGACAACGATAGCCGTCGATCAATGCTTGATGCACTGAAGGAACTTCATCAGTTAGAAATTCAAAGCACCGGCAATCAGGAGATCGAAAACAAAATCGCTCAACACGAACTAGCCTTTCGCATGCAATCTTCAATCCCAGACGTGGTTGATTTTTCGGACGAACCTCAAAGCGTGCTAGATTCTTACGGACCCCAAGTGACCAACCCTGGCAGTTTTGCCGCAAACTGTCTACTAGCAAGGCGCCTGGCCCAACGGGATGTTAAATTTATACAACTTTTCCATCAGGGGTGGGACCATCATGGCGGACTTCCCGGTGGTATCAAGGCTCAGTGCGACGAGACCGATCAACCGTGCGCTGCCTTGTTAGGCGATCTAAAACAGAAAGGACTGCTGGAAGATACTTTAGTTGTATGGGCAGGCGAATTCGGACGAACCAATTATTGCCAAGGTAAACTGAGTCCTGGGAACTACGGTCGCGATCACCACCCGCGTTGTTTTTCCATTTGGATGGCTGGCGGCGGCATCAAACCTGGAACCACTTACGGTGCCACCGATGACTATGGTTATAACGTGATCGACAATCCAGTTCACATCCACGATCTGCATGCGACCATGATGCACCTGCTGGGTATCGATCACTTGCGACTAACGTTCAAATACCAAGGTCGGCACTTCCGCCTGACAGACGTTCATGGCAAGATCATCCACGAGATCCTGGCGTGACAAGTATCCCGGCGTGACAAGTATCCCGGCGTGACAAGTATCCTGGCGTGACAAGTATCCCGGCGTGAAAATTCTGGCTCCAGAAATCGGACGCATTCCGAACATGGTCACGCTTTCCGATTTTCGACTTCAATACCGGTTTCCACTTCAACGCTCCATTTCAACGCTCCACTTCAAGGCAGAATATTGACAAACGTTTTAAGAATCGGCGTGTTAACCGTTTCCGACCGAGCCTTTAGGGGCCAGTATGAAGATCGAAGCGGGCCTGTGATCGAAGCTTACTTGAGGGCCACAATTTCGTCCCCCATTGAAATTGTGCGACGGTTGATCGACGACGAACAAGCAAAAATCGAGGCCCAACTGTGCCAATTGATCGATGAAGCGGCATGCCAATTCGTGTTGACCACAGGCGGCACCGGTCCGGCGCCGCGTGATGTCACCCCCGAAGCAACTGAAAATATTTGCCAGCGAATGATGCCCGGTTTCGGTGAACAGATGCGTCGCGTCTCGGCAGCAACCGTGCCCACGGCCATCTTATCAAGACAAACCGCCGGCATTCGAGGTACCGCTTTTGTGCTGAATCTACCGGGATCACCCAAGGCGATTGCCGAGTGCTTAGATGCCGTCTTTCCTGCGATTCCCGATTGCTTAGAACACGTTGGCACGCCCAGAATCGAAATCCATGTCGAAAAATTCAAGGTCTCGCGACCGCACGATTAACGATCGCACAGTTAACGATCCAAACGCCCCAACTTCCTGGGCGAGACCTTCCAACGAGGGAACGACCCAACCTACCACGTCTGCTCGACAGAGTGATGGGATTGACGCATACGCGCTAAACTTTTTTGGCGCTGACTTCGTTTCGCCCGACCTTTGGAGAATGAAGAAACCGCTAATCTTTTGGTAGCGGGCCTACGAGTACCAGATCCGATTGCTTCAAGAAATCGCGACAGCGCTGAAGCTGGCCATAACCTGGGGGTAGACGTTCCATTAGCTCCGCCAAATGGGCCTCGGGTGTAACGATAAAAGATTCGGGATGCGCAACCAGGAATTCACCCACGGCAGGCCGAGGCTTCGGGTGCCAAGCACGTGCACGCAACAAAGGGTCAGGCGGCTGTCCGACGTTGATCCTATCTGCACCCGCCTTGCCATCTTTTTGCCCAGTGGTCGATTCAAAGCCCATTGCGAACTGTGGCATCTGCGAGTCCATCGCTTGCTCCAACGAAACGACACTGACATCAAACTGGGCCGGCACGGTCGCTTCTGGATCCAATTCCCAGATCGGCTGCTGAGCATAAAACACCCAGCTAGATTCCAAACAACGATAAGTCGCCAACTTTGAAGTTTGGCTTTGATTCTTCTGCAGATAATCCCAAAGCTGTCCCGACTGTCGATTGGAATCTACCGCCATTGTGCCATAACCAAATAGCCCGACACAAAACAAGATCGCACCTGCGGCTAAACAACTCGGTACCGCCTGAAACTTACTGCGATTGGCTACCAGCCAGGCAGCAATACCGGTGATCAAGGGAATCAAACCAAGGATCGGCAAGAGTTTTACCGGTAACTGCATTTGTTGAAAAATCAATACAAAGGCTGCGATCAGCAGCATGCCGACGACTGATAAACAGATGAAACTGCCTCGAACCAGCAAAGGTCCCGCCAGTAGTACACCGCGACTCATGCGTTCCAAGGTCACGCCAACCAGCAACGCAATCGCAGGGTAACAGGGTGTAATGTAACTTGGCAACTTGGTTTGAACCATAGAAAACACGGACACCTGCAATAGAACCCACACCAGCCCGAAAGACAATCCACTTCGCCAATCCACCTGAGAAGCACTTCGAGATGTAGAATTTGCTTGCCCCTTGGCGGAATCACTCATTGAGAAACAGCGATAGATAGAAATCCCGATCGGCACCGACAAGACACTCCAGGGAAAGAACCCCACCAGTATCGTGGTCGGATAAAACCAAAGTCCGCCACTGTGATTTTCCATTGCCACCGTGGCACGACCCAGGTGTTCCTTAAAGAAAAACAACTTCAAGAAATCGCCCTCGGTCCGAAAGCCGACCCAGGCGAACCAAGGGAAACTGATAACTGCCACGCACAGCACGATCAGCCAAGGCTGCATCGACCACGTGGTCTTTAGGAAGTGGACTGGATGAAACACCGCGAACAAGTCCGTTGCCAAATCAATACCGCGACCCATCAATGACCGAGTCGGCTGAGAGTTCGGCGAAAGTCCACCCCCAGTCAACAAGGATCGTTTGGAATGCGTCCGAGTCTGAATCAGAAGAAATAGACCAATGATCATAGTAGGCAACACGACCGCGATTGGGCCTTTTGCCAACACGCCGACGGCCATCGCGATGTAGATTGGCAATGCTTTTAGCCCCACAGGAAACCATCGCCCGGGAACGGTCAACCGTTTTGGCAATGGCTGGGATTCGCCGTCAATTGTCTCGGGTGCCTTGAACGTCAGCAACACATAAAGCGTTAACGCCAGCGTCGAAAAGAACACCAACGGAGCGTCCGGAGTCGCCGCGCGTGACGCGACCGTAAACATAATCGTAGTCGACAGCGCGATCGCTGACCAAAACCCAACTTGGCGGTTAAATAGCCGACGCCCCAAGCAATAGGTTAGCCCAACCGTTCCCACTCCCAGGAACGCGGACCAAAAACGAGCTGAAAATTCATTGACGCCAAACACTTGATAGGCTGACATGATCAACCAATAAAGTAGCGCAGGCTTCTGACCACGAATCTCGTCATTAAAAATAGGTGTGACCCAATCGCCACGCTGCATCATTTCCAATGCACATCCGGCGTTCCTGGGTTCGTCCCGATCCCATAAACCGGCACCACCTAGGTTCGTAAAAAAGACCAAAGTTGCGACCGCGATTACCATTAAGAAATCCATCGGCCACCGACCGCCCGACACTCGGTCTAGCCATGATGGAACCGCTTGGGTCCCGACGTTAGGCTCATATTGGTCAAGCACTTCATGGCCTCCTTGCCATCCCTGTTCAACGTTGACAAATTTCACAATCCAGTGACCTAGTCCAATCGATCCATTCAACCAACAACCAGCCGATAAAAACCCAAGCCTGCAGAAACTCCAACCCTAAGCGGCATCCAGTTTTGTCTGGGTAGCGACCGGCATTGGCTTACGGCATTCGACGAATAGGGAATCCGGCTTGCGGACCCTGCCGTCGACCGAATCTAACTGGAACTTGGCATAATTGGCAAGATAGCTTTCGTCCGCTTGGCACACTTTGAAGTCCGCAAAACCCAACGATTGGCAAACTTGACGCAGACTAATTCGATCGTACATCCATCGATGAACCTCGCCACTATCGCGAAACTGTCCAATATCTAACCAACTCACTGCTTGTTTGCCCAACAACCACCTCACCAATCGGCGAGCCCAACGCTGGCGCCACGGTATTCTTTCAGACTTTGCTGTTGGGGGTTTCGAATTCCTGGCCTCGGCATTTCCTGCCAAATTGTGATCGCCAGTGTTTCTATCAACGTTTGGGTCAGCTTTTGCATCCACGTCTTGAGCATAGGAAACCTCGTGCCCCAATCGCTGCTGTAAAAACGGCTCAAACGGTGCCGGACAATCTCGCATGAAGGGTCCCATATCGCCGCCTGACTGATGCCGAGTCATCTGGTCGATCAATTCCAACTTCATCCAGTGGTAACGTTGATATTCGGCTTCCCCACCGCACTCAGCCTCCTGCAAAGTTTCCAAATACATTTTGGCGATCTGTTCCAGGTCAGGAACGGCAACTCGTAAAACACCGCCTGGCTTTAACACTCGGTAACATTCGGCCAGCAAGCGCTTGCCTTGCTCCTCGGGCAGATGTTCCAAAACGTGGGAATGATAAACCATTTCAATTTCATCATTCAAACCGGGCAAACCCTGCCTAAGATCGTGCTGCTTAACCGCAGGGTCGAAACTGACTACGTCGACGTTTTGCCAGTCCGCATGAAAATGCCGACCACAACCTACATTCAAAAGCTTCAAACGGGAACGCTTCATCAACAGCAACCTAATTCGTGAATGAACCACTTCATCGGCGTTTTCAGGCATGGCGATCGATTCAACCGCGTCACGGGTTGCGACACCACTTGTTATGCAGGATACGCCAAGATTCGAGACTCTACCGCAACGTGCGTTACTAATTTACGCATCTGATCAAACGGCAAAGCCAAAAAACTAAGCCAACGGCTGGCATTTGCCTTGCAGGGAGGTACCTGACCATTACGGCTTAATTGCAATCCGGCCTGTGTAATCGATGCGGTGAAGAAACAATTGGGGAGCAAACTTTGCCATGTATTGATCGACCGCTTCCCGGCAACCTTGCCAATGGCCATAGTCATCGATAATCAACACGCCACCAGGCTTCAGTCGAGGGTACAAATGTATCAATTCGTGCCATGTGGATTCAAACCAATCGGTGTCCAATCGCAACACGGCAATCGATTCAGGAACCTGCTGTGGAATGGTGTCTTCCACCTTGCCAACCACCAAGCGAAAGTTCTCCGACGGGTAGGACACTTTAGCCAAATTCTGCTTCACATCATTTAACGACGCCTGGCACCAAATCGATTCTGATGCCAGACGATCAGACTGATCTTGATTTAGTAACTGATCCGCAGGATTCCCAAAGCAATCTACGTCATTCGCGGTAGGGTCAGTCATGCCTTGGAAGGTATCGTATAACCAGAGTTTGCGATCGTTGCACCCAAGATCGTTCAGCGTCCTTGCCATCGCCATTGAACTGCCGCCGCGCCATACTCCGCATTCCACAAAGTCGCCTTCGATCGAATTAGCGACCACGTGTTCGACCGCTTGGCACACCGCAAAGATCCGTTCTGGCGATGTCATCGTCATCGGTTTCACGTTCAAATAAGTCTGCAACCACTGTGGTTTGACGTCTGGAAACTGACCCTGTAGCGACTGCCCACTGGGCTGGTTTTCCACCGGCGGTCGTGTCGTCGACTTGCCCAGCAATTTGCGGATTTTCGTTTTCAGGCCCATGTTGGGGGAACTCCATTTCGTTCAAAATCGCTTGACCGATCGACTTCATGCCATCGATCCCGGAATC
>JBDNHU010000341.1:0-27465 GCA_041688615.1 Mariniblastus sp. | reverse complement strand
GGGGCTTCTCCGACGCTAAGCCCGCCCACGGCGTATCCCGGAAAATCCATCGCAACCAGCTCTTGAGCGCACTTTTGTCTCAACGTCGCATCCAGCCCTCCTTGCACAATCGCAAAAACGGCCTGGTCCGGTTTGGTTGCGACTTCGCGACACCTGGCCGCCCAGCGGACGGTGCGCCAGCATGCTTCTTCGATGACGGACCGTGCCGATGGTAGGGCTGGAACTTGATCCAAGACCATGGCGATGTCGCTGCCCAATTTCTGTTGAATTTCTATCGATCTCTCGGGCGTTAGTTCAACGAGTCGGCCGTCCACAATTGAACGAAATGCGACACCGCTTTCATCGATTTTATTTAATTTGTCTAGGCTAAAGACTTGAAATCCGCCGCTGTCGGTCAAAATGGGACCTTGCCAGCCGGTGAAGGCGTGCAGCCCTCCCAATCGATCAACGACCTCTTCGCCGGGGCGGAGGGTCAGGTGATAGGTGTTCCCAAGGATAACCTGTGCGCCAGTCTGGCCCACCATTTCGATCGTCAACCCTTTCACGCTGCCTCGAGTGCCCACGGGCATGAATGTGGGCAGTTCCACTATGCCTCTGGGGGTATGAAGCCGTCCCCGTCGGGCTCCACAGTGTTTGTCTTGATGCAATAGTTCGTAATGAAAGTTCATGGTTGGGGTGCCTAGTGATGGCGACATAGATTCATTAGAGTTCAGAGGTACCGTAGAGTGCGATTTTACGCAGCAAACGAATTCTGTTCTCACAGACAGCCGGGGTGATCGGGCAAGACCTTGGCGAGAGACGGCGACAGGTTTAAAAGCGTTTCGCTTATTTGTGACTGGCAAACTTGCCAACGACGAATGCTTGGAAGTGACTCGCGTTAAAATCCAGAAACTTGCTATCAAAAAAAGCGAGCGACCCGCTAAGATCGCTCGCTTTCTACATTTCAAATGAATGCCCGATACGTGCGGGATTCAGCAAGCCTGCGTGATGCCGACCAGAATTTCCTCACGCCGCACTCTTCGACGAAACTTCGGGCTTCGACGAAACTTCGGGAAAGCTCCCAAGGGCTCGCCTTTCTGGAACTTCTACTCGCCGCGAAGCTTAAGACCGATTTGGGTGAGCTTTTCACGAACTTCCACCAAGCTTGTTACGCCAAAATTCTTGCATTCCAGCAGTTCATCGCCAGACTTGCGCAGCAATTCGCCAATCGTGTTCATCCCCAATCGGGTCATGCACTTTCGAGCACGAACCGAAAGGTTCAGGTCCGAAACTGGGCGATCCAGCATCGCTTGTTCGTCCGCCGACAGGTGGCTTGTGTCCACGGTGTCTTCGGGAGCGTCTTTTTCATGAGCATACTGACCGATCGAAAGGCCCTGCGATGACATGATTTCGCGGATTTCAATCAGGCTAGTTTCGCCAAAATTCTTGTTGCCAAGCAGTTCTGATTCACTCACTCGGGTTAAATCGCCAAGAGTGATCAAGTCGATGCGGCTTAAACAATTGCGACTGCGAACCGACAGTTCGAACTGAGCGATTGGAATCTTCAATTTTTGAGCGGTCTTTTCCTTTTGACGAATTTCTTCGTAATCAAATTCATGGCCCGATGCATTGGCGTCACGCAAGAATAGCCTTGCCCTGGCCTGACCGGGATACACTTCAAGGATTCGTTCATAACAGCGACGTGCACGATCGTACTGGTCATGGTCTTCGTATAGAATTCCAAGATTTAACAGAGTGCCGACGTTAGTTGGGAACACGGCTGCCGCTCGTTGGTACAATTCGATCGCTCGCGCATCGTTTCCATTTCGGTCGTTTTCCAGAGCCAAACCGAACAATGCGCCGGCGTGCTTTGGGTCTGTTTCTACGGCACGTTCGTACAATCGAACCACTTCTTCGGGATTACGTCCGGTCGCTGCAACAGTCGCCCCCCGTTGATACAGGTATTCGGCTGTCTGTTCAATTGGGCCGAACATGTCATCCAGCATCCCCATTGCACCATCGGTATCACGTAAATAGCGTTTGGCTTCGGCAACCGCTAACTTGCAATGATCTGAATCGTAACCTGCGTTCGCAGCCGCTTGGTAAGCTTCGGCGGCGGTGTCAAATTGGTTCAAGGCAAAGTGGCTCTTGCCTTGATACATGAAGGCCAAAGCACCGTTGTCAGACTGTTTAAGCGTATCAATCGCCGCTTGATAACGGCCTAGCAAGAAGTAACAAACGCCCAGGCGAACCGAAGTCGCTGGAGTCCGCTCCTCTTGCAGTTCCAATTCCGAAACCATGTTCCGTAGTTGGCCAAATTGAGAGTTGTCGTCGCTAATTCGACGCTTAATAAACTCAATTTCTTTTGGACCAAACGAACTGTTCGTCAGGACAATATCTTTTAATTCGACGTCCATAGTTTCGTTCATACTGCCTTTTTCTCCCAGGCAAGAAAATCTAGCTCAAGCGTTTCTATTTTGAATCACAATCGCGGCCAGAATACTCGCCGTCTTGTTTGGTTGTTTACCTGCGTCTTGGTCTTTAGGACTCAATATCGGTCAGGTCGCCAATACCCAGTCTTCGCGTCATCTAATATCCCGCGTCATCTAAGATCTAAGGTTGCCGCTTGCTACTTCTTTCAAGCCAACATCTGTCGTGCCCAGTTGAAGCTTCAGGTCGGCAATTGCAGGCGGCACGAGTCGTGTCGGGAGTACTAAGACCACAACGTGAACCGCGGGGCAAGAAAACAAAAAATCCATCGTGGCCAACAGGCGCACGACGTATTTTCCTTATTTTCTGCTGTTTATACTCGCTTTTCTCGTCTTTGCGGTCCCCAAAGTTGATAGTTTGGGCCGTGGCAAGACCGTAATTATTAACTTTTTTCTATTTTTCCGCAAGTCATAGGTCCGCATTCGGAATAAGTTTGGCTTATCTGCTGGTGCTCAATCAATCACTTTAAGCGGTTGTTGGTCGATTTGCTGTGCCGAAGCGTCTGAACTTGGCCAGATTGCCTAGTGAAATAGGTCCTGATTAAGTTGACTGATCTAGATCGTAGCGAAAGTCGTCAACAGTTTCGGCGATTTGCGGAGCCTCCCAAGCTATTGACAAGTTTCGCTGCCAGTAAACCCGACGTGGACTGAGCATTAGTTTGACGGCCATTGAGGTCGCGTTGAGTTTGGCTCGACGTGTCCAGTTGGTGCCGCCCAAGACAGAAAAAAACACGCTGGCCGAATTAGCCGAGCGTGTTTTTTTAATTTTTGGTTTACCGTTCGCCTCGCCCTTGGGGCAGGCTGCTTTTATCCGCGGTCTTGGATATTTCGATCGTATTCTTGGACTTAAGCAACTTTTGGGATTTAGGCAACGACTTTGAATGCTGGAACTGCTTGATTGTCGCGAATTCCTTCAACGAAAAGTTCGAAAATTCTGGCGTCCAGCGCAGAAGCAGCGTCACTCTCGGGGTGGAACTGGGTGCCGATGGCAAACCAATCGTCGTGGTAACTTTCGATCGCTTCGATGACGCCATCCCCACACTGCGCGGTGACTCGGAAGCCTGCTGCCAGTTCATCAATTGCCATGTGATGCCGTGAGTTCACGCGAATTTCTCCATCGCCGTACACTTGTTCCATCAAGGAACCAGGTTCAATTACCAAACTGTGGCGATGAGAATTGTCGTGAGCGTCTTTGTGAGGCAATGCTTCTGGCAGGTCATCGGGCAGGTGGAAGAACAGGTTGCCACCTTGGGTGACATTTAGCAATTGCATCCCGGCACCGATGGCCAAGAGTGGCATTCTTCTGCGCGAAATGGCGGCCATCAACATGCGATCGAACGACTCACGTCGTGGATCCATTAGTTTCATTGCAGGGTGAACCATGTAGCCGTCGCGCCGAGGATCGATGTCGTTGCCCCCAATCATGACAAACGCATCAAGGGCTTCTAAAAGTTGTTCTAAATCGTGCTCGGAATCCATTGGCGGAACCAATACCGGGATACCGCCTGAACGAGCGATCTTGTCGAAATAACCCGCCGTTACGACTGAATGACCGGGTTGCTTTCCTTGTGCCTTGCGAAAATCCGTGTTTATTCCTACAAGTGGCTTCGTTACCATCCTACAACTCCTTTGCGCAGTTTTGACTCGTCATGAGTCGAAAAAAAAGGCAACATTGTCGTTGTCACAGCGAGCGCTCTAACAATCATTGACTAGGCTCGACCGTGAACCAACATCAATGAACATTGTCCTAGCTTCACGGCAAACGATGCCTGCAAATGCTAAAGTTAGAATTGTTAAAGAAAGAAATTACTTTTGGGGGTTGTTTATAGATCGATTTTCAAAAGTCTTGACATCGTTGCGTGTGTTTGAATGTCCGGCGTAAATTCGCCGACGAAACTAACGACATTCCGTGTCCTTTATTTTCAGTGACGATTCGAATCTTTCGACCATTGCCACTGACGCTGACTGTTAAAAATTGCGATCGTAAGAAAGTTCCCTCTTTCTAAAACCTGCACAACAAATTCTGAATACCCGAATTGAAAAACACTCGTCTTTTGGACGGACGAGTCGTGACCGAGGTGTCATTCTGTGGGAAATAGAAGTCAAGGTCAATCAAAAACAACATTTTCACCCAAATCGAGATTGACTTACTAGATATGGGGTCAAAAGTGCTGTCATCGCTGATTTTGCTAGCGAGATTAACGACGCATGGTCGCAATTCTCGGTGAGTTGAGCGTGCCGATAAGGGCAAATCTGAGCAGGCTGTTTCTTCGAGGATGAAGAACGTCTTTTTGAAGCAGCCCGTCTTTTGAAGCAGCCCGTCTTTTGAAGCAGCCCGTCTGGAAGAAACAATAAAGCCAACCCTAAGCGTCTCAGGGTTGGCTTTATTGTATTTCAGGTTAGTCGTTAAAGCCACCAAAGTGAGCGGTGCTTTAACCTCGAGGACTT
Source organism: Mariniblastus sp. (assembly GCA_041688615.1). Lineage (GTDB taxonomy): Bacteria > Planctomycetota > Planctomycetia > Pirellulales > Pirellulaceae > M30B19. The sequence continues at coordinate 22,549 of JBDNHU010000341.1, read as the reverse complement.
GCACGCGGTTTGTACAATGCTGCAGCAAGTCCGCTAAATCTAATCGTTGAATCTAATCGCTAAATTTACTCTGGACGACGACGAATTCCCAAGGCGGTTATTCCTGCAATCGCCGCCAAGATCGAGAGGGAGCCAGGTTCTGGGACCGCTACAAAACTTTGGGTTGTGACGCTGAACGAATCATTATCTAACAGAGTAGCATCCCACTGGAATGCCGCCGATAAATCAGCACCAGGTAACGTATCTGCATCGCCCAGATCGCCACCGGAAAAGCTTCCGAAATCGACGTTGCTTCGAAGTTCCGAAACGCCGGTCAGTGCTTCCCGGAATGCTAGGTACGTTGAAAGTGCACTATCGGTGAATTCAAACCGGTTGCTTCCAACGACGGACAACTGATCGTCACCCAAAACCGCATCGTAGTCAAAGAAATTGTAAAGTTTGATTCGAGCTTGTGTGATGGATCCGTCTGCCGAGAAACCCAAGTAGTCATGATCGATATTTACGGTTGAGACCACGAAGTTGTTGATGTCATCGAAAGAGTAGTCGATTCCAATATCGAACTGGTGTCCTTCAAAGGTGAAGTTCCAGGCGATCGACGAATCGGTATTCGATACCGGCGACATCGAGTTCAAGTGGAACAGCTGGTTCACAGTGGGAGGTTCCGATTCGACATTGACTTCCACCTGAATCAGCCAGAAATCCGACTTTAGAGTGTCGGCCGGAAAATCAAATCCGTAATGGTTGGCTGTTGTATCCGTGGTCGATACGAAATTTTCATACTGCACGGTTCCACCCGAGTTGCGGACCACGATGTCAGCATTGGCAAGGTTCGACCAAGTGAAAAACCCACTTAGCAAGACCAGCCATAGGTAGCGTACTTTCATAACCCCCTCCTAATCTATATCTAATAAATGCCTGAAATAATTAAGCTCGCAACAACCGACGCATCAGTAATGAAAGTGCTTAATTTCTACACGTTAATTGTCATTGACACGTTATTGTCTTGGAATTCAGACCCAGCTTGTCTTGGAATTCAGACCCGCTTGCGATTCTTGGTCCGAAAAAAAAATGTCTTCCCGAGAGGTTGAATGATCTTCCACTGGCGTTTGAGGGTCAAACGCAGCCAAAAGTCTAAACACCGCTTGGCACTCAACCCGACTCGCATGCATGCCAAATAGTAGGCATACAATCTTACAACATGCCGAATGTGTTCTAGGGGAAACGAAAACTCCTAAAACAAAGGCTCTTATGTGATCATTAATGCCCAATGGATCACATTACAAAACCAAGTTCTTTTGAAGGGTTGGAAGACCTTGGCGATTTAAAGGCCGTACCTTCAAGTTTCAGTACGGAATTCCAATCCTATCAATTCTGCATGACCGGTAACCGGTTCGCAACCCTCAATGTTTACCGTTCTTGACAAATTAGCTAAGCCTGTATCCCTATTTTGGTGGGGTGTGTGTTTGAACACGTATGCGGTTTCAAGCGAGATCATAACCCAATGGCTGTTCTAAATTTCTATAACGCTTTGGCGTTGGGTGACTTGCTTAGTTCGTGCGTTATACTGCTGGTCTGTAGTCTGCTTAAGCCTCGGCCATCGCTGATTTATCGAAACGAATAGGCGCCGGTGGGTTGTCTTAATGTGATCGCTGTGGGTGATCGATACTGGCTACGCGGTAAGGCGAACTGGCGGTGCAGCCGGCGAATTATCGCTTCGTGGGTAAGAAATATTCGACTCTAAGAATTATGGGGACGGTGATGGATCGAATCCTACTGGACTGGCGCAACCCGCCGTTGACTCAGACGGTAAATTGGCTGGTCGGCAAGTATTCACGAAAACAGTGGTTGGATCTTTCGTCGCTGTTGCTGGTGTTTAATAGCGGCCATGCCCAATCCCGGTTACAAGAGCGATTGGTCGAATATTGTGAAACCAATCAAATTATTTATACGCCGCCAACTTTTGAAACCGTCGGCAAGTTGCCCGAACAGCTTTATCAGCCGCAGCGACCGTTCGCCAGTTCACTGATCCAGCGATTAGTGTGGATTAAAGCGTTGGAGTCGATGGATCAAGAGCAGTTGTCAACGGTTGTCCCATCGCCGCCCAAATCGGGTGAATGGGGCCGTTGGTTGGCGATCGTGCAATCGTTAGGTCAGCTGCATAACGATTTGGCAAGCGAAATGAAGCGGTTCTTTTCTGGTCGAGATGCCGTTGCGCAAATGCCGGAAAAGAAAGAAGACTTGCAAGAGATTTTACGCTGGGATTTCTTGGTCGCTGCCCAAATGAGATATTGGGAATTGATGACCGAAAATGAGCTTTGGGATCGTCAAACCGCCAGGATGATTGCCGTAGATCGCAAGGAATGCCGCACTCAAAAGCAGATTGTCATGGTGGGTACCGTTGATCTGAACCAAATGGTTCGAGCCATGCTAAAACAGGTTCAGGAACAGGTGACGATCTTGACTTTTTGTGCTCCTGACGAACATGAGCTTTACGATGATCTTGGCTGTTTAACGATCGAGAAGTGGTGTCAAAAAGACATTGAAATTTCTGATCAGCACATTATCGTTGTTGATAAGCCATTGGCCCAGGCGCAGGCGGTGATTGCCGAAATTGATGGGCTGGGTGCAGCGTTTCGCGCCGACGAAATTACGATTGGCATTCCTGACGCCATGGTCGTGCCTTACTTGCAGAGTGAATTGATCAATCACGGAATCAGCTGCCGTTTTGGTCGTGGTCAATCGATGCAGGAAACATCGTTCTTTCGGTTGGTCGATGCGATCAGCGCCTATTGTACGTCTCGCGACTATGGAGATTTTGCGTCATTGATTCGCCACCCAGAAATTGCGGCTCATGTGCAAAATCGCATTGGCAATTCAATCTGGCTGGCGACGGTTGATCAGTGGTTTGAAAAGCACCTGCAGTCCAGAATCTTTTCGCCTGAGAGCGTTGTCGGGTCTAGGGATTCGCATTTGACTGTTACGGTCCAGGTGGTGGTTCAGGTGGTAACTGACCTCTTGCAGCCGTTGTTGGTTGATTCTGCACAGTTGAATCAATGGCCCAGGGCCTGGCTGTCGGTGATTAGCCAGGTGTTGGGCAAGCAATATGTGGACAGTCAAGATCCTGCGGATCGTCCCATGATCAAGGCCGTTTCGGCATTTTCGTCGGCATTACAACCATTTGCAGACGTTCAGGCGCACTGGAACATTGCGCTTAATTGCTCTGACTTTATGCGATTTTTATACATCGAGTTGCGTGGTCAGTTTGTGGCCCCACCGGCTGCACCCAATGCGGTTGAATTGTTGGGTTGGCTAGACATTCCATTGGATGACACGCCGGTAACGATCGTCACATCATTCAACGAAGGATTGATTCCGTCTTCCGATGCGGCGCATCCTTTCTTGAATCAAGCACTGCGACAGCAACTTCACTTGATGGACAATCGTCGCCGTTATGCTCGAGACGCCTACGCTTTGGAATTATTGAAGAATAGTCGCAAGCGATTTACGTTGGTTGTTGGACGTCAGAGTGCCGACGGCGAACCGATGATGCCCAGTCGCCTGCTGATGGCGTTGCCCATTGACCAGTTGCCATATCGAGCCAAGTTCTTGTTCAGTCACCCAGAACCAGGGGCGGAGTCAAGTTCGGAAATTAAACCTTCCCAGCAGTCCATTGAGCGGACCGTTTTACCGCCTTTGACTCAAGAGGTTGAGCGATTTCGCGCGACCGATTTTAAGGCGTACTTGGCCAGTCCTTATCGGTTCTATCTTGAACGGATGCTTAGATTGCAGTCGGTTGATGATCAGATTGAAGAGTTGACCGGCGGCCATTTTGGGACCTTATTGCACAACGTGCTGGAACGGTTTGGCGAGGAGGATGTGAAGGATTCGGCAGACGGCGAAGTGATTCTGCGATTCTTGGAAAATGAAATGCAAAGCCAGGCCAAAATGTTGTTTGGTACTGACATCCGTCCCAGCGTCAAGTTGCAATTGACTCAGGCACAACTGCGTTTGAAACACTTTGCACAAGAGCAAGCGATCCACCGTAGGCAAGGCTGGAAAATCAAGCAGCTTGAAGTTGAGGCAACCTATGATGTGCTGGTGGATCAGAGGCTTTGTCAAATTGTGGGGCGAATTGATCGAATCGATATCAACGAAAACGATGGAAGTTGGTTTATTCTGGACTACAAGACCAGTGACTCCGTTTCTCGGTTGGACGAACTTTACTTTAAGAAGAAGGCTTGGATCGATTTGCAATTGCCGCTGTATAGTCGATTGGTGACGAGTGTCGCGGGTGACGTGCCACCGTCAGTCCAACTGGGCATCATCGCGTTACCCAAGAAGCTGGACAATATTAAGTTTCTCAAAGCGCAATGGGAGCAGACGCAACTGGATTCTGCATTGGCAGAAGCCATGCGGATCATTAGGTTGATACGAGCCGAAGAGTTTTCCTTGTTAGGTTCTGATAAAGGGTTTAATCCATCGATTGAACGAATTTGCCAAACAGGCGTTTTGAATTTTTGGAAAACAGAAGACGCCGAGGCTCAAGAGCATTCGGTTGCGGAATAGATGGCAGGCATCGATCGTCGTGGGCAAAGATGCAGCGACCGCTGAACTTCAGCAGGGGGCTGGGTGTCCTAGGTCAGCGTCAGCAGCTTGCGAAAATAGCTTGCAGCGCGAATTGTTGGCGTAACGCGACCTCCTTTGGCGTGTCTTTGGTTTGGGGTTGCTTCTCTGGGGTGGATTGGTTTGAGGGGTGACATGGTTTTGATGGGTGGATTGGTTAGGGTGCAGCCTAGCCACCAGCGGCGATAAACTGGGACGCTGTGGTTTGAAACGTAAGAAGTCGGTTGAGTGGATTGAGTTAAGTTATGGGACAATTACTGCAGGTTAACGAACAATTATCGATTCATGGCGATGAATTTGTTGTCACCTTTGCGCGATCTCCTGGTCCAGGCGGGCAAAACGTGAACAAAGTGAACTCGAAGGCGATTATTCACTGGGCCCTCTTTGAATCGAAATGTTTGCCGGCTGCCATTTTGCATCGGTTGGCACAAAAATTCAAAAACCGCATCAATGTTGAAGGGCAGCTGGTTGTTTCCAGCCACACTCATCGCGGGCAGGCTCAAAACTTAGATGAGTGCTACCAGAAGATTCGGCAGATGATCTTGGATTCGCTGCACCCGCCGACTCGTCGCAAGCGTACCATTGTTCCCCGAGCTGCGATTCGTAGACGCTTGTCGAATAAGAAATTCACCTCTGAGAAGAAGCAAGCCAGGCGTGGTTCGGACTGGAGCGAATAGCGGCCAATCGCTTTTCGGAGCCTTCGGTTACCAGATCGGTGTCTGGCCTGGCGGACTTTAGCGTGATTGAGTGTTTGGGAACGACAATGCTTTCACCACTTCGCCCGCTAGGGGCTGGACCGCTGCGTAAGCCTAGGCATACCTGGAGTAGTATTTGTGTTTCAAATTCGGTGTGAGCTTTTGGGTTCTTGAAGCTGTCTGATTGAATTGATCAAATGTTTAGATTGCATCTTAAAGCCGCGCGATTACGGCCAAAAGACGCCAAAGGGTCTTTGAAATGAAGTGCTGTCGGTTTTGGGTCTAATTCAAAAATTGAGATTTTTCGAAAAATGCGGTTGACTTTGGGGCGGAAGCGGGCGACACTTTGAACAGAAGTAGTGAAGGCCGCTTAGTTTACCGGACTTAGAGCGTCCTCGATTCGTTCGTTGAGCATTCTGCTCGTGTTTAGGGTGATTCCCTGTCAAATTCACCTAGACGGTTTTCTTCAGATCTAAACATGTTATTGATTTTCGAGTGATCGCAACTGGTCAATCACGGATTGGAAGTTAAGTGATCGTCGAAGTTTCATCGAATTGCTGGAAACTAGGCGGCTGTTTGACTCTTTTGACGGTGATGCGGTCCTTAATTGCGTTAGCGTTTGCCAAAGGTCATTGATTCGTTTTTGGTGAAGATGCGGTTGGTAGTTGACGCTGGGGGAAAAAAACGACACAATTCGGCCTAGCTGCTGCGTCTTTACGACTCTAATCGCTTGGAACTTGTTGAGTGAATGCTAGTAATGCATTTGACTGGACAAGTTGAGCGAATGTAAATTTCCAACAAATTGAATTTGATACTGATCACATTTCACATTTGTTGGACGTAGCTTGGTTAATCTGTGACCTGCTAGTTTAAGTGGAACTTGAACTGGTCTGGTACATGGTTAATATCCAATCTGCTAATGATTTACCTCGCATTTGCCAACCTGGGATCGAAGGACTTTTGGTTCTTTGGATTCTACATTCAAGCAAGGATACAAGCTTGAAAGAGGTCTGGTTTCATTCTGCGTTGTAATCAATCGTCAAAATATTCCTTTGTTTCGGAATTGGTCTTTGGACAGAATTGCAGAACCATTGGATTCTACGGCATCTTTTAGAACAGTAAGAAGTTTTAGAAGTGTCGGAATTCTAGTCGAAGCTTAGATCTTTCAGGGAATTCGGCTGTTTTCTTATTGTTAATTGCTCGTAGAGTTTTTGCCTTGCTCAGTTCCTAGTTGTGTCAAGCAGCGAAGTTTTAAGCAGCGGAAACTTAGGGTGAAGGATTTGAGCCAAGGGACTGGATGTTTAGATTTCAGGTGTACTTTGGAATTGGTGCGGTCTTTCATGCCGCGACGATTTTCAAGTAGCTGGAAACTGGTCTCAAGTGGCTGGAAACGGGCGTTGCGATCTCTTGATGCAGGAAATGACTCGCAGCTTTGCGTGACACAGGTATTTTCGGATACAGGTATTTTCGGATACGGGTATTTTCGGATACGGGTGTTGCTGAAGGGGATTGTTTTCCAAAGCCTAAAGTTTACGCGGTGGAATGCCTCCTTATCCTGGACAAATGCATTGTTGAACAGACAGATTGGGCACCATGGAAGATCTGATCTAACATGCCCCGTCGACGCATTAGATTCGCAAGATGGAACGAGAACTGCTTGTTGCAGTTCTAAATTGTGTTTTGTGGATCGGTTTGAGCTTGGAGTAGTTGTTTGTCTCTAAACAGCGCTGCTCTGAATCTTTTTTACATTTATTTGATGGCTTGGTATCGCTTGTTGAGATCTTAGATCAGTTGAATCTTGGATTTTTGAACCGCGGAGACCTGGCTACAACCCAAATGGCATTTTGAAAGTGCAAGTTTCCTATCGTTTAAAGCCGAACGATTAGTACGGGAATTGAGGATCTTTCGATCTTGGTTCCGAGTACACGTTCTTGTCCCAATAAGTTTTTTCTCGGCTGTTGCCGCTGTGTGAATTGAATGTCGACGAACTCAATGTCGACGATCTCAATATCGCATGAACACGGTTGGCAACAACTCCTGCCGCTTAAAACTTTGCGTTACACCATTAGCGATTTATCGTTAACTATGTTTCCTGGGACTTTCCGCTTGTTGGAAACTTATCGAATTCAATTGCCGCGACCCCTTATGAGATTTCAATGGCAAAAAAAAGGCAACGTCCTCAGGATTCCGATAGTGATCCGAGGGATGAAAATGTAGGGTTCTCGCAACCTTCCGAAATTCCGGCGCCGGGACCACGTTCCAACTATGGCGATCGTGAACAAGAGATTCCTTCGCCCGGGCCAGGGCGAAATTACCGTCCGCCGCAGCGTGGATATTCTGCGCCGCGTCCAGATTCGGTCAATGAAGGTGAAGGCCGGTCTTACAATCGCGGTCGGCGTGGACGAAGTTCATCCGCTGATAATTCGGATAGTCGACCTAGCGGGGACGCTGGGTACAGTAATGAATCGGGCTATCGTAGCGACAATCGTAGCGACAATCGTAGCGATGGGCGTAGCGACAATCGTAGCGACAATCGTAGCGATGGGCGTAGCGATGGGCGTAGCGATGGGCGGGGCGAAAGTCGCAGTGACAATAGCAATGACAATAGCAGTGATAGTCGACGTGGAGGCGGTGATTCTCGTGGAAATGATCCCCGTGGCAATGATCCCCGCGGAAATGATCCCCGCGGAAATGATTCTCGTGGCAATGATTCTCGCGGCAATAATTCGGACGGCAGTGATGATCGCTACAGTTCGGAATCGCGTAACCGAAACGATTCTCGCTACGGTGGGGAATCTGATCAGCGTGGTGATTCGGGTTATGCGAATAACGCTCGGGACGATCGTTCCCGGGACGATCGCTCGCGTGATAGCGGTCCTGCGTACGGAAGTGATGGCTACGGTGGCAATCCCGGTTATCGCAGCGATTCGAACTACAGCGGTGGCGATTCGCGAGATTCGCGACCCGCAGGTGGCGACGGCGGCAATCGTGGTCGACGTCCCAGTAATGCGGGTTCGGATTCCCAGCGTGGCGGTGACTATCGCGGGCGCAGCGGTGCGAATTCAGGGCGGCCACCTGCTCCAGGTGGCCGTGCTCCTGTCGGTCGCGGTCCGGTAAATCCGGGTCGCGGTCCGGGTGGTCCTCGAGGTCCAGGGCGAAGTGCTCCGGGTGCAGGACGTGGTCCAGCAGCACCTCGCAGTGGCGGTCCGGGGCGTGGGCCAAGTCGTCCGGTTGCCCGAAGTGGCGGTGCTGGACGTCCGCCAGGGCCGGGTGGCGGTGGGCGTGGAAACAGTCGCAACACGTCGTATCGTGGCAGTGGTTACCAAAGTCGACCGCAAAATGATTTTGGTCCAGAGTTTGATAACCAAAACGAAGAGGGAACCGTTGAACTGCATGAAGAAGCGGGCATGCTGGAAATGCATCCCAATGGTTATGGCTTCTTGAGGAAGCCAGGCAATAATTATTCACGCGAGCGTACTGATCCTTTCGTGCCTGGCACGATGATCGAGCGATTTGGGCTGCGCGAAGGCTTGATGATTCGTGGCATGATTCGGCCGGGGCGAGGTCAAACCGGGCCGCGAGTGAAGGATATTCTGGACGTGGATGGTATACCACCCGAGGAATATCTAGAGGTGAAAACTTTTGATTCACTGACGCCAATTAACCCAGAAGAATGGTACAAGTTGGAGGTCGGTCCGACACCATTGACCAATCGAGTGGTCGATTTGTTGGCTCCGATGGGAAAAGGGCAACGTGCGTTAATTGTTGCTCCGCCTCGCAGTGGCAAGACGATCTTGCTACAGCACATTAGTAAGGGCATTTCGGAGAATTATCCGGACACAAAGCTATTTGTCTTGCTTGTGGATGAACGCCCGGAAGAAGTGACCGATATGCGTCGGAATGTGAATGGTGAAGTCATCGCCAGCAGCCTGGATGAAGATGTCGAAAGTCATGTTCGCCTCAGCCGATTGGTCATTGAACGTTGCAAGCGTTTAGCGGAACTTGGCAGGGACGTCTTCTTGCTAATGGATTCGATTACCCGTCTGGCACGCGCCTTTAACAAATGGGTTGGCGATTCTGGACGTACGATGTCAGGTGGTGTGGATATCAAAGCGATGGACATTCCCAAGAAGCTGTTTGCTACCGCTCGTGCTTTCGAAGAAGGTGGTTCGGTAACCATTGCGGGGACGGCATTGATTGATACCGACAGCCGGATGGATGACTTGATTTTTCAAGAGTTCAAAGGCACAGGAAATATGGAACTGGTCTTGGATCGAAAATTGGCCGAGCGACGGGTTTGGCCGTCGATTGATGTTTCCAAGAGCGGTACACGTCGTGAAGAGTTGTTGTTGCCCGAACAAACGTTGAATGCGGTGACCGCACTGCGACGGACGTTGACTCAGATGAATCCGATTGAAGCGATGGAACAGTTGACCAAGCAATTAAGTCGTTTTGATTCGAATGCGGAATTTGTGAAATTGATTAGCGGGAAAATGATGGCCGAATAGCCGCGTCTCTTTGTTAATATTGCTGCAGAAATTTGAAGCTCGCCTTGGTTTTTGCCTTGGCGGGCTCTTTTTTTGCATGGACTTGAGTTTGCCAAAGTTGAAAGCGTTTAAGCGACTTGCTAATCCAATGAGGGCGTAACCGCAAAACTGGAATCGTAGTTGTCGTCGATCAGGAATTGGGCGACAATGAAGCGGCCGACCAATCTCTCTCTGCGATTTTTTGGACGACCGTTGATGAGGTTGGATGGTGCACATTTTGGCTAGAAGTGGTTGATAAACGTTTGCAAACAGGTGTGAATCGGTTGGTTCATTGTGGATGAATTATGGTTACGATGCCTAGACGCAACGACGATCGGACCTTGGGTTTCAACATGACGCCCATGATCGACGTTGTTTTCTTACTGATCATTTTCTTCTTGATCTCCAGTCATTTGACTCGGCAGGAGAAGCAAGTGAAATTACAGTTGCCGATTGCGACCACAGGCGCCCATCCGGCTGAAATGAAAGAAGCGAGATTGGTCATTAACCTCTTGGGTGATGGTCGGATCTTGATCAACGAGGTCGAAGTTGCTGCCGGTTCGTTGGGGGCTCGCATTGCTGCGACTCTGGCACGAGTACCTGTTAATGAGCGAGCTGACTTCGAGATTCGTGTTCGTTCCAGTCGTGACACTCCCTACAAGTTCGTCCAGCCGATTATGAATGCTTGTGTCAAGCAAGGCGTTTGGAATATCACCTACGCTGTCAATCGACCGGAAGATGCACGTGGGTGAGGGGTACCCGCTGACGCAGGGAACCGTTGGCTTGCTTACGTGACCTTTCGGCGGTCGGAAGTGGATTCAAGTTGCGAATTGTCCATCGTGATCGCAATGAGTCATTGCTGCTTGTAATTTTTAAGTGCCGGTCATGACCTGTTTCGAATCAGGATATGACTCGAGTGGATAATCTCGAAAGAGTTGTAACCGATGAAGACTCCTGACCGAAGAGGCTCCAACGCCTTAGACATGAATTCAGCGATGACACCCATGATCGATGTGGTGTTTCTGTTGTTGATCTTTTTCGTTTGGACGATCAGTTTCGAAGCGATCGAACGTTTGTTACCAAGTCGAATCTCCAGCCAGCAGGGTAAGCAACCGGCGCAGTTGGAAGCATTGCCTCCGGATATGGATTTTCAGCGAATCGTGGTTCGATTGGTTGGTCAGGCGACGGATCCTGTCTTCGAAATTGATAAGAAACAGTACGCCGGCCTAGACCAAGTGGAAGCGTTCTTATCACAGGTGGTCAATATTAATCCTGATGCTCCGGTGATTATTCATCCCAATGACGACATCCAATTAGGTTTCGTGATCTCACTGTTTGACGTCACTCGTCGCTGTGGATTCACCAAGGTCTCGTTCGCCACCAAACCGGACTGATTCTACGATTCAGGGATCCAAACCAAGGAGCGGGCAAGCGATTGAATGGAATATTGATTAGTAAGCTAAGCCAATCGCCAGGTTGCCACTAACAAATCCAAAGTCTGAATCGTTCGAACCAAAGGTACCGGCATTCAGCCAGTTTTGGCCTTCGATGGTAGTACGGATAAATAGTCGGCTAGCTGAATTGCAGCCTAGGCCCTTGGACCATTCCGTTCCCACGCGTACCGCCAGCGAAGTTAGCACTCGGTTGGAATTATTTTGGTACAGCCTGACTTGATCTTGGGCCACGGTCCATTCATCGGCACCAAACAGTACCGCTGCTCTTACGCCCCCAATGGCAGCAATGTGAGTGTGTCCGATTGGGCGATAGTATTCCATCGAGAAGGAAGGGCCGATGCCTTCAAATCTTCGTTGTCCATCTAGCGTCATCAATGCCATCGTTGAGGTTGGGGTTGCGAAGCTAGAGTAGTTGACGAATTGATCCAGTTGCATGTAATTAAGACCCAGGCCACCGGTCAGAGTAGAGATCGGCCAGTAGATTCGTTTGAATACTTCGGCTTTGTACGAAGTGAGGTGCTGATTGGAATTTGCATCCAAGCGACCGCCAATCGGGGGCGAAATGGTGAAGGTGCCAGGCGTGACCTGTGGAGCATTTAGGATGCCAGTTACGTTTGTGATTGCTCCGGTATTAACCGATGATAATAGACCGGAATCGGCATCCAGGTTGAAGTATTCACCTAAGAAGCCTGGCCCTTGCTGACTTTCGTAACCAAACTGCAAACGACTAGCGAAAATGGCATCGTACTTAAAAGGTTCAACGACGCTAAGGCCGCCGATCTGGTTGGTCAGTCCAATGTTGTTATCCGAAAAGTAGGGAAGACCAAGCAGGCCTTCGTAGGAACCAAAGTAAAGTCCTTTACGTTCTGTCGTGGCACAGTCGCACGCAATGTCTCCATCGCAACCACAATTCTGTTTGGCAGAGCGATTGAAGAAGCTGGAGAAAATTCCTTGCTTGCGATTGGAATCGTAGTCAGTGGGAGGAAAGCTTGGGTAGTCTTTCTCAAAGGCGGATTCGTCCAAACTACGTTGGTAAGCGGACCTGCCTGAAACGACACCTGCAAACTGGTTTCCCTGCCGGCGAGAACTGTTGTAAGGGATGGCGGATGAACATGAGACTGCCTGATTGCCTGCGACTTCGCCAAGGGGTTGGACCAGTGGTGTTCCGTCCCTTGGGCTGACCGTCGTCGGAAGGTTAGTCTTGGGTTGGTTGGCTTCGCGAATAAGCGAGTTCTTGGAACTGCTATGCTGAACTGACAGTTGCCCGTAGGGCGCATTGTGTTCTGGAATCGCAGGTGCAAGAAACGGGCGAAAATTGTCGTCGCTGGCAGGCGATGCTGGGGCGAACCGTCTGCCAGCAGCCAAGCGAGTTGGGGCGGTTTGAGTGTCTGGAGCCGCAAGACCAGACGGTGCATTTGCAGCCAATTGGGCCTGCAAAGCGGCTGACAACGGATCGGTTGGAGCTTGATTTGCAGATTGAGTACTATCTTGAGACGACGAATCTGTCAAAAAGCGATTGTAAGTCACTTTACCAAATTTGACTTCACGGGGATTTGATTCGTAGGTTGGAATCGGCTGCTGTGCGTTTAGCCCATGTACGGCGGAGAAGACGCTAAAACCGATTAAGGTCATGGTCCGAATTGATTTTCTTTTCATGGCAGCAGCTCCGAACTGATTGGATTGATTGGGATTACCGGGAGGACCCCTTAAAACGATCGGACCGTCATGCGCGTTGTGATGAATGCATTTGTCACCACGGAATTTATTGATACGACAGGTCTATTAGCTACAATCGTCAAAGTCCGGCAATGATGTGCCGCGGGGCGGCAAGCAGGTTGATTTCTCCCCTATTCGTTTGGCTTGGTTTTACCTGCCAGGCGTTCGTTTAAGGGAGTCCACCTAAACAGAGTTCACGGCAATTACCAATGAAGTATGGCGACTGGGCAAGTTATTAGTGCCGGCGCGTCCCAGGCTTGGGTTCTAATCCGGTGCAAAAAACTAAACGAAAGTGAAAAAATTAGACTCCAGTTGAAAACCTTGGCGCATAAAAAAAGGCCAACATCAGCTGTTGGCCGTTCATAAATCTTGATTGAGATCATAAATCTTGATTGAGTTAATAAATCTTGATTGAGTTCATAAATCTTGATTGAGTGCGAAAATTTGTTCCGATCAAGCATTTCTCGGAAGTGGTCACCTAGTTCGCAGCGCGAAAACCATGAGCTTCGTCAGTTCTTAGGCCGCCACGTCTGCAATCCGCCGCAAAAACAGCCCATCAAAAACCAGTGAATCAAGACGCAGCATGAATCAAGACGCAGCATCCACCAAACTACGCATCAGATGCCCCAAGGAGCCTTAGCTAGTTGCTTCTTCTTTGGATTCAGGATTTACCACTCGACCCATGTAATAACCACAGGTAGGGCAGACGCAATGCGTAGGAACGCGAGTGCTGCACTTCGGGCAGTACGAAAGTTGAATCGGGGCAACGTGATGATGGCTTCGGCGACTTCCAGTGCGGGAATTCGATTGTTTTCGCTTTGGAACGGCCATGACAACTACCTTCGCAGGAGCTACCTTCGAGTGAGCTCAATAACGGACTTTTCACCAGAAACAAATGTTTTATCGTATGCGTCAGCCTGTCGGCCTGGGCAACCAAGCGGCGTAGTATATCGGAATCCCTGCCAATACTCAAGAGGAAGCGGCTGTCGGATCCGAAAGTTTTCAGCCCAGACGGGAGGCAACCTTGGTCTGCCCCGGCAATCGAAAAGATGGCCTTCATTGCTCTAAACACACCGCCAAAGCACTAGTAATCGGCATTCTGGGTGGGATCCATGACGATCTTCAGTCTTTTTATTGCTCGCAAGTACCTCATGCTGGCGGCCGGTTCGGTCAATTCAAGAGCTTCTGCAACCTCGCGGTTTGACAGTTGTTCATAGTGCCGCATCACAATAATTTCGTAATCTTGGGGGCCCAGCTTGCCAATCGCTTCTTCGACCTTTTTGGCCAATTCTTTCTGGGTCGCCGCGGCTGCGGGGGTCAATTCATGGTCTTGCAGTTGCTGGCTAAGCAAAATACTGGATTGCTCGCTTCCCTGAGGCGCCGTTAAGGATTGTTCGCGGTCGACGCTGCGTTTGGCGGACCCTCGATGCCGACGAAAGGCGTCGATCATTCGATCTTTGGCGATTTGCCGCAGCCACAGGTGGAAACTCATGACCGGATTTTTGATATAGTCCTGCAGCCGACGGTTGGCTTCGATCAAGACGTCTTGCAGGACGTCGCTGACATCGACTCGCCTTTGAATTCGTTGATCCAGACGCATACGGATCAATTTGCGCACAGCGTCTCTGTGGCGTTCTAGTAGTTCATTGACAGCGTCTTCATTGCCATTACCGGCTTTGGCTAAAAGTTCCAGTGTTGGCTCTTGGTCAGGCCAGATTCTACCGTCGTTGGGTAATGTTTGTTTCACGATACAAGATCTTTCGAAATAGTTTTAGCTATCCAACTTCTTCATACTATTAGCGAAAAGTTGCGAAAACGATGAGGCAAACTTGTAATTTTATCGAAAACCTGTTTGCGACGCCGGTTGCGGGTTGGGCAAGGCCTGCCCGGCGGAACGGGATTCGCTGGGGGAATTACTTCGTTCCCAGGATCTGATCGTAAACCGCCGCTGTTGCTTGGCACATGCTAACGTCCGAAAAGGTCTCTTGTTGCCTTTGCCTTGCGGCTTTGCCCATCGCCGCCAGGTCGACGACATCGCCGCTAACCAATCGAGCGATTCGCTGAGCCAAATCGTGACTATCGCCTGGAATAGAAATCTCGCCGTCGACATTTTGCCGGATCGCTTGTTCAATTCCCTCGACGCGACTGGCAACCACCGGAATTCCCATCGCCATTGACTCTAACACAACCATCGGCAGGCCTTCCCCGAATAAGCTTGGCAAGACAAAAAGGTCCATCTTGGGGAAATAGCCGTTCACTTGCCTGGTAAAACCGGTCCAGTGGACGCGCTGTTGAATCCCTAATTTCTCTACCTTTGCTTTGAGCATTGCTTCGTATTCCGGGGTTTCGAAGCCGCCAACGGCTAACAAGCCAACATCTAAACCTGTGGCAGATAATTCCGCCACGCTGTCAAGCAACACTTCGGTGCCTTTGCGAGGACGGAACAGCGCAACCGTTCCTAGTGTATATTTCCACGGCGAATGGAAGTCATTTTCGCTTCTGCTGCTCGTGAGCATGGCATCGTCAACAATGGGAACCCCATTGGGCACGACGATCAACCGATCTGGACCATAGCCCAGTTCACCCATGTATTGACCAATGCTGTCTGACACTGCGATCATTTTGTTGACATGACGCAGCGACCGTTTTTCGACAAATAAATTGATCCAGTTCTGAAGCCAGCGAGTGGAATCACGTCCGACCGGGCTGTGAACATGGTAAACCACCGGAGTTCCCGTCCGTTTTGCAACCGAAGAGGCGACCATCAGTGTTCGCGGCGTGTGTGCATGAAGCACCTTAAAGCCTTCTTTGCGGACCCATTGTCCCAAACGTTTGGTGATGGAAAAATCCCAGCGACCATGCATCTTTTCCAAATGGAAGGGGCAAGTGGAACGTCGATTTTGGTCAAACTTTCCATCTTTAAGTGCTGCAAAATGGACCTCGTATCCAAAACGATCCATCGACAAACCCAACAGATCCTGGACCCGTTCGGCGCCCGAATAATGTTCGCCGTTGATGATGTGTAGGCACTTTACCAGCCCGGTCGGCGCTGGTTGCTGGTCAGAACAGTGGTCCGCAGATGTTAATCCGCTGGCACGATCGGATGACGCAACATCGCCCTGCCCTTGCTTGGATTTTTTTGTCACGCTTCCTTGCGGCGCAATAAAAGCGAGCGGTTCATTTGAGTTGCTAAAGTTCGACGATTCAGCGTTGAGAGATTCCACAGTGTTTGCCATCAAGAGAGATTTTGGATGCGGCAGGATAACCGTAGAAGTATCCCTCACAATCGACGTTCGCAACGTGATTAGTAAGTCAGCCTGGCAGAGAACCCCAACGCCGGTCGTTAATTTCGCAACAATCGTTAGGATTTGCGTCCCAGAGGTTCGAGCTAGTCGGGACAGAGTGGTTTTTGAATCACGCTGCCAAGCAAGCGAACCTTCAGTCGCCCAGTCCCGGCCTCGCCCCAAAGTAAATTCCGGCCTCGCCCCAAAGTAAATTCCGGCCTCGCCCCAAAGTAAATTCCGGCCTCGCCCCAAAGTAAATTCCGGCCCGGTGTCAAAAGCACCGTTAGACCTGTTGAAAAATGATGGCCCAGCGGTTGGGAAGAATCGCTGGGCCATTAGGATCTGTTTTGGCAACGGGCAACGCTACCGCTTTGGGCAGCACGGTTGCAATCTTGCCGGGATTGAACTTATTCGTTCAACAGTTTGCGAACAACGGTCGGCAAGATGCCTCCGTTTTGGTAGTACGACAATTCGACCGGTGTATCGATACGGACGGTCGCTACGAATTCTACTTTCGACCCATCGATTTTTGTGGCGATAACCTTTGTGGTTCCCAGTGGAGTGATCGAAGTCAATTCGGGGAAATCAAAGGACTCTTCGCCGGTGAGTCCCAAAGACTGCCAAGTGCTGCCTTCAGGAAATTGCAAAGGCAAAATTCCCATGCCCACCAAATTGCTGCGGTGGATACGTTCGTAACTGGCGGTGATGACCGCCTTGACGCCTAACATCATCGTGCCCTTGGCCGCCCAGTCACGAGAACTGCCTGTGCCGTATTCGGCGCCGGCGATAATCACCAATGGAGTACCTTGGCTTTGGTATTGCATCGATGCATCGTAGATTGACATGACTTCGCCGGTAGTTAACAACTTCGTCCATCCGCCTTCGGTGCCTGGAGCGATTTGGTTGCGGATGCGAATGTTTGCAAAGGTACCACGCATCATTACTCGGTCGTCGCCTCGACGAGAACCGTAGCTATTGAAGTCGATCGGTTGGACTCCATTTTCGATCAAATAACATCCTGCTGGCGAGTCTTTCGAAATCGCGCCGGCTGGAGAGATGTGATCGGTGGTGACCGAATCCCCTAATGCCAAAAGACAACGAGCCCCCGAGATCGGTGGAACCGGTTGCACCTGCGTGGTCATCGAAGCCATGAATGGCGGTTCGTGGATGTAAGTGCTTTCCTCTTGCCACTGATACAATTCACCCTTAGCGACCGGGATTTGATTCCACTTTTCGTTGGATTCAAACGCTCCAGCATATCGATTGACGAACATCTCGGGAGTGATTGCCTTACCCACCACTTCGCCAACTTCTTCGTTGGTGGGCCACAATTCAGCTAGGAATACAGGTTTCCCGTCACGGTCATTGCCGATCGGGTCAGACGCGAAGTCGATGTCAACGGTTCCGGCCAAAGCATAGGCAACCACCAATGGTGGGCTGGCCAAATAGTTGGCTTTGGTCATCGGGCTGACTCGCCCTTCAAAGTTCCGATTGCCGCTTAATACGGCCGATGCTATCAAATCGCCTGAAGTAATCGCTTCGGCCATCGCTTCGGGAACTGGGCCGCTGTTTCCGATGCACGTGGTGCAACCATAGCCAACGGTTTGGAATCCTAATTCGTCCAAGTGGCTGCTTAATTCGGCGCTGTCCAAGTAATCAGTAACGACTCGGGAACCCGGAGCCAAACTGGTTTTCACATGGGGAGCGACCTTCATGCCACGTTGGTTGGCTTTCTTGGCAACCAAACCGGCCGCGACCATCACCGACGGATTCGACGTGTTCGTACAAGAGGTGATCGCGGCAATTGCCAATGCACCGTGTGACAGTTGATAGCTGCCACCATTGTTTTGGTAAGTTCCCTCCGAGGACAACTTGTCTGCGGGCAACGCAAAGCCCGACGGTCCAATCGGAGCCGACAATGCCTTGTGAAACGAGGCCTTCATGTCAGACAGCGGGACTCGATCTTGAGGTCGTTTGGGGCCAGCCAAGCTAGGCTTGATGGTCGACAAATCTAACAGCAATTGCTTGGTGTAAGTTGGTTTCTTTGCGTCGGGAGTGAAGAACAGACCCTGCTTCTTACAGTAGTTTTCTACGAGGGAAACTTCGGATGCGGTTCTTCCGGTTCGTCGCAAATAATTTAGCGTTTCGTCATCGACTGGGCAGAAGCCCATGGTGGCACCGTATTCGGGAGCCATGTTTGCGATCGTCGCTCGATCCGCCAAACTCATCGACGCGTAACCACTTCCAAAGAATTCCACAAACTTGCCGACCACGCCTTCGGAGCGAAGAATTTGTGTCACCGTCAGAACCATATCGGTCGCGGTCGCACCGGCTGGCAACCTGCCGACCATTTCGAAGCCGACTACTTCGGGCATCAACATGTAAATTGGCTGGCCCAGCATCGCTGCTTCGGCTTCAATACCTCCAACGCCCCAGCCCAAAACGCCCAGTCCGTTGATCATGGTTGTGTGACTGTCGGTTCCAACTAAAGTGTCAGGAAACGCGACACTGTTGCCGTTGATCATCCGAGCGAATACGCCCTTGGCTAAGAATTCCAAGTTCACTTGGTGAACGATGCCAACATTGGGTGGCACCACTCGGAAACTGTCAAATGCCTCTTGTCCCCAACGCAGGAATTCATAACGCTGCTTGTTGCGTTCGAATTCTAGTTCAACGTTTTGACCCAGTGAATTTGCGGAACCAAAGAAGTCGACTTGTACGCTGTGGTCAATCACTAAATCAACGGGAACCAAGGGGTTGATCTTCTTTGGATCGCCGCCCAATCGTTTCATAGCCGAACGCATTGCAGCCAAGTCGACAACGGCAGGTACACCAGTGAAGTCTTGCAACACGACTCGAGATGGTTTGAACGGAATTTCAACTTGGGCAGGACTGGCGGCGTTCCAAGTCGCCAAATTCTTGACGTCTTGGCTAGTGACTTCAAATTCGTCACAGTTTCGCAGCACGCTTTCTAGCAAAATGCGAATTGAGTACGGCAGATTATCGATTTCTGCGATTCCATCATCCTGCAATTTAGAAAGTCGATAATAAGACGCGGTTTGGCTGCCATTTTCCCCGTCATAGGAAAAGGTATCCAGTGCGTGGAAGGTATCTTGATTTGGATTGGATTCGGGCATGTCATACACTTTATAAATAAGGCAAATGCAAATCTAAGGTCGGCAATTGCCTGGACTATTCGATTGCCTGGACTCTGCAGCTGCCAGGGCTCTATGCTGATGTGGACAAAATACTTTGCTTGAACAATTTGCTGTGGTTCGCCATGTTTCGAGCGACAGCAAGACCAGAGTCTTGCAACCTGCTGGCCTCACCATTTTTATCGACCGGTTACTGCTGGCTGGGTAGCTAGTGGGGCCGGAATTCTAATAAGCGTGCGCGGATGGGTAGGGACCGGCCCAAACGAGTCAATTTTCTTAAAAAAATCAGTTTTTCTATTACCCAGTTTCCCGCTTCGCATGCTAACTGTCAACGGCATATCAAACTTGGTAAGTTGGCCCACAATGTTATAGAACTTAGTGAGGGGTGGGCAAATGTCTGGCCCCGAACTTTTACTGGCAATCTGAAGGATGGAGGCGGCTTGCATGGATTACGCGATTTTGGCGTCGGCAAGCGTGCACCCAATGACCACGGGCTTTTTCGCCTTGATGTTGGTCGCGTTAATCACATGTTTGGCCTTGGAAGAGCGAATTCACGCCAAAAAATCAATTATTGCGGGACTGTTCGCCGTTCTGGCGTTGGGAATGGGAACTGCTTGCGGCATCTTGGATTTCTCCAAGGTTTTGGTGGGCAGTCGGCTGGTTGAGGTCCAACAGTCGGTCGAAGTGTCGGTCTACCAGTCTGATCACGTGTCGTCTGATTTGGTCACAATTGTTCCCAATTCAGGCGAAGGCGACTTGCACTTGGGTGGTGAAGAAGTTGCGATGCCCGTCTATATTCCAGGAATCGATTGGGCAGTGATTGCGATCATCTTGGGTAGCAGTTTGTTTGTGGACGTGACCAGTCGCAGTGGCGTATTTAGTTGGGTTGCCATTCGAGTCACCAAATTATCGCGAGGCGATCCGGTTCAATTGTACTTCTTGTACGGCACGATGACGGTGGTTTTTTCGGCGGTATTAAACAACGTCACTGCCATGATCATCGTGGGCAGTTTGACGGTGGTTTCGCTGGATCGTTTGGGGAAACGCAACTATCTGCTGGCTTTTTTACTGACAGAGGGCCTGCTGACTAACATTGGTGGCTTGTTGACTTTGATCAGCAGCGTGCCCAATATCTTGGTCGGAACCGCTGCCAAGATCAGCTTTACAATGTTCTTTGTTAAGAGTGCTCCGTATGTTCTGGTGACCACGATTGCCACGTTGTACATGGGGATTTGGCTGTTTGAAATCAAGGGCCTAAAAACGATTCAACAGCGAATCGAGGCCCAGGATTTGGTTTCAAGCATGAACGAAAGCGACGGTATCCAAAGCCAAGGATTCTTTTGGTTCTCGACATCGGCCTTGATTGCCTTTATCGTTCTAATTGCGTTGACCAGCGCGATTCCAGGCATTAGTGATTTAGGCATGGGATACGTCGCACTTGCCTTTGCCGCGATCATGCTGTGGCGATTCAAGAGTGAAGTGAACCAGTTCTATCAGGCGGTTGACTGGGATTTGCTGGGATTCTTCATGGCGTTGTTTGTTGTGATTTATGTCATGGAACATGCCAACGTGCTGGGAACCATTGGCTTCGCCGTACAGTCAGTGCTGGCAAACGTCACGGATGCCAAAGGTGGAATGTTGGACGGGGCGGTTCTGCTTTGCGGGGCTGCAGGGTTTAGCAGCGTTACTGACAATATCCCCCTGGCCGCCATGCTTTCTAAGATCTTGGAGAAGTTGGGTACGCCCACGTCATCCAATCTGTGGTGGAGTGTTGTTTTTGGGGCAAACCTGGGCGGCAACTTGACGCCAATCGGTTCGGCATCGACTTTGGTTGCGATGACGATTATCCATAAGCAAAAACTGCCACTAGATTTTGTCCGGTTCATTAAGTTGGCGTTTCCCTTTGCCGCCATGCATATTTTGGTGGCCGTGGTTTACGTTGTCGTTATTTTGCGTCTGTTCCCGTAGAATGGGGCGGTGCTGTCCGATTGCGTTCGGATTTGTCCTTGTTCGCAGGTTTGATTTTGTCACGGAAATTATTGTGTCGCTAGTAAATGATTCTGACGCGGGAACGATTCAATCGGATCCGATGCCAACCAGCCAAGTGCAATCGTTATTGATCCAAGTTGGCGTTATGGCCACGGTTGCTAGATTCTCTAACCCTGATCAGTTGCCGATTTCTCGCGATGATCAAGTGGTCTGCCAAACCGGACGCGGTTTGGAACTAGGGACCGTCAAGTCGGTCAGCGATCGTGCTGTGATGGATCCGGAGCAATTGATTGGACCGGTGATTCGCATTGCCGGCGATTCGGATTTGTTAGCGTTCGAACGAATGGAAAAGAATCGAATTGCTGGAGTTCAAGCCTGTAGTGACTGGTTAGCCGAAAGTGGGTTTCAGGAAGTTTTGTTGGATGCGGAAGTGACGTTGGACGGTCAACGAGTCTATTTTCACTTTTTGGGCGAAGTCAATTATGAGCTGGAGAAAGCGACTGAGGACCTAGTCGAGGTTTTTGACAAAGCGACCGGCGTCCGACAGTTTACTCAGGCCGTGATAACGGGTTGTGGACCAACGTGCGGCAGCGATGGTAGCGGATGCGGCACCACCAGCAGCGGTTGTACTGCGTGTTCTTTGAAGGGCTCTTGCGGCAGTAAGAAGAAAGATTGAACCAAAACTATCGTGGATCGAAACCGCCGTTCTGCCGCTGGCTAGGCAGGATTCGGTTGGCGGTTTCGGTTGATTGTCTACTGGTTATCTATTGGTAAGACTTTTGGTGGGTCGTCTAATGGTGGGTCGTCTAAAAGTTAGACCATTCTTTCACCCGAGGACTGTTTTCGAGTTCGAACGCCGGCGTTTCCCTATGCCACCCGTTTCCCTACGTTACCGATTTCCCTGCGTTATCGTTCAGACTTAAGCCCCAATTTCTTTCAGACGTACGACACATGTCTTTCAGACGTACGACACATGTCTTTCAGACGCACGACACATGTCTTTCAGACGCACGACACATGTCTTTCAGACGCACGACACATGTCTTTCAGACGCACGACACATGTCTTTCAGACGCACGACACATGTCTTTCAGACGCACGACACAT
>JBDNHU010000340.1:0-7916 GCA_041688615.1 Mariniblastus sp. | reverse complement strand
TGCCGCAGACATGACGCCGGTTTTTATTGCGAATGCGTGGATTAACTTTGAAGGTTTTCGGTCGTGACAGTAAACAATGTGACTGACGCATCTCAGGATAAGCCAAGTAGTGAAACTGCTATGGGTTCTTCAATCGCATCGGGCCAGACACGGCCAAGTGCTATTTCAGGCGGCGAAGATCCTAGTAATGAGAGCAAGTTGTCCAGCCGATTGAATTCTCTGAACGAAAGTGGCCAACTGCACAGTCGCTCAGATCTGCGATTTCCACATCCGACCGAGCGACCCGATTCGATCGTGGTGATATTCGATGGTAAGTGCAAGTTTTGCACCAAACAAGTTCGCATCTTACAGCGACTGGACTTTGCAAAGCGTCTAAGCTTCGTTTCATTGCACGATGTGCACGTTGCCGATTGGTGGCCGGAACTAAGTTACGACGATTTGATGAAGCAAATCTACGTGATACCACCGGTTTGCAATGTCACTGGGCAGGTAGACTTGAAGCGAGTGGGCGGTGAAAAATATGGTGGTGCTGAGGGATTTCGCTACATTGCTTGGCGCCTGCCAATTCTTTGGCCAGCCGCATTGATTTTAAGCATTCCATTTTCGTTGCCATTGTGGAAACGGATTTATGATTTCATCGCGACCCAGCGGTATCGCTTTGGGAAATTAGGTGATGACTGCGGCCCAGATGGTACCTGCGAAATTCATTACGGCAATAAGCAACCGCCGAAAACCTGAGTCTGCAAAAGCGTGATGCTGCCATAGCAGGTTGCAGTAGCCAGCGTGCTGAAAACACGCTACTTTGAAGCAAGATGAATGACTGGGTATTCTGTTTGATTTGATCTGCTTGATTCGCTCTGGTGACAAGGGTGCCAAGCACTTTTAATGTCTAATTGATTGGCCGTTGATTCGTGGGGCAGGTTTTATATTCATTGGCAGTGGGAACTCGGGTCGTGTACTGCCCTGCCCTGCCCTGCTCGGCTTGAACCATGAGCCGTTCCCTGCTTTCTTGGCAATCGCATTAGGTGATATTTGATCGCGATGTTCGCAGGTGTGATATTGACTTGGCCTGTGTGAAATTGCCCCTGGGTTGCAATGAAATTAGCCCTTGTTGCAATGAAATTAGCCCTTGTTGCAATGAAATTAGACGGTGAGGCAATAAAGAAAGTCCCAGCCGGTTGACCACTGAGACTTAGCGTTGTTTTTACACGACCGTCTGACTAATCAAGCGGGTCTTATTTGAGTTTGGCTTTCTTTGCCGTTGTTTTAGTTGCTTTTTTAGGGCTTGCTTTTGCAGGCGGCGATTTTTTTGTGGTCGTGGTTTTGGCCTTTGGCGTTGCCCTAGGTGGCATTGTCTTAGGGGCCAGGCGTGATTTGCGGGTTGGCATGGCCATAATTGCTTTCATGGTTTTTCCACTTCGTAGACGTTGCCGAAACGCTTGGACTGTGATTCCTAGTTCAGCTGCCCATAAGGTAGCAGGTTTGGTCACACTACCGTTCTTGACCAGTGTCTGACTACTGCGGTGTTCGCCGACTTTGCTGCTGTGAATCCAAGTAGCGTTGGCCTTGCTCCAGCCTTGGTCGCTTCGAATTCGCATCAAGGAATGGCTGGCCGACGGGCGAGGCCCCAAGTCACTATAGAAGGTTTCAAACTTTCGCCATTTGGTGGTCACGGTGTCGGATTTTTGCACCCGCTCCCAAGTTCGATACTCGGGTGTTCCCCACATGCCGTGGCTGGTGGATCGTATGCGGTGTTCGGTTCTGGCGCAGTCGATGCACTGAGTAGAGGTGCCTGATTGAATGTTGGAACGGAAGTAGCACTTGACGTTTCCACAATCGCATTGACACTTCCAGGTCGAGCGCGCCGAGCGGTATCCACCGAATCCAAGTACGGTTAGGCGACCAAACCGCTGTCCAGTCAGGTCTTTGCGAATGGAAACTGGGGTTTGGTCAACGGTGACTCCCTTGGGTAGTTTTACCTTCTTGACCGCCCCAGCGCTCTTTGTGGATGTGTTGGTTGATCGATTTGTTTTGGGAGCCTTCTTGACTTGAACGGACTTTTTCTTGCTGGCTTTTGATGACGCTTTTGCGGATTTGGGCATGGATCATCTCAATTTATGGATGGGGGAGTGGGAGGTGAGTTGCGTTTCAGGCCCCAGCAATTGTGTTAAGACTGCTTTCACTATGCTTCAGTTTACGAAAATCTATACAAGATGGAAGTTCTCATTGACGATCGCGGTCGAAAAACAGTGAATTCGCAGATACAAATGGCTGCTTACCAACGATTCACAAATTGATGCGCTCGATCTCATTTCCCATTTATCATTGGCCAATAGGGTGTTTAAAGCTTGATCGCTTAACCAAATAAGACGATGCACTGCCGACTGTTCTGGCGCTTCTGCAAGGACTTGGCCCCTATCGGAGGGCTACCGCCATGAAAGTCGAATTGGTTGGATGTTGCGGTCGGACACAAGGTATGCTTATGCACGGTCCGCAGCGAACCCGTTGCGTGGTTCTGATCGCTGGTCGTCGATTAAACGTTGAACCAACCGCAACCTTTTTTTGGTGCAACGCTTGATTTAAATGCGGGCATCATCAGTCTTGAAACTGAGATTTCAAGGCGAAAACGGTGTCGATGTGCTTAAGGTGATGCTCTTGCCAGTCGGTGGTTGATTCGATTCGTTAATTCATCGCACCGGCATCAATAGCCGTCGGGTGATTCGCCTTGCATTTGAGCAACCAGTGTCAGGGCCGCGACGCCAGCAGCGATCAATGCCGGCAGGACACAAGCAAAGCTAATGCCCCACTGTTTGACAAGGGAATGGGATTTTTCAGGCCATTGCCACAGCGTCAGGAATGAGCTTACAACGATTAGCACCGCTTGCCAGACGCTAACTTCAGCAAAAAAGTGCCCTAAGATGACGGGTAAGCATACGGCCAATGAAATCCAGCCGGCAGCCATGACCGAAACGTTGTGTTGAGATTTACGTTGATAGAATTGGGCCAGTGGAATTATTGCTGGGATTAACGCTTTGAACGCCAGCGACAGAGTGCCCGAACTTGCAAGTAGCAAGGTTGCGGAAAGCGGCAGCGCTAGAGCGGCCAGCCAACCTATGGGCGAAGCAAGTTTTGGGGTAGATGATTCGAGATCCGCGTTCGGTTGCGGGATCAGGCCGCGATTTCGGGTTCGCAACAATGGGCCGACCCAGATTAGTGTCAGCAGCAAGCCTGGAATCAAAACGTTGCCACTTCGCAACACGAGCGACTTGTTTTCAGCAAGGTGGACGCTGTTCCATAAGATCATTGCGATCAGCAAGGTATTGAGCGCGAAAATCATCAGGGTAAACGCAGTGAAGCGAATCACCTTTTTGGAGCTGGAGTTTGTCCAATGCATTACCACCGTGACTGCCAGTGCCACCGAAATCGCTAGAGGCACCCACTGCACATCAAGTTTGGGGAAGGTTAGTCGCCAAAATGCATCGGAAAGCGAGCTCCAGATTCCACCAAGATTTTGTTCGTCGTGGGAAAGTCTCTGCCAGAGGTTGTAAGAGTAGCTGCCCAAATATCCTGTGATGATTCCGATCCATGAAGAAAGGGCAAAACGCAGCGAGCCTAGTGAACCAAGCAGCCAGCAAGCAAGCGCGGTCAAGCCCAGGGGAAGCAAGTAGGTGAGTAGCGTTTGGGTGGCATTAATGGTCACGTTCCTTAATTTCAGTTCAAATCAATCATCGCAAAATTCTCACGCCATCGCTGGAGAAGGCTACCACGAGATTCGCAGCTAGGTTGCCGCAGTTAGGTTGCCGCAGTTAGGTTGCAAAGGTGCAGGTTAATTTGCCAAACTTTAGTTTCTCTCCAAAGCAAGACATTTTGCATCCTGTTTCAGCAAACCGAAACACGGTATGCTAGACAAGCAGTCGTGGCATTGAATATCAGGCCAACTTTTACCTTGGTAAAAGAACCAGTTTTGTCGATGGCGGCAACTGGCAGATTAGCACAATGGTGATTCGCGAGTTGAAAATAAGAGTGAAACATGGCACAGATCAACGATAATTTCTTGAAGCTTCAAGCAGGCTACCTTTTCCCCGAAATCGCTCGACGGGTCAATCAATACGCGGCGAATCATCCAGAGAAGTCAATTATTCGATTAGGGATTGGTGACGTCACCGAACCGCTACCTGCCAGTGTAGTGACCGCCATGCACGCTGCGGTTGATGAAATGGCTGATCGTTCCACCTTTCGTGGGTACGGTCCCGAGCAAGGTTACGCGTTTTTACGCGACGCGATTGTGGCCAACGAGTATCAGGCTCGCGGTTGCGAGGTCCATGCGGATGAAGTTTTTGTTTCGGATGGATCGAAGTGTGATTGCGCAAATATCCTAGATATTTTCGGATCCAATGTGCGAGTCGCCATTACAGACCCTGTCTATCCAGTGTACGTCGATACCAATGTGATGGCAGGTCACACCGGATCGATGGGTGACAACGGTCGGTATGCGGGCGTAGAATATCTGCCGGTTTCTGAAGAGAATGACTTTGCGATTCCGCTGCCTCAGAATCCTGTCGATTTGATTTATTTGTGTTTTCCAAATAACCCAACAGGTATGGTGGCATCGCGCGAGACTTTGGTTCAGTGGGTGGAATATGCAAAAGCGAATCATTCGATTTTGCTTTATGATGCGGCTTATGAGTCGTACATTACCGAAGAAGGGATTCCTCATTCGATTTACGAAATTCCTGGGGCCAGAGAGGTCGCGATTGAATTTCGCAGCTTCAGCAAAAATGCTGGCTTTACTGGAACGCGATGTGCTTGGATTGTGGTTCCTAAGGAATTGATGGGCAAGGCCGCGGACGGCAGTGATGTTTCACTAAATAAGTTGTGGAGTCGTCGGCATAGCACCAAATTCAATGGTGTTCCTTACATTGTGCAGCGAGGTGCCCAGGCGGTGTATAGCGAAGCAGGGAAAGCCGAAACGAAAGCTTTAGTGAGCTTCTATCTTGAGAATGCTCGACTGTTGCGAGAAGGTCTACAGTCGATAGGGCTTCGTTGTTTTGGGGGCGTTAATGCTCCGTATATTTGGCTAAAAACACCCGGTGAAACCACCAGTTGGGAATTCTTCGATCAGCTGTTGAATGACGCTCAGGTGGTGGGCACGCCTGGTAGCGGATTCGGTGCCGCAGGCGAAGGTTACTTCCGCTTAAGTGCCTTTAATTCCCGTGAAAATATTACCCAAGCCCTTAAACGCATTCCAGCCGTCATGGGTTAAGCAGAATGGGCGGGGATAAGGTGCAGCCCTGCAAGTTAAGGGACTCAGGTGTTCTGGGTTGGGATGTTGCAGCGAGGCAGCCCGCGCCGCGTTCAGGTCGTCAGACGCGTTCAGGTCGTCAGACGCGTTCAGGTCGTCAGACGCAATCAGGTCGTCAGACGCAATCAGGTCGTCAGGCAGGAAATGAGGCGGTCAATCAATACGCGAGGCGGTCAAGCAAGAAGCGAGGCGGTCAGGCAGGGAGCGAGGCGGTCAGGCAAGAAGCGAGGCGGTTGGTTTTTGATTGTGGCAGCGTTCTACTTTTCGTTTTTTCTAGGGCGAGGTGGTAGGACGTCTGTCAGTTCTGCTTTGAAGACTTCAATCAGTTTGGCAACGAACGGGTCAGATTGCAGTTCGCGTAGTTTTTGCGATTTATTTTTTTGCCGTGCTGCTTGAGTGGTGTGTGTCTGTATGGGTTGACTTGCTAGGACTCCGAAGTCGATGCGAATCTGCCGTCCAGCGGAAGTTAGGATTGCGTTTTCAATGGCCGATTTGCGATCTTGCCGAGTGCAGAGTTCAGCCAGGTATTCATTCTCCAGGTAGACCTTCCAATGGCTATCGCTAATAGCCTGCAGCTTCGTGAAATTCATTGCAAGATCTCGCACCATACCGTCCAACTGGTCTAAGGCGTTGCGATAAAGGCCTACCAATTCCGCAGGACTGCCATTAGAGATGACCTCGCTTGCCTGTGCATCAGCGGCAGTCAAATCGGCAGCTTGTGAAGCGGCGACTTGTGAAGCATTGGCGTTGGAGACGCTGGACGATTGCCCCGGAGTCTCAGCGATTGTGGTGGTCTCCAGTTGGGCGGCGGGTGCGTTGCCTTCAGCCAATTGTGGAACCATTGGGCTAGATTCTGTTGCAACAGGCTCTGACGCAGGAGAGCTTGTGGTTGTGACGCTGGTGCTTGCCGTTTGTTGGACGGGTGCGCTGTCTTGGCTTGGCTGGTCGGTAGGGTTGGTCGCTTTGATTGGTACAAGAGGGGCAGTTTCAGGTTGCGACCTTGAATCGGCCGGCGCTGGGACTGCCGACGGCGAATCATGATTAATCAGTCGGTCGTTTTTTTTTTCGCTTGGGGCGGCATGGCTATTAGAGGCGGATGTCTTACTAATCGCGGGTTTGGGTTGTCCGGATTCAATTCTTGCGGCCGAATCAATGACCGCAGCCAACGGCTTCAGGTCGTTCAGGCCGCAAGCTTGGACTATGGCCAGTTCTAGTAGTGATCGTGTATGAGTGCTTTGGCGCATGCGCGCTAAGGCCCAGTCGAAAATTTGCATCGTTGCCAAGATTCGAGTGGTTCCAAGTTGGGCCGCCCACGCTGAGGCGTTTCCCATTTCGTCGGGAGACAGTTGCAGCAATGTTTCTTCGCCACCGCCTACGCTTAACACCATCAAGTCACGGTAATAGCCCGCCAATTGTTCCAGGATTTGGCTGACGTCCGCACCTTCGGTCACCGAAAGGTGGATCTCGTCAAGTGCTTTGCCGGCACTGGATTCCACCATTGCTTGAACTAACGTTTCGACTCGGCCGCCTGGGGCAGTCCCCAGCATCTGATGGACGGCTTCGACTGTGATTCTTCCCGATGAAAATGCCAGCAGCTGTTCAAGGAGAGATTGACTGTCTCGCATCGATCCGCCGGCGCGCCGAGCCAATAACTTTAAGGCATCGTCGTCGGCTTCAGCGCCCTCTTGTTTGACGATGTATTGCAGGCGATCTTTGATTTCCGAGGAGATTACCGGCGCGAAGTCAAATCGCTGACATCGACTTAGGACGGTGATAGGGATTTTTTCAGGGTTGGTTGTGCAGAAAATGAATTTAACGTGCCCAGGTGGCTCCTCCAACGTCTTCAATAACGCGTTGAAGGCCTCTTTGGTTAGCATGTGGACTTCGTCGATAATATAGATCTTGTATCGAGAGCGACTTGGACGGACGGTCACAAACGTGCGAAGCTGCCGGATCTCATCAATGCCGCGGTTGCTGGCACCATCAATTTCCAGAACGTCGACATCATCGCCGGCCGAAATCGCCTGGCAAATATCGCACTGATCGCACGGCTTTAAGGTTGGCCCCAGTTCGCAATTTAGGCATTTGGAAAAAATTCTTGCCGAAGAAGTCTTGCCAACTCCGCGAGCCCCAGTGAACAGATACGCATGGCCCACTCGATTGGTTTCAATGGCGTTGCCTAATGCTTTTGCAACCTGATTCTGACCCACCAATTCTTGAAACGATTGAGGTCGGTATCGTCGAGCGACAACAACGTAGGGAGCAGATTTTGATGTGTCGGATTCACTTACCACGGACCAGATTCCTCAAAACAATTTGCCATCATCGATTGGGATGAAGTGGCCGCTGATTCCCTTTGGGCGAGGCTGTTTTTTGCGGATTCACTGTGTTTTTCAGTTTCGTCGCCGGCAACCGAATGAATTCGCTGCGAGTTATCTTAACTTAGAATCGGTTTGGCGTTTAGTCCGACAACCAAGGTTGTGCCCAGGGTTGGCAGCCTGTTGGGTGTGCAGTCTTGATGCCGATGCCCGATTGATTACGCAGGGGAACCCCTATTTAGCATCGCCATTTTTATGGCAAGACGCTTTATATAGCCGCCATTTTTATGGCAAGA
>JBDNHU010000339.1:0-2030 GCA_041688615.1 Mariniblastus sp. | reverse complement strand
GCCAAGCAAACTAAAATCACTCATGGTGGTCTCCCCAACGGCTGCTTACCGTTGTCTAAAACTTGAAACTTTCCGACTGAGCAAGTTTGCTCAGTGGGAGACCACTTTTCAAGTTTTAACAATTTTGGGGACGCTTCCCAGGGATTTCCCAAACCTGGTTGGTCACAAGTAATGACGTCTACCTTCGGTCCGGCATGGTATAAGTTACGGTAGCCCGTCCCTGCTCGGCCAAAACTTGGCCCGCTCATAAAAAAATTCTTGGCTTGGCAACCGAAATCGGTTAGGCTACCGGCAGGCCGCTGTCGTAGCTGGCACACCTGTGCTCCCGACAAAGTTCAACGGCACGATCTATCCGAGTGTCCACCACAAACCAACCCCGCTGCGACAGCTGTTCGAAGACACACGGATAGATCGCAATTCGTTATCTACTCAGGGAGGTCGCTTGATTAATCGTCTTGCAAAAACAGAACCGGACTAACGGAAAAGAAGTCCGCCAGTCTAAAAGCTATTCTTTTGCTCATTCGATCTTTGCCAGAAAGAATTTCAGAAATCGTTGATTTGCTCACGCTGGCATTTTTTGCTAATGCTGTTTGTGTGAGTCCCCGTGCCTCAAGCAGATGCGATAACATTTGGCTGGGTGTTGATTTCTCGATTTCGACATTCTTGCCTTCGTATGCTTCAATTAAATCAGTCAAAGCGTCTAGATATTCATCTTGACCAGAATCTCGGTTCATAGAAATCAATTCGTCGATGACACTCGCCGCATCTGCAAGGTGATCGTCGTTCTTAATAGACCTGAGCGGCAAAAAATTCACCAAGCATTCCATATACGAATCTTTTGAATTGCCTTTCAATTTGTACTTGGTGATCATCTTTTTCTTCTCGCTTTCTTTGCTGTTTTTTCTCTAGCTGTTTTAATCGTTGGTCTTTTGCTTGCCTTTTTAACTGTCTTTCGTCGATCTTTTTTCAATTCCTCTAGGCAATTGCACTCCGCAATCCAGTTTTGGTCGTTGTATTCCGCATGCGTCATGATCTTTCGAATGTAAACGCATTCTCTTACGATTTTTGCAATCACTCGAAAATTGTTCCCGCCTATATCGAAAACATAGCAATCACCAACCTTGTCGGCTGAACTGTAATCCTTTCGTACGTCAGCGAGCGACGTCCAGATGGTCGTTTTGTACCTCACATGGTTATGCCAATTCGTTAACGGCGTTTTGGCACGCGCATGCCCTTGCCAATATTCGACCAGACGGCGTTTGGAAATGACTCTCATTTAATCAAGTATGTTCGCAAAACACGAACTCGTCAAGTTTAATTTCGGCATCCGCGTGTCAGTATTACAATATTTCAGCGTCGTTTCCGGATTATTCCGCTAAAAAGTTCGCAAAACACGAATAGACACTTGCAGAGCCAATGAATGTCCGCCACCATTTATTAACGCAGATAGCAAATAAGAATTTGACATCGCGCAGTGACGGAGGAACGTAGCCGATGGTCAAGTTCTCTGTTCAGGTAGTCCGGAGTGGCGATGCGTATCGTTGACGGTTGGCCACCGGAACGCTCGTTAGGGTTTTGCTTCCAATTCCTTGACTCCCTTGGGTTGTTTCCATTGCCTGATCAATCGCAAGTGCCTGCCGAGGTGACGCACGGTAGCACTTTCTGAAGCTTTGACTTGGCCAATCTTGGTCACGCGCAAAGAAAAGGGGACGGGGGTAATTACTGCGGTTCTTGGACCTTCTTTGGCTGTCCGACAGGTCGGAGCGTTGACCATAGGTTGTATTTGTTGGTGGTTTCTTCGATCCATCTTGAGTCGCCATACGGTTGGCCACGCTGGACGTTCGTGCGAAGCGATTTGAATTCTTTCGCAGTAAGGACTTCGTTGACGCAAGCAATCCAGTTGGGTAGTCGAGCGATGGGCCATGATTGGCCATGGTGATAGTACTCTGGGCTTAGGTTCCGAAGGTGGATTCCAGCGATACAACGACCCGTGTTTCCACAATTCCGCCTGCGCAACCGATTCCGCCTGC
>JBDNHU010000338.1:0-7135 GCA_041688615.1 Mariniblastus sp. | reverse complement strand
AACGGCCCCTGGGCGATAGGGGCCGTTTTTTTGTGCACAGGTTTTTTATAGCCTGGGTGGCATGAGGTGGAGCCCCATCCGTATGATCTTTAATCCGCTTGGCCCAGCATCTTCTTAAGGTAGTCGATACTTTGGGTTGCCAATGCTTCGGGGCCTGGTGCATAGTCGAACACTTCGACACTCAGCCATTGGCGGTAGCCGACGTCATTGAGTGCTTTGATGATGGGGGTAAAGTCAACTTTTCCCATGCCTGGCCCCTGTCGGTTAGGGTCGTTTGCATGAAAATGGTGTAAATATTTGGCCGAACTATGGATGATTTCCTCGTAACTGACGGCCTGAGTCGACATGGCTTTTACGTCCAAATGAAGTAAAACGTTTGGCGAGTCGATTTGTTGTATCAATTGAATTGCGGATTGGGCAGTGTTCAGGAAATCGCCCTCTTCGGGGCCCAGCGGTTCAATCGCCAAGACAATGTTGGTGTCGGCCAAATGAGTGGTTAGTTCTCCAATCAACTTTGCGGCCGCAGCGGACGCTTCGTGATGAGAAAAACCAGGCAGTCGATTTCGTTGCTTGGGGGATCCTAAAACCATGGTGTGTCCGCCTAGGTCAGCGCACAGTTGAATCAAGTGATGAAAGTAATCGACCGTTCTTTTGAAGACCGTTGGTTCGGGATTGGTTAGGTAAAAACCCTCGGTTCCGGCGAGTAGCCAGTGCAATCCGATGATTTCTAAGTTGAAATCCTTAGCGGCGGCAACGATGGATTGGCGCTGGGCCTGGGTCACTTGGTCTGCGGAACTTGCCAAAGTGAAGGGGGCAATTTCCAGTCCCTGATAGCCTAATTGCGAAGCGAAGCGACAGGTGTCCAGTATCGTCCAGCCTTGAAACGTTTCGTTGCAGATCGCGATTTGCATGGGAGACTCGAAAATCTAATAGGAAACGGGCATTGTCTGTGATTTCAATCTTAGCCGTTGGTCGCCCCATTCACTACCGATGGAACGAGAGCTATGGGCGGATTAATTTTCTGTTGGCCACTGGTTGTCGTCAGGAAATGAATCTGAGAAAACCAAACACATGCACAAGCGGGATTTTTGTAAACAAAGTCTTCTTGGGAAATCAATTCTCTTCCAAAGAATCGCGGTAGAAAACTATGCCATCGGATATTGAAATCGCTCGGACCATCAAATTGAAACGCGTCGTGGAAATTGCCAAGCAATTAAATATTGCGGAAGATGATTTGGAGTTGTACGGCAAATTCAAGGCGAAACTGCCGCTGAAGTTAATCGATCAGACGCGGGTGGACCGTAGTTGCTTGGTCTTGGTGTCCGCGATTTCACCGACACCCGCCGGTGAAGGTAAAACCACAATGTCGATCGGTTTGACTCAAGGGTTAAATCGAATTGGCAAGCAGACCACGGTTGTCCTGCGCGAGCCATCGTTGGGGCCGGTGTTCGGGATTAAGGGCGGAGCGACCGGCGGTGGTTGGTCACAGGTCTTGCCCATGGAAGATATCAATTTGCACTTCACCGGTGATTTTGCGGCGATTGAAAAATCGCACAATTTGCTTGCTGCATTGATTGATAATAACTTGCAAAATCGAACGCATTCTTTAGGGCTTGATGCTCGGACGATTGCTTGGAAGCGTGTCTTTGATATGAACGACCGATCGCTTCGGGATATCGTCATTGGCTTGGGAGGCACTGGAAATGGCGTGCCCAGGGAGACAGGTTTTGACATCACCGCTGCGTCAGAGATCATGGCGATTTTGTGTCTGTCGAACGATTTGATGGATTTGAAGAAAAGGTTGGGTGATATTTTTGTTGGCTTTACCTTTGATAAAAAGCCCATTTATGCCCGTGACCTCAAAGCAAACGGGGCGATGGCTGCGTTACTCAAAGAAGCGATCAAGCCAAACTTGGTGCAAACGATTGAGGGCACGCCGGCGATTATTCATGGTGGACCGTTTGCAAATATCGCTCAAGGAACCAACACGGTGATTGCGACAAAAATGGGGATGTCACTTTCGGATTTCGTAGTGACCGAAGCAGGTTTCGGTTCAGATTTGGGGGCGGAGAAGTTTTTCGATATCAAATGTGCAGGTTCGGGCTTGGTACCTAAAGCCTTGGTATTGGTGGCGACGATCCGAGCCTTGAAGTATCACGGCGGCTGCAGTTTGTCGGAACTAAATCAAGTGAATCCCAGTGCCGTATCGGCAGGACTGTGCAATTTGGAAAAGCATTTAGAAAATTCAACTCAGTTTGGTATCCCAGCTGTGGTTGCGATTAATCGCTTTACAACCGATACGCCAGAAGAAATTCAACTAATACAAGACTGTTGCAAACGGTTTGGTGTGAACGCCGTGGTTGCAGACGTTTGGGGCTCCGGTGGTAAGGGGGCCGAAGCATTGGCTCACGCCGTGGTTGAAGCCATTGAAGGGGCAACCGAAACATTCAAGCCGCTTTATGATTGGAGTTTGCCTGTTAAGGAGAAGATTGAAAAGATTTGCCGAACAATCTATGGCGCTGACGGCGTTGACTATTCGGCGAAAGCGGAAGCAGATTTAAGGCGAGTCACCAAGCTTGGCCTTGATGGTCTACCAATTTGCATGGCCAAAACGCAAAAGTCGCTGTCTGACGATCCGACAAAGATCGGTCGCCCGACTGGATTTCGAGTCACCGTCCGCGAAGTGGAGTTGGCTGCAGGCGCAGGATTTTTGGTACCGATTACCGGCGAAATGATGCGAATGCCCGGTTTGCCGGCGGTTCCAGCCGCCGAGCAGATTGATGTCAATCAAGACGGTGAAATTTCGGGCCTGTTTTAATAGGATCGCTTGTCTATTGGAACTGGTCGAAGTCCTGAATTTCCGCCAGACGTATTCGCATTTGGAATAGTGTTTCAAAAATTTTTCGAGGCGGAATGGAGGACGGCGGCGAGATCACGAAAGCGGATGGGGTGACCCGCAACGTCCCCAGCACGCCTTGAATGTTCACGTCGCACCAGGTCGCATCTTTGTCGTAATTGATTTCGATGGCATCGTTTTCTGCGTCTTCGATATTATCGATGACGTCGGCGATATCCATCGGGTCTTTTACGGGCATTTCCAGAATCCAATTCGCTGCACCGAAGCATTCGTCAAACGCGTCGGTAATCAGCTTTTGCGGATCGTGAATATGGTTCAGTTCGCGGGTCCAGCACGCATGAGTGATTCGCTCGGGATCTAGTCCAATCCCGATTTGGTAGGTGAAGTACGGTGTGGTGATGGAGCCAGCGCCGTCGGACGGACCATCGATTTCTAACTCGCGGCGTTTGAACTTAAAGTTGGCACGCAGCAGGTCCAACGCCTCTTGCAAATCTTCATTGATTTCATCTTCGGCCATGCTGGCCACAAACTTATTGGAACTGGCCGAAACCGAATCCGGTAATTTCGAGCCCTTTCGATAGCCTGACAATTGTTTGAGCGGTTGCCATTGTTGTTGAAAGATTTTGACGTGAGTTAATGGCGACGGCATAGCGGCAATCAATCAAGTAAAAGCAAGAAAACGTAGAAATCGGCAATGCCACAATTGGATTGAATATTGATGGGTAATTCCGAAGAACCCAAGCATACTGCCGATCGAGACGACGTTAGATTGTCGGCAACCGTGATTGTTTGGCAAGTGAGGGCCGGAAGCGGCCACGTGTTTATTCGGTTAGCGGACGCAACAAAACCTTCCTCATCGATTTGCAGTGGCGCAAAAAAAGAAAGCCATTGCCGGAATGAAATGGTGGCAGTGGCTTTCGAATTATGACACAGCGGCTTCGCGGCCGATCCACCAGGAAAAAATAAGGGAATAGGGTGTCTGCGCGATTAGGCTGTAAAAATGAACTAAAAATATGAGCAAAACAGACCCCTACTTTGCGGACTCGAGAAGAGTAACGATCTGCTAAGCTTTGCTCACGGAAGAACTCTTAAAGCAACGGTTGTGCCAAACGTCCAACGAAATCAAAAAAAAACAGTTTCACATTATTCTCGACCCACGAGTCCTTTGTTTTTCGGCGTTTGGGAGTGTTTTTTTGCTAGCATCGTCGAGTAAGAGAATGGTTTGGCGGGAACGATTGAAGCTGGAACGCCGGCTGGAATTCAATAATGAGTCCGAAGTCTCAGAATGAGAGACCCCCGCCCTGCCCGGGGGCTGCTTTCTGGAGGTGGCTTGAACGCAATTCAACCTGTTTGCCTGAAGTTTGGACTTGCTTGCCGTTGAACTTTCTGGCCGGAAGTCTGGCAGTGATTGATGGGAAGCCGCTGCCAGGTTACCAGCGATTGCAATGTTTGACATTCCGCTCAGCTGCGGTTGGGCTACCTATCTGGGCTACCTATCTGGGCTACCTATCTGGGCTACCTATCATGAGAGTGACCCGAAAGCCAGCCGGACGCCGGGTAGGCTATCTTGGCAGCGGATCCGAATCATCAGGGCCGAAAGTATCAGGGCCGAAAGTATCCGGGCAGGAGCTTGGTGCGAGTTGGTTGGAGGAACTTAATCCCGGTGTTGAGTCGTGTTAGGTAGCAAGATTTTCTTCGGCGGCGCTGGGGCGATAGTAAACCGGTTGCAGTCGAAAGGGAGATAGTTCTTCAAGATCCAGGTTCAGCAGGCCAAGCCATGCCAGCCAGCCAAGGGCTTGGGCTTTTCGCCAATTCGCTGGCGTTAGGTCCAGAATTCCCTCGATTGGTGGGGATGCCGCCGCTTTGGGAATTTTTTCCATCAGGCTGGGATCGATCGAAAGCACAACCGGCTCGGTGGGTTTACCTTCGGGTGTGTTGCCTAAGCTGCCTTCTAAGGATTGCAGCCATTGCAATTGATCTTGGACGTCGGTGGGTTGGACTGTTTCCCAAATATGAGCCGTTAGCCTAGACTCTTGCGATTGAATTCGCGTTTCGTTCAACTCAAACCGCTGCATAAAGTTGGGCTGTGTGGCTGCGTCGTCGAATTGCGGCAGTTCTGGAAAGTTAAAGGTGTTGGACGAGTGATAACTGCCTAGCTGAGCTAAGATCTGGTCGATTTTCAGTGCTTCCCACTGCTGGCCCACGCTTGTAAATTCGTGAGCAAAACCTGCTTCGGGTTGGTCATTGTCACCGCAAGGACGGGATCGTAACCAGGAGGATGGGCTGGATTGGCCGGTGAATCGAATCGATTTTCGAAAAAATTGTTGTCGATAGGCGTTGGTTGCGACATGAACGCGGGCAGAGGTACGGTTTGTTTGGGAATGATCGTGGAATGCTTGGGTTCGCAGTGCCGCCAGCAACGGGATGTCTAGTGAATTGACTGGGATTGTCGGAATATTCCAGCAATATGCCAGAAGTTTCGCGGTGGTTAGCCCTATTCTTAAGCTGGTAAACGACCCTGGGCCATAAGTTGCCGCGATTGCAGCCGTTTGGTTGGGGGCAATGTTGGCCTTTTTAAACGTCTGGTTGATCAGCGGAATAAGCGAAGCGGCCGATCGATCCTCGCGTGCGGCTTGCGAATAGGCGATTACTTCAAATCCTTGCAGAATCACCACTTGAGCGTCAAAGCCGCTGCAGTCGATGGCCAGTAAAATCGGTCGAATCATAACAACAATCAGCCCAGCGAGATGGAATTAGTACGGTGTAATCGGTCGTTTGAAAATATTCCGTTGGCCTGGCGGATTTTGGCAGACCGAAGATACAGTGTCTAGTCGCAGCGAATTGGCGACTGGGATTGGAACCGGGTTGGAAGACGTTGTGGCGTGATCGGTTAGGTTCGACCTGGGGCATGTGGTTACTTTTTAGTCGGGCGTCAGGGGCCAGTCTTCCTGCTACAATTACCTGATGAAGTTTCGGCTTGCCGGGCTTTGAAGGAACCGCTTGCCTTGGATTGCAACATTGAGGTCTTAAAAATAAACTGGAACGCTACTGATATTCTGTTTTCTGGTGTGGCTGGGTAATAATTAAGCTACATCGTTGCAGCCAGTAAGCGAAAGTATTGGCGACCAATCGATGGTTGATTTGTGCAATGAACGACAAAGGCCAGTGTGATGGCCTGATTCAAGAATTGGAATGTCCCAGCGTGAAACGAGCAATAATCAGCGATATCCATGGCAATTTTGACGCGTTGTCGGTTGTGATGGCGGATATTGCTGCCCGCGGAATTGAGCGGATATTTTGTCTAGGCGACATTATTGGCTACGGTCCCAACCCCGTTGAGTGTTTAGACACGGTTCGCAAAAAGTGTGAGCGGACGATATTGGGGAATCATGATCAAGCAGCGCTTTTCGATCCGGACGGATTTAACCCATTGGCTTTGCAGGCGATTTATTGGACTCGGGAACAGATCGAATCGGGGGCGGGCAGTCCCGATGACTTTGATCAACGTTGGGGCTTCTTAGGTGATCTGCCGCTGCGTTACGAAGACGGTGAATATCTTTTCGTTCATGGTTCGCCTCGAGAACCCACCAACGAATACGTATTCCCAGAGGATTCGTATGATGAACGGAAGATGAACGCCTTGTTTTCGCGTATCGGACGATATTGCTTTCAAGGGCACACTCATATTCCGGGTGTATTCGGCGAGAACCGGACGTTTACTTCGCCCGAGGAATTTCCTGACCAGCAATCCGACGATTCAGTGCTAGGACGACCCAAGACCTACACCTCACCGCTTCCTGAAGGGAAGGCGATGATCAATGTGGGCAGTGTTGGGCAGCCTAGAGACGGAAATCCTCGTTCTTGCTATTTGATTTTGGATACTGATGAGCGAACGATTACGTACGTTCGTCTTGAATATGACGTGCAGAAGATTCGTCAGAAGATCTACGCCATTGACGACTTGGACAACATGTTGGGTGATCGTCTTTTATCGGGTCGTTAGAAACGGGGCTCTTCGCGGCGAATCGCGAGGGTTGGTGAATTGAGCCTATTTGTATAAGCACCCTGGGCCATCGCGATACATACTTAGGGCCGACGCACCAAGGATTTTACGGATGCAAATTGTGCGTATGCAAATTGTGCGGATGGAATGGTTGGAAGTGAGTTCAGGATGATTTTTCTAAGGTAATCGATTGCAATGCCGTGTGTTTTCACGGTGGGTCGGGCGTTGGCTGGTGTTGCATTTGGCGGCTGGTGTTGCATTTGGCGGCTCGTGTT
>JBDNHU010000040.1:0-2909 GCA_041688615.1 Mariniblastus sp. | reverse complement strand
GGTGGCCATCGAGTTCTTTGGTGACGACGAACTCGTCCAGTTCCTGCCAGACGGATTCTTCATCCAACTGGTCGGCCTTGACGACCCCGTTTATCGGGCGAGCGATATCTTTTCTGAACAGTTCGGCGATTTTCATGGTTGTGTTCTTGATGTGTTAGTCACGGATCAAACACGGATTGCCACGGATGGTTGATAATCCGTGTCGATCAGTGAAAATCCGTGGCTACTTTCTTTCATCTATTCAATCAACCGGAAGGCTCGGTAATACCGGGCTTTGCGTTTTCGGTCGGTGGACGATGAATCAAACGCCAAGCTGGCTTTACCAAACAGCTTGAGCGTGATCTTGTCGTATACGCCGGGATAGAACATCACCAGAGGCGTCAGCCCCATGGGCTTGTGCAGGTTGTTCAACAATTCGTGGGTGCGCATGATCGGGTACGATGAACCGACACCGGACACCAGCACCAAGTCAGGCTGTCCACCCATGACTTCATTGTAAAAATGATCGGCCAGTTTTTCGGCACTAGCAATAGACTTGATCGACTTGACGGCTTTGGCGCTGCCCAGCTTGCGTTCCTTTTCCAGCGACTTTTCGAAGTAGCCACGCCCTTTAATGTAGTCGATCAGGAAATCGAACAGGTTGACATGAACAACCTTCAGGTCAGGTGCCTGCTTGGGAAGCTTGTTGATCAGGAACGATAGATGTTCCCGGATCCGCAGTTCGTCTTCTGCCGGGTAGTCGAAGACGTAAAACGGGATCTCGTTGCCGATCCCTTGCCCGCCCAGAAAATCTGTCGAGGTGATCTTCGGTAGGATCGCATTCAGACGCTCAGTTAGTCGATCACTCATGGCGTCACCTGAATGCAACGCAGGACGCTGACCTCGTGATATTTTTCAAGGTATGCCACAACTTCGTTCGCCAGGTGTACGGTCTGAAGTCGTAGCGACTTTGTGTTATCGATGTATCCGGACTGTTGCAAAATTTGGAACACGGAGGATCTTAGCCTCTTGATTGTCGATTCACTCCACTCCGGTGATTGGGCGTCACGATTCTGACAGTCGGCGATGAAGTCATCCCAAAGCTGGTAGGTGAGCTTCTCAGCGAAGATGCAATACTGCTCCTTGACGGCCAGTTCCAGAAAATCGGTCAGCAATGCACTATGCTTAACCGCCGCTGCCAGACAGGCGTGGGCGGCAACGGTGGAATTGCCATCCCTAACGAGTTTCCAGAGATCGGAGTTCATGGTTTCAAGCCGGCCTCGAATAAGTAGGGCGAGTCGGTCGGCAGTTTTCGGAGACCGAGTTTGCAGCACGTTCTCGTCACGAAGCGCAGCCTTCCACTTGTCACCATCAACCTGCTTCAACAGCAAGTCAGCAATGACTCGGCTTTCTGCGACCTTCAGTGAGCCAGCCGTAATGTCTGCTCGATAACGCAATGGGGCCTCTGCAATCACTTGCTACTTGGACTTTCTTGGCCGAAGTTCTTTGATCGCAGCAGGTTCTTGCACTTGCTTGAGCAGGGCGTCAAGATCTTCTTTTTGGAATAAACGATACGAGTTCACAGGATGCCGGTGAGTCTCGATTTTTCCGGCGCTATCCCAGTTGCGGAGGGTATTTGGGGACACGCCCAAGTACTCAGCCGCTTCCGAGATTCGCAGGTAATTGCTTAACTTCGTCACTTAAGGGTTCCTTCACTGCGCAGGAACATGAAACATGGTTGGTAAACCTTACCAAACTTCTTATCCGCAGGGAATCAGCCACGTGCATTACCAATGGCGGATGCAAAGCTGTGTTGACAGGGGCTGTTGGCACTTCCTTCCTAACGAAGATAGGCGAGTATGGCAAGTATGGCGAGTATGGTAATTCCTGGTGATTCCTGGTGACTTCTTAACGCGTCACAAATGTTTACAGAAGCAACCTGAGTACCATTTCGCACCCGATTAGCTTCAGTGACGACACCTGGATAAATACTTACTCGCATGGGCCAAAAAAACGATCCAACTCCGCCCGATAAGTGCTCGGATGTCGTTGCCGGGAAATCGTTGGTCCCATCTTCTGCAAGAGCGGGTCGATGCCCGTCCCCGCCGCTAATACCGAGTCGAAAATTCTTTTCGCAAGTCCTGACTGCAAAGGCGTGCCGTTGGTCAACATCACCACTTGCGCGCCACGCTTGCGCGCCTGGCACTGGTATTTGCTGCTGGTATTTGCTGAACGATGTGCTCGCGCGGCTCTTGGCTGGCGAGACGGATTACCAACCACTGCTGCCCTGGAATTGGGCGGCGGCTCATCCCGAGTCGATCCGCATGTATCGCCAAGAGGAGCGTAGCGAGCGGGACGTTCGCAAGCAAACGCAGCGTGCCAAACGCCGCGACAACAAAAAGCGGCAAGGCAAACTAAAACGCAATTAGCCCCCCCAGCAAACCCAAACAGTCAACGGTGCTCAGAGACGCTTACGTAGTCGCTGCGTCCGAGCGAGGCTTGGTTGGCTCCGTCGCCGCGGACCAATGCAGTGTGAATGCCGAGCTCCTTTCGTGCCCAGCCAGCAACTTCGCGATACAGGTACTGAGCGGTATCGCTGAAGGCGGTGAAGATCAGCACTTTGCGATTTAGCTTGCCGTCTCGGTTGGTGGTCGGATCGCTTGCTTTGGCGGCGATCAGCGATTTCAACTCAGCGAGCTTTCCATCCCGATTGGGCTTCACCACTTCGGTCTTCTTCAGCAAGAACTGGAGCTGAGTCCGATCGTTGCGAACTTCTTTGAGCCACTCCGGAAGCTTGATGTGAGCGAGGTGAATGCGACGGCGACCCCCAATCGTGAAATCTTCTCCTTCAAAGTCTGGATCTTCAAAATCGTCCGGGGTCAGCGAATCAAAGTCGATATCGGGATTGGTATCTTGATGACTTTCAAACG
>JBDNHU010000337.1:0-6305 GCA_041688615.1 Mariniblastus sp. | reverse complement strand
GCCAAGTCAGTAACGGTGGGGAACGTTGCGACAAACCGTTTCCAATAGTCAATGACCGTGGCAACTTGAGTTTGTTGCAACATAACTTCGCTGATCCAAACTTGGTAAGGATCACGAGTGCGTCGCCAGGGTAGATCTCTGGCATTATCTGAAAACCATCGCAGGGTCTTCTTCCTAAACAGGCGGCAGGCACTTTCATCGGGCCAGGCTAAGGCTGCTTTCTGGTCTGCTAAGGGATCCTTTTTCGAAGCGTTGGCAGTCGACTTGCTTGCCGCTTTGGAGGTGTTCTTTTCTGCCACAGATATCTTCAACTTCGCATTCAACTTCACTCGGGCGCTGCGTTCTTGATTCGCTTCAACTGGCCTGCGATTCACGGCTTGACTGACCTTAAAATCGTGTAGTGTCGCCGGGAAAAGAATTGAACCTCGCCAAAATAGCGTTCGATCTCTTGGCCCAACCACTCGGGTTGTTTCGTTACAAAGCACGCTCTACCACCCGGTTGCAGCACTTCAAACGACAATTCGACAAACCGTTGAGTCACCTGGTTTTGCGAATAATACGGGGGGTTCCCTACGAACAACGAATACTTGCCCACTAGCGTCTGGAAGTCTTCATCGGCCCCGTCGCTTTGAATGACGTCTGCGATGTCGGTCAATTGGTTGGAAACGATATTTTCTTGGGATGCTTTGATTGCGCGGGCATGTGAATCGACCAATGTCAATTTTTCCAGTTTCGCCATTTTGGCCATGCCAATGCCGATCATGCCGCTGCCACAACCCATGTCTAATACTCGGTCTCCGTCGCTGACGTCAACCGATTCGGCCAAAGCTAACCCACCTGCATCGGGGCGACGATGCGCAAAAACGCCGGGATACGTTACGATGGGGAAAGCAATTCCGTGCGGTAGTGTCACGCTCAAGTCAGCAGCAAAGGATTTTTGCTTGATTCCGTCTTTCAAATTCGACGCTTGCACAATCGTCACGCTACGATTGGGAGACGTGATTTGCACGTTGCGGAAATAGTCCTTCAATCGCTTGACCAACCACAGTGGAGTCCCTTCAATTGCAAACGCAAGGCGGCCTTTGGGGTTCAATCGCTTGAGGGTCTGCTGAACCATGTCGTAAACCAATTCGGTCGACATGTTGCCACGATTCAATTGAAACAAGCCCAGATCGTACATGTCTGCGGTTGGCAAATCTGCTTGGCAAATTCTAGTCGCGACATTTCGCATGCCGGCAAGAATGTTTGTGCCCATCGTTTTGTAATGATGGATATCGAATGAATGCAGGGTGGCTGAACCGGCAAAGTAATCCGCGGCAGCCTGGCCGATAACGCCGGTTCGATTTCCAATGGTCAGCACGTGCGGCTGCTTTCCAGCAGGTGGGTCTAACGTGATCTCAGGCAACGCATGGATCAGTGCCGTTTCACACAAGTTCAGACCCGAACGCGAAATCACTTGGATGCGTCCGCCTAATAGTTTTTCTCGAGTGGGCCGTTCGGCACCTTTGGCACTAAGTAGATGAAATATCAACGACAACCTCTTCCAAGACTAAATATTGAGAACTTCT
Organism: Mariniblastus sp.; assembly: GCA_041688615.1. Classification (GTDB taxonomy): domain Bacteria; phylum Planctomycetota; class Planctomycetia; order Pirellulales; family Pirellulaceae; genus M30B19. The sequence goes on along the minus strand of JBDNHU010000337.1, from coordinate 4,737 downwards.
ATTGGAGAACACATCCGCTTGAATCGAAAAAACGAAACAACAACCAGCCTAACTGGCTTTCAGCACCAATCGATCATGCAATCCATTGGGCACTCACTAATGCACTGATCTTTTGGCGAATTTCCGCATCTACCGCCGTCCGGCTTTTACTGCGGTAGGCTGCCAAGCTTGTTGGATGTCCCCTATCAACACCACTTCGCTGCGACTTTTTTCTTGAATCACCAAGATGATTCCCAGGTCATCACATTGTTGACTTAACCGCTGGCAACCTTCCACTCCCAAGACGAAACAAGCAGTCCCCAATGCATCCGCTTGAGCCGCTGTGGGCGCAAGAACTGTTGCGCTTAGGACCCCTTCGGCTGGCCTTCCGCTGCGGGGATCCAGAATATGACTTAAACGACGACCGCGATAGTGGATGAATTGTCTTCCCGATCCACTGGTGCCCAGTGCCCGGTCAGTCAAGTCAATATTGCCAAGTCGACTACTGGGCAACAGCGGGTGGCTGAGTCCAATCTGCCAACCCGGGTTGGCTGCTTTCAAGTTAGCGGACTTGGGGTTGGCAGCCTGTTCCCGCAGTTTCGTCCCTCGAGCCACAACGCTACTTTTCCCACTGTGGAAGACGAAGTCGTCGACACCTGCGGATTGTAACCCATCAGCGACTTGATCCAGAGACCATCCCTTGCCAATACCGCCTAAATTGATCGACAAATCTGGATGAAAGAACTGCACGGTTTGCTGTTGGGGATCCAGAACCACCTTTTCCATGCCAACCGATTTTAAAGCCTCTTCCACTTCTTGGTCGCTGGGCATGCGCCCTTCGCGTTTCAAGAAACCCCAACATTGGGACAGGGAACTGCTGGTAATGTCAAACGCACCTTCGGTCAATTCCCACAGAACTTTCGACAGTTGCAACAGATTCCACAACGAATCGGAGACTTTCACTGGGGCAGTGAATGCGGTGCGATTCAATTGACAGACCTCGCTGGTGCTGCGAAACACGCTTAATTGAGCTTCCAGCGGTTCAAGTGCCTCCAGTGCGGTGAGGGCAAATTCGGCGCCCCAAGGGTATTGTCCGTGATTTAAAAAGACATCCCACTGGCAAGCCATGGCAGATTTGGAGATTTCGGTCAGGAACCCTGGTCGAACACTTGGCCCCAGTCCCTTAGAACGTGCCGCAATGCCCGCCGAAAGTCCGGGAACCGACGGTGGAGACTTCAGCGAGTCTCGCCCCCAATCCTTCCACCAACGCAGAGCATCTTTCCCAGCTAGAAACGCTCGTCGACGTCGAGTGTTTTGATCGATCGGCAGGTTCAGATTGGTCGGCGTTTGACTTTCTCCAACCACGTCTGAATCGCGCGCCGGCGATCGCCGGCTATCGTCCACTGGGGATGGGATCTGGCCAGCCAAGTCGTCATCGTCAGGATCTTTAGGCAAGTTCATTTTAGGAAAGCTACGGTTAGAGCCGACGACGGGTGTTCAAAATAGCGGAAGCAACGCCTCCTGGCCCAATCAAACGCCTCCTGGCCCAATGGAATGTGCCACCTTGGTACTGGGAAAACGTGTCTCTGGGAAAACGTGTCTTGGGATATCGGTGGTCTTGGGAATACCGTTCCGGCGGTCCAAAGACGATGTGAGCGGAAAGTTCGGGCTGCAAGGTTAGTCGAGATCATTGGTCTGTCAGTGCCACCAATCGTCTCGAGAATGTTGTCAAGGCTGACGCTACTACCACTGGTGGCGGCAAGAATAAATAAGCCACCGGCTGATTCAATACCTACAAATTCAAGCGAGCGGCAACTGAAAATCCTAGCACGCACTGCAAGCAAGTGAATTTTGCCTTCATTCGCTTGCGCTGCGTGCCTGTCTTGCGTGCCTGTCTTGCGTGCCTGTCTTGCGTGCCTGTCTTGCGGTAAATTTTCTTCTGCCGCGTGGCTTATTTCCTGCCCGCGCACCGATTTGTAGGCTAACGGTTTGATGTCGCGGCCCGATAAGCTAGGCCCAGGCCTGCCAAACCGATAGTATACTGATAGAAGGCCAAGTTTTACATTGTAGTTGGACTTGGCTTTGGAAATTGTCCTGTTCATTTTCATAATAACCGTATCGAGGTCGAAAGATGTCGTCGAAATTCGATAATTCGATGTGGGCTGAATCGGTTTGCGCGGCAAAAATTGGGTGTGCCGCATGCGTCCTGATCTGTGCCTGCATTGTCGCCGGATCATTTGGGGAAGGGCCCGGGCTGCATTGGACCCGTTTGGCCCACCAGCCGTTGGTGACTTTCGTGAATTTCGATAGGCAAGAGGAGATGAAATCAACGGCAGGACAGTTGCAATCCAAGTCCGACGCGGAAAAACAGGAGTCCAATCGGGCGCCTGATCCTGCGACCAAGGACCGTCCAGCAGCAAGCGATCCAAAAATGAAGGACTCGCCTGATCCCCAGAAGCCGAAAGTTAAATTCAATCTGGGCAAGAGAAGCGAAAAGCCAGTATTGCGAGCCAAGCGTCCAAAGTTTGACCCTGCGGATACCGACAAGATCTTCTTCGACGACTTTTTTTCCGAGGCATTGGTTGGGCCGCAGCCCGATTGGTCTGCACGGGCCGCTGCCGGAAGTTCGAACAACACAATACCCAGTTCGGGAGCGACAGGGGCGGAATCCAGTTCTGGAAAACTGTTTGACGATTTGATCTCGGCGGCTGTTATCGAAGATGAAATTAAACGGACAACAACGCTATTGACCACTCAAATCACGACACCGGGTCGATTTAAGGCCGAATACGGTGTCACGCACCAATACTATTCGCAGTTAGCCACGTTGTTTGCGATCAATGAAGCTTATGGCAAGGAAATTCGTTGGCACGACGATGCGCCAGCATTCCGTGCGAACCTTGGGAAGACCGCTGCGGGTACCCGGGTTGGATCTCAACAGGCGTATCAAATCGCGACTCGATCAAGGGAAGATCTGCTGCAAGTCGTGCGTGGTGGCAGATCCAGCCTGGACGCCCCCGACGAAGCCTTCGAAGATTGGTCAACGGTCGTCGACCGAACTCCAATGATGGTCTGGTTGAATGCTTTGTCACTGGAGCAACTTCGCCTTTGGACCAGTGACGAAGTGACGATCAAGAGGAACAAAGATGCGATTTCCCGAAACGCGGAAGTGGTTGCTGCGATTTCGCAAGTATTGTTGATGCCCGAAATGGATGACTATTCTGACGAAGGCTACCGCGGGCACTCCGCGGCCATGAAAGCCGCGGCTTTAGACATCAAGTCTTCACTCCGTCTGGAAAACTATTCTGGCGTGCAAGCCGCCGTCAATCAATTGACTCAGTCTTGTGATAACTGTCATGAAGACTTTCGATAAGATGCAAGCACGGCTATCCCAAGGCCACTTGCCGTCCAAGTGACCGAATTCATTATCCCGCCCGCTTCCCGCCCGCCGCGGAACTGCTCACATCCGCCGCCTGGTGGGTGTTGTGTTGCCTCAGTCGGTGTTTAAGGTCGACACGGTCATACACGCCACAATTGCGCTCGCCTGAGCCAGGAATAGGCTCCGTAACAATCAATGGAATAGCGACCCGGTTAAATTTTCTACGATTGCTCTGGATGCGTTTTATTACGACCCAATTTTTGTTAGTTACAAGTGGTCACACCATTCACAAAAGGCTTAACCAACATTGCAGAGATGTCGTGCAAGATTTTTTGACCAAATGCTCTCATCAGTGAATATCAATCGCACGATTCAGTCTGACTCGGGGGCTTTCAGACATGCGATTGGCACAACATCGGGAAAACGATTGCAAGACTCACGTGACATCCTGCTCATGTGCAGCTGTGCTCTCATCCTTGTTAGTCTCATACGATTTCAGCGTTTCAATCAATGCTGATTCGTGGATGTAGATATCCGAAGGTGAAGTGATTGGCAGTTTGGTCTCATTCTTCGCCGCATCGAACAAGCCGAGATATTTCTGGTTGTGATTGAATCGCAAGCGACATACAGGCTTCCGATTGTTATCGTCCAATAAAACGCCGCAGTAGCTTTTGGTGTCTCGCATCACAATCCGTTTTGCAGGCGTGTATTTTGCTAGGATAGCCCGAACAATGTGGAAAGCCTCGATCTCTTCGGGAGTCGTTTCAATTCCATCTTCGTCGACTTCTAAAGCAGCGCCTTTTGGATCGGCAACCTCCAGGCTGCTGAACCCACCCTCGATCGCAGACTGTAGACGAGCGTTAATTTTCTCGCGAATAAAGTCTCGCAAGGCATTTTGAACCAATTGTGTGAATTGGTCTTTAATCGACTCTGTAAATCGACCGCTGTAAATCGACCGCTGTAAACTCGACTAGTCATTAGTTTGACCAGCTCTTCACTCGGGTTAGATAGTTCGGATTCCAAGATCGCTCGGATCAGTTTCATGTATTTCAGTTCGCTGGCATTGCTGAGAATCGCCTCTACATTAAAGGTAATCTTGGCAAACTTCTTGATCTCTGCCACGACGCGAGAATCTACCGTCAACATGTTGAATTCAAAGAATGGATTTTCGTCCATCTTGTTGGGTGCATCGATATCAGTGTAGATCCTATAGTCGATACCGTTGGTTAGGATCGCAAAGCCCTCTGTGCCAAGATAGCTGAGACAACATTGAAGTTTCTAATTAAGCTTGAGGGCTTGGAGAACTTTGATGTCAGATCCTGGAAAAAAAGCAGATAAAATATCGTCGGAAGTATCGGAACGTGCCACTCGCCGCCGTT
>JBDNHU010000336.1:0-6598 GCA_041688615.1 Mariniblastus sp. | reverse complement strand
TGCACGGCGTTGGCGACTCATTCGGCGCGCTTCTTTGCTACGGTCCTGAAGCACGTTTGCCAGGCTTTACCCGTAGATCTGCGGGGTCTGGGCTTGTTTCGAGATGCCTGAGGATTCGAGTCGATGGCCTGCCGGATGGGCTTTGTTGCTGACCCAATTCCTAAATCGGCCTCGATCTGAACAGGCAGGCCATGAACTCAGCACAGCCATGAACTCAGCACAGCCATGAACTCAGCACAGCCATGAACTCAGCACAGCCTGGAACGTTGCACAGCCTGGAACGCAACGTAGTCGGCCTGCTAAGTGTCGTTCGTCGCGTTTCCTGGCGTTTTAGAGCGAGTCCGTGGCGGGGAATTGGGCGATTTCGGAGGATTTCTGGTAGTTTGCCGTGGTCAGCAGGGCTTGGTCTTTTTGGGCCAGGGGCGAGCGGACCGCCGGTTGTTTACCCGGAAAAAGAAGCAATGCAGCCAATCGTGGGCAAATATTAAGTCCATTACAGCGATAATGAGTGATGAAACACCTTGAAAAAGTTGTGGGATTTTGTGATAATCCGGCACGATATGCCGTGGATACGCCTTCGATTAAATCTTTCGGGCATCTCGCTATAGACGTTGGATTGATAAGTAATCGTGTTGATTTCCCAGCGTTGGACGCTGTTTTGATGATTCAAGCTGCTTGGGTTTCCAAGTGGTATTTAAAAAAAAGCTGCCCGAACTGTTTGGGTGGGCGAGCAATAGACAGGAGCGCTTTGTGTTTAAGAATCTGGTCGGTGAAGGTCTGGGTGTTTCCGGACGTCAAAACGAAATGATCGAATTGGCTTTGACTTATGGATTTCATGGTATCGATGTCGATATGAACGACATGGTGGGTCGAGCGATCGATGTCAGCCCCGAATTCGCTTGCCAATATTTGTTGGCCGCTGAAAAGTCGTTGCAAGTTGGCGCTTATGAATTGCCAATCGATTTCCGTGCCGACGAAGAGAAGTTTCGCGCCAGTTTGGCCAAGTTGGTGGTCTTTTCTGATCTCAGCGAAAAACTGAACGCCAAACGTGCATACATCAACGTTCCTGCAAGTAGTTCGTTGCCGTTCCAAGAGAATTTTGAACGTTATCGTTTGCGAATTGGCGAAGTCGCTGCTGAATTGGATAAGATTGGGATTAGGATCGGTCTTGCCTTTAATGCCACTTTGGAAGCCGAGCAACGATTCGAGCATAAGTTTATTACCACCGGTGAAGAACTGTTGACTTTGATCAAGATGGTGGGTGCCTCGAATGTTGGTTTGATGTTAGATACTTGGCATTGGCACCTGGGTTCAGGAACCATCGACCAGTTGAAGACTTTGACCGGCGAACAAGTGATTTCGGTTCGTTTTGCGGACTTCCCCGAAGGTTTGGTCAAGAGCGACGCGAAGTTGAAGAGTCGTTTGATTCTGCAACCCGAAGATAACACCTTCACCGTGGTTGTGCTGCGTTGGTTGAATGAAATCAACTACGAAGGGCCTTTGTCATCCTGCCCGAATTCCAGCCAATTTGGTGGCATGACTCGTGAGAAGATCGTGCAACGCCTGAGCGAAAATTTGAACGACGTCCTTCCAATCGCTGGTATCGACAAAGCGGTCACTCGTCCGCCAATCGTTTCGCTGGACAAGGAAGTCTTGGAAGCTGAATACGAAGATATGGAAGATATGACTGTAGAAGCGAGTGCCTAGAACGTGATCTGACACGTTTATGATTCCGACCGCCAATGGTGCGGTGGACTGAATTAAGAAAACAGCCAACCCCAATGACGGGGTTGGCTGTTTTTATTTCTTGACGTCGGTGTCTGGGATTTGTCGCACGTGAACCGCATTTGGGGCGAGGCAATTTTGTTGAAGATCGCATGATCGGTTGCGACCAAGCGTTTTGTATGCCGAGTGTTTACCCGCTATCTTCGTCTTCCCGAGCGACGGGTGTTGGTTGTGACTCGCTTGCCTCAGCGGGGCCACGCAGTTCTATTGCTGCCGAATTGAAACTAGGATAGCCAGCCGTCGGTTGCCGCAACGCCGTCGGTTACCTGGGCCAAAAGGGTTGGCAAGCGTTGGTTAGGATTAGCGGTTGCCATCATCGATTCTAGTGACATCGATTCTAGTGACATCGATTGTGAGGTGGGTAAGCGAGGGTCGATTTCGCCGTGGGTCAACGCTGACAACGCAGCGACCTGATTGCTGGTTACCAGCGAAGGCTGGGCCTTGCGCGAAGTTGCAGGCAATTCCAACGACACCATGGTCTGGTTGGAAGCTTGTAAAGATTCGAAGGACGGCGAATGCGTTTGAAGACTCTCGTTTGGGATAGTTGGCAAAGCCGCCGCCAGGGCGCCTCCACCAAACTGGTCGTCGTTGAAAATGGTTCCCACCACGGTGTTTTTGGTAATTCGTCCGTTCACTGCGTTGGAGATCGTCACTTGCAATCGTTCGTGCTTCTCCCAAACGGAGTCGCCTTTGACCGCGATCGACAGGGTCGCATCGATCTTGCCAAATTCGAAAGTTGCTGTGCCTGATGCGAATTGATCGCCGACAAAATCGAATCGATCGACGGAATTCCCGCTGGTGACGCCCGAGACTTGGTAGTTAACAATCGTCTGGATCTTCAGGTTGTTTTGTCTCAGCAGGCGGAATGTGAACCACATAGTTCCGCTATTTCCTTCGGTCTTTGCGGCGTCCTGTTGGAAAATTTGGACCGTTGGCACAATGACATCGATATCTTTGGGAATGATTCGAATGTTGTACTGCCCTAGGCTGCCGTAGTCGGAGTATCCTGTCGTGGCCGGATCGCCCAGTCCCACTCCGTTGACTCGTAGAAAGTATTGACCTGGTGTAAAGCTTTGTAAGGTAGCGACATTGATTTCAGCTTGCGGGTTGAACGATTTTAGGAGGCTACCTTGGCCGTCGTAAAGTCGTACCGCTACGTCCAGATTGGGCCCCTTGAAGAAAGGCGAGACATTGATCTGATATCGTCCAGAAGTTTGAACGCCGAAGCTGAAGAAATCAACGTCGTTACTGCGATCGATGATGCCACTGCCCACGAAGTTGTTAGAATTCAATGTCATGATCGTGTCGTCAGACACTGAATTTCCATGATCATCCTTGCGATAGCCGAAACCGTTTTCGGTGGTGATGATTTTCAAATCGTCCTGCGGATTGCTGGCCGAACCGTATTGGCCTTTGGACCATTGGGTTAACGTTTGATAGTAACCCACGCCCATGATCGGAGCCCAACCGGTGACTCCCGTCCCGTGGCCTGCATAATATTCTTCGGCGGGGGTGTTCCGCCCGTCATGGATTAGGCCCAGCGTGTGTCCGGTTTCATGCGAGATCGCTTCGGCCACATTTTTTTCATCTTCGTCGAACTCGGCAGAAAAAATGTACGCCGGGGTATCGGAGGCGAAGTTAAATGAATCCAAAAACGCGATGCCGCCCCCAGACTGCCCTAACCACTGGTTCCCCAAACCGCCCACCACCACTCGAATGCCCCAGCGCTGGTCGTTGGCATTGGATTTTCGTAGGTCGTTGATAGACGGAGCTTTGGTGGTCACGTTGACATCGAACGGTCGAAAATCCTCGGCGACTCGCCGCCAGATGTTCAAGATTCGTGCGGTTTCTGCAGTGCTGAAGCTGCTAGATCCATCCATGCTGAACGCGGGAGTCGTAAAGTTTTTGCCGTCGTTATACGTATCGTTCCAGTCGGTGTTGGCAGTGGTGTGGCCATTGAAGTCCAGGTAAATCGTGTGCAGGGCATCACCTTTGGAGGTCAACGCGAAGGCATCGATTCCAGCCTCTTGCGGCGTGACCGTTTTCGAGTCGTCGGCTGTCATGTCCTCAAGCAATTGGTGGACTGTATTGACGCTTAGGTTAACGCCGGTAGGAATCGCGGGTGTTGGTTGAGTAAACGATTGCATCAGCGATTCAACCGGCCAAAATGCCCCGCCACAAAATCCAGATTCTCCGTCGTCGTCACCCGTGATACGACTGGGGGCGTCCGTGCCGTTGTTGGAAAGTGAGTCACCAGAGTTCTTCAATTCGCTGAACTTCTGATTCTGTCGTTTGGTCCAAGATGACCCTTTGCCGGTGAACTCAGATACAGCGGTTTGAACATTCAACGGATTTTCTAGCCAGCGTTTTTGTTCAATTTTGGCTGATAGCACGAAGGTTCGACGAATCGTGTTTGAATCTACTTTGGTCGCTTGATATTCGCTTGAACCTTGTTGTTTTCGTGCATGCATGAAGCGGTTCCTTAGGTTTGAACAGGCTGCGGTAAAGGCTAAAGCCGGGGAAGCGGCAGGGCGTTCTTCGAGTATGAGTTTATAGAGTGGTTCCAGCCCCACGCAACGAAATTCTCACAAGGTCCTCTGTTAACTCTTATTGAGTGTCCGTGAATCTGTCACTTGACCCAGAAACTCGAATTCATATCTTGGGTTATAGAATCAAATCCAACTGCCGATCAAGTGGAATCGTTGCAAGATGCGAATTTCCGATACGATTGCAGGCATCTTTTGTCCGTCACGACTCGCATTGAACCGGGTTCACCGGTGGTAGCGGAGTGCGCAACCGCTGTGCTTTAACTCAAGTACCACCGGCACAAAGTTTGCTAAATGTTCCTGGAACGCTTACCAAATGTTTCTGGAGCGCTTACCAAATGTTCCTGGAACACTTCTCTTGCTCTTGAACGCTTGCTAAGGCAAGCGGCAGGGGAAACTTACCGCATAGCAGCACTCAGCGCAGGCGAATGAATTCAATAGCCACTTGCTGGCGTTGTGTAGAGGTATTTTCATGGTGGCTGCTGGCCGACATTTATAGTTCTGCGATGCGAACGAAATCGTCCTTCAGAGAGCGGTAAAGTTGTTGGAATTCGGGAAAATTCGAATTGTGAACTTTGGCCGCCTTTCGATCGACGGGCGTTTTTTCGACGACCTTAATCGTGGCATCGCAGGCTTTTTCGACCGAGCGATATTCGCCGCCACCGACGGTTGCCAACAGTGCGACGCCGAACGCGGGTCCTTGCTCGGCGTTGATGGTTACAACCGGTTGCCCAAAAACATCGGCCTGCAATTGTCGCCAAAACGGATTCTTGCTGCCGCCGCCCGATGCCCGGATTTGTTTCACTGGCACGTTCATGCCTTGCAAAATTTCCAGCGAATCTCGCATCGCATACGTGACGCCTTCGATAATCGAGCGCACCAAATGTCCTCGACTATGCTTCAGGGTCAGTCCGACAAAAGCGCCTCGTGCGTTGGGGTCAGCGTGAGGTGTTCGTTCGCCGGTCATGTACGGTAAAAAGAAAAGGCCTTCGCTGCCTGTGGGCGTTTGACTTGCCTCTTGGGACAACACCTGGTACGCGTTCACCTTCTTGTTCTTTGACAATTCGGTCGCAATTTGTTCGGCAAACCACTGCAGGGCTCCACCGGCAGTCAACGTCACGCCCATCATATGCCATTTGCCTCGGACTGCATGGCAGAACGTGTGCAATCGACCGGCCGGGTCGAATTCCATTTGATCGCTATGTACGAACATGATTCCCGAGGTACCCACGCTGGTGCTAAGGGTACCTGACTTGACCACGCCGGTTCCCAAAGCATTCGCGGCACAGTCGCCTGCGCCACCGACGACCAAGCAAGCGGTCGTTAGTCCCAATTCCTTGGCGGCGGCCGATGTTAGTTGCCCGGTAACTTCTTCGGATTCGTAAACTTTTGCAAAAAGCGATTCATCCAATTGCAATTTGCTAAGCAACGGCTTGGACCATTGTCGTTTAGCAACGTCTAGCAACAGCATGCCGCTGGCGTCGCTGACATCGGTTGCAAAATCGCCGGTCATTCGTCGGCGGACATCGTCCTTGGGTAGCAAAATTTTGACGGTTCGATCAAAATTTTTCTTTTCATTGTCGCGCAGCCACAGGATTTTGGGTGCGGTAAAACCCGTCAATGCTGGGTTGGCCACCATCTTGATCAACGCTTTTCTGCCGCCGGCCAGCTGTTCAATCTGTTGGCATTGGGCAGCAGTTCTTTGGTCATTCCATAGTAGGGCAGGGCGAATGACTTTCATGTCCTTGTCCAAGAAGACGCTTCCGTGCATCTGTCCCGAAAGACCAATTGCCTTTACGGCCGCTTTGTCGATGCCGGCTTTTTTAACTACTTCGCGAACGGTTTTTACCGTTGCCTGCCACCAATCTTCGGGATCCTGCTCCGACCACAACGGCTTGGGAATCGAAAGACCGTAAGTGGCGGTCGCTTCGGCCAGAATGTTGCCTTCTGGGTCAATCAAAATGGTTTTAGTGCTCGAGGTCCCGATATCGATTCCAAGATAGTAACTCATTTCGCAGCTTTCTAATTCGATTAAGGCTGATTGGGCCTAAAAGTGGGTTTGCATCCTTGGCGACTGGGCAACGAAAACAAGTTCTCGCGGTTGGATCCGTCCAACGCTTTGGCTGTTATTTGGTCTTAAGGGTACAATAGTTTCCCGGCAACAGTTTGAACGATGGAAATCCTCCTTGCAACTGTAGGCTATTTGACTGATGATTCTAAATAACGGTTGCGCGGTTTCGGATCCAGCATCATGAAGCTGCCGCACT
>JBDNHU010000335.1:0-7810 GCA_041688615.1 Mariniblastus sp. | reverse complement strand
TGTAATTGGCGCCAATCATAAAACTAAATTCGACATCGCACACGGTTTCATCGTGCATACCATATTCTGCGAATGGGATTTCAAGTAACCAACGCAAGTTTCCAACAAGACTTGAGGACTGACGGGTTTACTTATCGTTGCGCTAAATAGGTTCACTTTGGAACGCGCATCCAAAGAATGACTTCCATTAAAGATGCCAACAATCGGAAGAAAATCAAAACTCTTCAGTAAGCCACTGCCAAACTCTTCCACGGTGCCGGTCCGCAACTGACAAACTGGAAGAAGATCGACGCAGTCGGTTGGCAACTGATCGCGTTACCAACGTACGAACAAAGCTGACTCGTGCCCCGGCCTTTTTAAGAATTTGTTCCACCACAAATCGATTTTCCCCCAACGGATCGACCCAAAGAATGTGGGCGGCCGAACGTGGAAACGCAGCGATACGTATTTTTCTACCCGACCCCCCGTCATCAAGGCATAGCGATTGTGCGAATTAGTCTGGCAAGAGCCCATGTTTGTGGACGTCGATTTGCGTCAAATATCTGGAATGGGCTTCGGGCGATTCCGAAGGAATTGGGTTTGTCGAGCATCCCCTGACGCCAACGGGCTAGAAACCGGCGCTGACAATGGAACACAACATCACGCTGAAAATCACCCAAATTTAAATTTCCACAGCCCAAACGACTCGATCTTCCTTCAGCCTGCCTGCTAGAAAACAGTAACTGGGCGAGCGTCTGCCCAACTGCCCCTTGCCAATCTTCCTTAAATCCAAACCCTGAAAATTGCGAGCCAAATTCCGCATTTTTGCCTCAATCGTCGCACAAACCAATCGGTAGTTGGGGAATGTCCGAACCAAAATAACCGTTGCCGCCGATGGCAAATCTGGCTTCCATTGATTAAACTTTGACTACAAAAGACGACGCAGTGGGGACAGTGGATGCTGAGTAAAAACCCGGTTTCACAAACGACGCCAATCCGTTCGCTAGACGCTAATTGGCCCACTGGCAAACCGCCAGCCCAAGGGATCGCCAGATTTACCGTCGCTTGCCTGATGCTTGCAAGTCGCACAACATAATTTGCGAAGACAACCTTCGCAATCAAGAACAATAAGGTGAAAAATTAAGAAGGGCCAGTAGCTCAGTTGGTTAGAGCAGGGGACTCATAATCCCTTGGTCGCGGGTTCGAGTCCTGCCTGGCCTATTTCAACCGTTTCGGGTGACTTTCAAAGCGTTTCAATTGAAACGCTTTTTTTTTTATTGAAACTGTTTCTAGTAGCGATTTTCGGTATGAAACCGTTACTTTCTGGGTGAATTGAACATCCTGCAGCTTGTTTCGCCGGTGGAAAGTATTTGCCTGAAACGGTTCGCCGTGCAACGAATGTGCAACTCGCGGTATTCGCCGTGCAACTTGATGGCCCACCGTTCACACAAAACGTGCCTTGAACCGGGGCACCGCCTACCAAACCGTCCATATTGGGTCTAAATCGAGCCAGATCATTTGCGGCGCAATCTGCAACGCCTGAAAGGCCTAGACTGTCCCCAGGCGTGGTTTTTTTGTTTGGGATCATTTCGCTCAACGGTTTCACCTTCAATTACAAAGAACACTGCACCCACCCCTTTCTAATTTTGTGCAGTCCATGGCTTCTTGAATTTCACTTGAGGATGTGGCTGCTGAGATTTCAACATGATCTGGTCAATTCGCTTAACGACATCAGGATGATCCGTTGCAACTTTTTTGGTTTCTCCGAAATCTTGACCCAGTTGATACCGTTTAATCGGGCCATCTGGATCCTTACCCACCATCCAGCGAACCCGTTTCCAGTCACCCAACCGTACCGCCTGTTTTCCGCCCTGTTCGTAAAATTCCCAATACAAAAATCCATGTTTGGCTTGATCTGGCTTCCCTACCACTTGGGTGCCAACGATACACCATCATGATCGTTTGGAATCACCGCCCCAGCCAATTGGCCGGCGGTAACAGGAGAAACCCAAAATGCCGCGACGTGCTGCGTAGCTCCGGGTTTGATCGTCTTGGGCCACCATGCAACGGTGGGCACTCGGATTCCGCCTTCCTATAGGTCGCGTTTCTTTCCACGCAGCGGACCCTTAGCATTGAAAAATTTGGGATCGTGACAGCCATCGGCTTTCCACTTGCAGCAAGCGTACTGATGGTAGTGGTCCTAGGTAGTAAGAACTGGCCGAAGGTAAGACCGTGTCATTCTATATCTATCCCGCCCGGAACAAGCGACTTGATGTCAACGACTCCTTCGACACAGCGGCAACCGGCCGTCCATTTGGATCTGTTCGCGAAGTTCAAGCAAAGCCCTGATGCAAAAAAGCGAGCAACCCGGAATCATCCCAGAAGCTCGCTTGGTAGTCTTTCTTTGAATGTCTTGCTAGGTTCTACCAAGAAGATCTAATGATCGCCTGTCATTTCTTTTCGAACACTGGCCATACCGCATCGACACTGCGTTGATAAACCATCGCACCATTAACAAACGCGGTCTCAACATAGGTTCGATAATCCATCGGCTTGCCGTCCAAAATCAGCAGGTCAGCATCCTTCCCAGCTTCGATGCTTCCTAGGCGATCTTCCAAACCTAACAACCGGGCAGGCACGATCGTCAGCGCTTCAAGTGCTTTAGCCTCACTGCATCCGCCTCGAACCGCGAATGCTGCTTCCAACGGTAAACTGGTCAGGTCTCGACCAGCCAACCCATTCAAGCTGATCGAACTGCTGAGGGCGCTAACGCCGAAAGCAATTCCTTTCTCTTCAAAAACGCGAGGCATCTCGACCCAACTTCCCGATTTACCTTCTTCACCACGCTGGGCATCGCGGCGATTTCGCGGAGTAATCACAACCGACACATTGGCCGAAGACAATTCTTCAGTAGTCAACCAGCCTTCAGTCACGCCATCCAAACAGAGTTTGTAGCCTAACTCCTGAGACAAAGCCACCATCGACCGAATCTCGGCAGCAGAATTCGCCCCTGTGCGCAAATAAATCTCACCCTTGACTAATCCTAACAGCGAATCACTTGCCGTCTTTCGCGGGGCCTTGGGTTTTTCGCCTTCTTTGGCCGCCTTCAATGCCGTTTCATAGTCCGCCACATCTTTCAAATACCTCTTGGCCGCCTTGATTTGTTGTCGCCAATTATGCTGATTGAAAGCGCCTGCAAGTGAACCTGGGACGACGTCGTAGAAAACCTCTTTCTTGACTAACATGCCATCCAGTCGACCGAAACTCATCTTCACCACGGCATGATTACGGGCAGTAATGGTCGCCGGCGGCGTAGGTTCGATTGGTTCAAAAGACAGAATTGGCAATCCGCAACACGGGCACAACGCAGTGGCTTCACCATAGTCAAATTCCGCGTCATCCATCTCTTGGGCGACCATCACATCATCAGGTTCCAACCCAATGAAGCGATCTTCAGCACGTCGGCGCCGTCCACCTTGCCCGGCAGGAGATATTTGAGTGCAACCCGTTGTGATCCCCACACCCAAGGCAATTCGAATATTATTATCAAATGGGTCTAACGAATCGTCATACTTGGCACCCGAATCAGCCGCCGATGCACCCAGGCCAATCCCGGTCATATTTAGCGAGATAAAACCGGGTGTAATCACTTTCCCTGTGGTATCAATCACTTTGGCACCCTGAGGGATTTCGATGTTCTGCCCAACTTTCAGAATCTTGCCGTTTTCAATCAATACGGTTCCCCGCCGAATGGTGCCCTGTGTCACGGTCAGAATATCACCGCCGACCAAGGCTACAACATCCTTCGATTCGCTTTCCTGAGGCGCCTTTTCCTCGGGCGTCTTTTCCTCGGGCTTGTCTTCAGGTGGCGTGGTCGGCTTTGGGGTAGTTTCCTGCCGCTCAACGCTGGATCTGTCGCGTTGTTGTGCGTCCACCGTGCCGTTCAAAAATGACAAGGCAAAAGTCAAAGCCAGAATCGCAATTCGCACAGCAAAATTCCTATTACTACTGGTTTTCATATACTGGCCTTCCATCGACATAAACTTGCTGGACACGGCCCACTGATTCCAATGGGTCGGTGTCGAAAATCACCAGATTCGCTTGCTTGTCAACCTCGATCGACCCGATCGTTTTTTCCATTCCCAGCAATTTCGCTGGATTGATCGTCAACGATTCCAAGGCTGCGGTTCGTGACAATCCGGTATGAACCAACGCGGACACCGGGAACAGCGGAGTATCCTGAGACTGACTGTAGTCCGCCTGGTTAAGTGAAAGTGAAAACGAAAAGTTGGTCTTTTGGTTTTGCAGTTCTTTTGCCATGTTCAACCGAGTTGCACTGTTTGGCACCGTTTCCAAGCGCGGTCGCAACACGACCATCACTGAAGAATTTTTGATAGCTTCTCTTGCTTGAAAGAGGTCAGCACCATCGGCAATTAGGACAACTTTAGCCTTCTTCGCCTGGTCCACAATTTTCAGAACATGAACGATCGCGGCGGCGCTGTTGGCGTTGACAAACAATGTCTTCTTGCCTGCCTTAACGTCGTTCCATAGCTGCTGGGACAGCGACAACTTCTTTTCCGATTGGCCATCGCTGGAAGCAGGCGATGCTGCACCTGAAGTCGTAGTATCTGAGCCACCGCGACCGCCACCACTACGGCCACGCATCGCGGCCAATCTTGCCCGTGCGTCTCCGCCAGAAGCATTTCCGGACGAAGACTTTTCTTCTAAACCGCTGCGAAGCAGATTCATACTATCGGTCCGAGTGCTGGCCGCAACAAAAAGCGTGCCATCCAATTGGTCCAAAATCAATTCCTCGTGATCGGGGATCGTCTTCGCAATAATCGACTGCCCGAAACCTGACGTCACTAAATGAGGCGTCGTGATGCCACTGCGAATCGCAATACTCCAAGGTCCCGTTCGCACATCAAAACCATCCGCCAATCGCAAAAAGGCGGTGGATTCAGGTGCCGCTCCACCGCCAATCGTAAATGTCCTGCCGCCGAAGGTAACAGTCCGTGACTCCGGAGCAACCGTTGAACGTGCCGCAGTTACTACGAAATACGGATCAACAATGCCCGGTAGAATCGTCTTCCCTGTGACGTCAATTACCCATGCATTTACGGGAATTTCAATGTCACTCCCTACCGCCTGAATCTTGCTGCCGCGAATAAGAATCGTACCGTTCTTAATCTGGCCCGCCTTCCCAACGGTCTCAATGGTGGCTCCGACCATCGCGGTTAGGCGATTGGAAAATGCGTCACCGTCGCTGTCACCCTTAGTTTCAGTCGATGGTTTTGCCTCAGAGCCCTCTTGTGCACCAGCGCGACTAATCCAAAAACCACTGACGATCACTCCCAAAAGAAGAAATGCCAACAGCCAAGGAATCGAAATCAATGAGCGAGAGTTCATCGTTGCTTCGTCTTCTTGAAAATACTAACGGCCAAGTAGTTACGGGCCGACTATCTAGTTAATGATTTCACCAATCACGGTAAGTCAAGTCAAACTTGACTTACCATTTACCAGTTCAGTGTCGATTCGAAACAAGTAGCACAAGCTAATGTAATGCTTCCAAATGTCATGCGACTTGGCTTAACCAACCTTGTCCTGTTCTCCACCGTCGTTCTACGCTGGTCGCTCGATGAACCAAAGCTACCAGGCCAGGCCTTGGCTTACCGTGAATTCATCTGCTGCAACGGTGTCCACTATTGGATTGTCCGTAAACATTCGCGTGGCAGACAATGCAACACAGCCCACTGTCTACTGGGACTTCAACACAACCTAAAATCTACGGCGATCTATTGCTGTATCGTAAACACTCTTGCCGTCGATAAAGACTTGCTTAACATAATTGCGAGGATCAATAATCGATCCAGTGGTAACCACAATATCCGCGTCCTTACCCACTTCCAAAGACCCCACACGATCGGCAATCATCAACGCCTTTGCAGGTTCGATGGTGATTCCACGAATCGCTCGTTCTTCAGTCCAGCCGAACCGAACCGCCATCGCAGCTTGGAAGAACAGCTCCTCTTGAGGAATCACAGGCGCGTCCGTGTTCACGCCCAAAGACGTAATGCCGCGCTTCTCGAATTCGGCAACAATGCCCTTGATCTGTCCATCTTCAGGTTCGTAACGAAATCCACGGGGGCCCGCCATTACGGGGATGTCTCGCTTGATGATCTCTTGCGAGATTTTGTAACTGTCAAATGTCCCGTGGTCGATCACAACCTTCAGGTTCATTTCATCATGCAGAATTCGCAAAGTTGATTGAACGACTTGGTACGCCTGAGTATGAACGACTACCGGAATCTCGCGGTGGAACAGAGGCTTGAAATATTCCAATCGCAGATTAACTTCTGGCTTTTTGGTCAGTTTACCCGCTTCGAAATCGTCCCACTGCTGGACGTACAATCGACCTTCCATTAACTGTTGTCGAATCACATGGTTCATACCCATACGGCCAGAACCGACTTCGCCGCCTTGGCGTTCTGGATTTCCCGACTGAGCAATCTTCAAAACGCCGGGTGCTCGAATGATCACATCCTCGGGTTCGCCGGGACCTGTTTTCATCAACACGCCCCAACCACCCATGTTCGTTCCACTTCCAGGAATTAGACAAATCGTGGTCACGCCGCCCGCAATGGCAACTTGCAACCTAGGATTGTGTGGGATGATCTGGTCCCAATTTCTCAATTCGGGATTGGTTTGGTAAACCATTTCATTCAAGTCGCCCGAACCACCCACGTGACTGTGCGCTTCAATCAAACCCGGCATGGCAAACATTTCACGATGGTCGATCTCCTGATATCCCTCAGGAACTGCAACCGACGAACTAGGTCCTATCGCCTCGATTTTGCCTTTGGAAACCAATACGGTTCCGTTGACAATCGGATCGCCAGCACACGTGATGATCTTGCCAAAGTGAATGGCTAGTTTCGGAAATTCTTTCTTCACTTCCTGCCGCGATGTTGCAGCGCCTGCTGAAACTGCCACGCTGGATTTGGCCGCAGAATTTTCTACAACTGCTTCAGTCTCAGCTTTCGTCCCAGAGGCCTGATCGGCTTGTCCGTAAGCATTTACTGTTTGGCCAATCAACGCCATCGCTAGGCAAACTTGCAGTCCAAGTGTGAAACACTGCTGCAATCGCTTTGCGGCCAACGCCACCATTGAATACTTAATCATTGATCGATCTCCTTCTTATAGACCCACTGTCCGTCGATCATGACAGCCAGAACCTGAGTTGACGGTTCAAATGGTTTTCCGCTCAATACGACCAAGTCCGCATCGCCACCCAACTTCAACTGACCAACACCGGGCAGCTTCAATAAGGCCGCAGCACCCGAAGTGAATCCGCGCAATGCATCGGTACCTCCCAACCCTTGGTGCACCGCGTAAGCGACCGCCAACGGCAATTGGGCCGACCCTGTGGTTGCTTTGGATTGAAAGGCGAAAGGAATTTGATTGCTGGACAATCGCTGGGCGTAATTCACCTCTTCACCGTCAACCGTTCCCACAAATGTCGGGCCCACCACAAACGAAGCACCCGCCGCAGCAATCGCTGCCGCCGTAACTTCCAATCCATCATCACCAGAAATTACCGTGGGCACACCGAATTCATCCCGAAAAATCTTCAACGCCAATCCAATGGACAACGCGTCGCTGGTTTCAACGATTGCAACCAATTCTTGCTTGAACAATCGACGATAAGGTTCCAACTCGGCTTGAAGTTTCGGCTTGGTTGGTTCTTTTGGAGCAACCGGCGCGTTGGGGTCAACCGCAGTCTTCGCCGAGCCTTCTGAACCGGCAGCAACTGGCTTCGCTTGAACTGGCG
>JBDNHU010000334.1:0-11455 GCA_041688615.1 Mariniblastus sp. | reverse complement strand
CCAACGCCAGAATCGAAGATTTGCGATTGGCGGCTAAGGTATGCAAGGGCCATCAGGTTTCGCCCAAGGTTAGCGCAATGATAGTGCCAGGCAGTGGTATGGTAAAACGACAGGCTGAAAAAGAAGGCTTGGACAAGATTTATGTCGAATCGGGATTTGAATGGCGAGAGCCCGGTTGCAGCATGTGTTTGGCGACGAACCCGGACCGATTGGAACCGGGGGAACGCTGCGCTTCGACCAGTAATCGAAATTTTGAAGGTCGTCAGGGACGAGGGGGGCGGACTCATTTAGTATCGCCCGCGATGGCTGCCGCGGCCGCGATCCAAGGACATTTTGTAGATATCCGTCGTTGGGATTTTCGTTAACGCTGGCAGGTAGGGCGATTGATTCGAACGCGATTTCGTGTTCGCTGGACAGCCTTTTGGTAATAGGGCGTTTCATGATTTAGCGTTTCATGAGTTGGCTTGGTCCATTCGTTCCCCAAGGTGGAAGCCAAGGCGGGCGATGTTATGAGAGATAATTAGGTAAAGAATATGCAAGCGTTTACAAGAATGACGGGCGTGGCCGCATTGATGGATCGAGCGAATGTGGACACTGACCAAATCATCCCAAAGCAATTCCTGAAACGAATTGAACGTTCGGGCTTTGGGCAATTTCTGTTCTATGATTGGCGTTTTGATCTTCAAGGGAAGGCCAATCCTAATTTTGAACTAAATTTGCCAAAATATTCGGGGGCCTCTGTTTTGGTCGCCAAAGATAATTTTGGCTGCGGTTCCAGTCGTGAACATGCCGTTTGGGCATTGGATGATTTTGGAATCAAGTGCGTGATTGCTCCGGATTTTGCCGACATCTTTTACAATAATTGTTTTAAGAATGGTGTTTTGCCTGTTCCGTTGGGGCGTAGTAATATTTCGAAATTGTTTGAAGTGATTGGCGACGGCAGAAAAGAAATTACCGTAGATCTGGTTAAGCAAACGGTGCTGTGTGGCGAATTTTCAGCCGATTTCGAAGTCGACGCGTTTCGCAAACAGTGCGTGTTAAGCGGATGGGACGACATTGGTTTGACACTGCAATGGGAAGAGAAGATTGCGGCATACGAGGTCCAAAGAGGCATTGGTGTGCTTGAGAAATAGACATGATTTGGCGGTGTTGAAAAGCGTTAGGACGAAGCGACGTCAGGCGGGGTCGTCGCGTTGTAGTAACGATGTTTGGTGAAGGTTAGCATTGAATTGGGAGTTGTTTACATGACGCGGCAAAAGACACAAGACCGTAGGTTACGACCTGAGGCAGTTGAGCATGAGGCAGTTGAGCATGAGGCAGTTGGTCATAAGGCAGTTGGGCATAACAGGTCGTTGCCGCTGGTGCTGATCTTGGTGCTTAGTCTAACTTTGGTTTGGGTTAGTGCGTGGGCTGCGATTTCAAGTGGCGACCGCAGTCTTGGGACTGCGAATTTCGTTTGGGCTGAATTTGCCTTAGGTAGTCTACGGGAGACCAGTTATTTCGCAGGTGAAATGGTTCGAGCTGAGTCTGAAGAAGATGAGGTTGTGGTGCAGTTGCCCAGTACCTATAAAAAAATGAACATTCCCAAGGCGAACCCAATAACCAAAGCGAAGGTCGAACTTGGCAAGCAATTGTATTTTGACAAGCGATTATCGGCCGACGATTCGATCAGCTGTGCGTCGTGCCATGATCCGCAGCATGGTTGGTCCGAACCTGCGAAGCATTCAACTGGATTCAACGGATTGAAGGGGAATCGAAATGCACCCACGATATTGAACAGTTCTTTTAGTGTGTCTCAATTTTGGGACGGTCGGGCAGCCAGTTTAGGAGACCAGGCATTGGGACCGATTCAGAATCCGATTGAAATGAACATGCCCTTGGAGCAATTGGAGAAAAAGCTGTCCGCGATTGTTGGATATCAGGAACAATTCCAAGCGGTCTTTGGCACGCAAGTGAATCGCGAAGGCATCGCATTGGCGTTGGCGGCGTTCGAGCGAACGATTGTCAGTGGTGAAGCCGCTTACGATCGATTCAAGGCCGGCGACCAACAAGCACTGAGTCCATCGGCGGCTGCCGGGATGAAATTGTTCTTTGGGAAAGCGAACTGCAGTGCGTGTCATGCGGGCGGCACGTTTTCCAATAGCGCTTTTCACAACATTGGGATAGGAATTGATTCCCTGAAGCCGGACCTTGGACGCTTTGTGCACTCGAACTTAGAAGGCGATCTTGGAAGTTTCAAAGTGCCATCGCTTCGTGACATCGCTTTGACTGCTCCCTACATGCATGATGGTAGTTTGGCAACATTGGAAGAAGTTGTCGACTATTACAACAAAGGTGGAACAGACAATCCGCAATTGGATGAAGAGATCTACTCATTGGGTTTATCCGACCAGCAGAAGGCAGATTTGATCACTTTCTTGAAAGAGGCTTTGACCAGTGAGCAGCCCTTGGTGATTGACCCACCGAATTTGCCCCAAAGCGTTGAATAATGAACTTCTGTGCGGATGAACGGTTGAGGACTGGTAATTTCTTGACGGATTGCGTTTTGATGCCTTTGGAGTTCGAATAGATAGGGATTCGGTTGCCGGTTCGCTGGCAATTTGAGCCAATAGTTTGGCAAGCGAACAATCAACCATCGATTTGGAGAAATAATAATGAAAAAGCAATGGTTCATGGCCTTGTGTTTGATGACGGCGATGACGTTCCCTGGAAACATGATTTTGCTGGGACAGGACGCAGGCGGAGACGGAACGACCGCGACGCAGGAAGAAACCAAAGAAGAGGCGAAGCAGGAAGCAACCGAAGAAGCGAAACCTCAGGAAGAAGCGAAACCGCAAGAAGAAGACAAGCCGGCTGAGGAAACGCCAGCACCGGAAACACCAGCACCGGAAACACCAGCACCGGAAACACCGGCGGCTCCGGCAGTCGCGACCCAAGAAGGCGTATCGATGGAAGTTGCCATCGACGGTCTCTACAACCCGTGTGGGATCGCGATCCAACCTGAAACCAAGACCGTTTTTATCGCCGACAGCGGTAACAAACGAATCGTACGTTGGGTTGAGGGGAAGTTGGAAGAAGTGGTTGTCGAATTCCCTGAGGACATTTACGGCAAAGGACCGAAATACGCGATTGGGCCTTTAGGTTTGGCTTTCCTTGATAAAGATACTTTGGTCGTTGGCGGTGGTGGATATCCAGACGGTGAAGAACTGTTGCGAGTTTATAAAGTGCCAGCCGCCGGCGAAGCCGCTATTAAAGCAGATGCGATGGAAACATCGATGGTGATGGCCGCGGACGGAGACATCAAGGGCGAAGGCAATTTTTATGCTTTGGCGGTGACCGCGACTGGAGTTTACGCAACCTTGAACGGTGACGACGTCAAGGGTTGGGTTGGCAAGGCGACGCGTGAAGGAAGTGTCTTAAAGGACTTCACTCGATTTATTGCCACCAAAGAGGCCACCGAAGTGGACGCCCCTGTGGGGATTTGTGTCCATCCTGATGGTTTCCTTGTGGTTGGTCAAATGGGTGAGATTACCGTGCCAGGCGATTCGTTGTTGACGTTCTATCGCGAAAGCGATGGCAAAGAAGCTGGTAATTTCAAGACCGGACTTAGCGATATCACAGCGGTTGGGTACAGCACCGCCGGCCATCTTTACGCGTTGGATTTCTGTTGGAATGATACCACCAAAGGCGGGTTGTTTCGCTTGGTAGCCGAAGGCGAAGATGCTTGCATATCCAAGCCAATGATCGGTTTGGATAAACCCACGGCAATGGTATTTGACGAAGATGGAAACCTTTGGGTAACTGTGATTGGAACGGCTGCTGAAGGTTCCGAAGACAAAGGCGGCAAAGTTGTCAAAATAATGGGTTTGCCAACCGGCAAGAAATAATGCCCGCAGGTTCGGGTAGGTTTGTCGGCTAGTGTTGCTGGAAGCCGACCTGTCATACAGGGTATCGATTGACTAGCAATTTTAAAAAAAAACGGCGCCCCAGTTTTGGCTGGGCCGCCGTTTTTGTTGATGGGAAGCGATGGGTTGCCCGTGTGTGTTTTAGGCATTGTTTGGTGTCGCTTGGTGTTATTTACTGAATCACCAGTTGAACACTCAACGCTGCATCGGCGGTCGGTCGGCTAACTGTGGCATTGATGCCGCGATTATTAGGGTCATTAGCGATCTTTCTGAAGAACGATGCGGTCAGGCTTTGGTCGGCCTTGCGTTGAACGTTTCGGACGTCAGGTACACCCAATGGTTCTTGATCGGGAAGTTGAGTGCGCAACTTGGCGTTGACCGAATCTAGTAATTCTTGCAAGGCTTGTTTCCCGCCGGCATCGGCCAATACCTTGACTTGACGCAATTGAGTTTCGATTTCTAATAAGTTTTGGACTCCCACCGCATTGGGTAATTGGCGTGCGGTGAGCTTCAAGGCATAGACGGAAAGCTGATTGTTTTTATCCTTCAGGAAGACCTTGACGGTCGACGTTGGGCCGTCGGCCAGCATCGAACGGTAGCCAACCAATTCTTGCTTGATGTTTTCTGGCGAGGTCTCCAAGAAATTGTGTTTTTCGATAATGAAATCAAGCAATCGTTGCAATTCGGGTGGGCTTAGTTTCGCTTCGCCGATCATCATCACAGGTGAGTTTCGTCCACCCACCACTCGGCCGTCCGCATAGATTTCTAAGGTCGGTTCGCGTTGAAAGTCTTGAATTGGCGCTCGGAATCCGCCGCCAATATCTAGGGTGATGACTGGGATCGAAGTATCTTCACTAAATAAATACTTGGGCATCGGTTCTTGTTTCTGATCCTGAGTTGCCAAGGTCACGATGGTATTGGGTTGTGCGAACGCATGGGTTGGTGAGGTAACTAAGTGGGTACCGGTCGACACGAAGGCCAGCGTACACAGTGTCATTGCTAGGCAGTAACCGCTGGGGCTACCGTGCTTTCTATAATCGTTGTGCCGAGGGGGCAGGAAAGCGATGTGATCCACTTGTTTTTCACGAGTGGTCTGCGGCACATTTTTGGGAATGAACATGATGTAGGATGCCACCTATGTTTCGAGGAGATTTTGGGAGGTGAGGATTCGATAGCTACCTTGGCTGACCGGCGTCAGTGGGTGGTCGACCTGAGTCTACTGAAGATCCAATTTTAGGTTAGAGCCTTTAGCGCAAAGATGCAATCTTCAAAATGTTGTTAAAGTCGACAGAATGTTTCGTTTCGATGGTAGGTCACCGAGATAAAGCCAGTCTTTTGGATGCCCTATTCAAGGTTAAAAGTTCCAGTGTTTTCTTGGTTTCTGCCGAATATTGAAAAAGAATGTAAGGAATATGCCATTGGTTCGAACTCGTTGGTCAGCTAATTCGTACGCGAGAAATCAAGTATCATGTCAAAGATTGGGGGGATTTGGTTTCCCAAACGGGGTAATCAGATAACGCGATTATGACCACTATGAATGAGAGCCTGATGTCCAACAAAGGAGAAGGAAAGTTGATCGAGCGAATGTTTGACGCGGAAGCTGAACTTGCCCCCGAGGATTGGGTTGATCAGTATGCTGATCAATTGTACCGCTATGCGATCGTGCGAGTTGGCAAGGCCGAATTGGCCGAAGAATTAGTGCAAGAGACTTTCTTGGCGGGGCTAAAAGGTGCCCAACGATATTCGGGTGCAGGCACACCTGCTGCTTGGTTGCACGGGATATTGAAGCGAAAAATTATTGATTACTATCGTAAAAGCGGGCGGCAAGCCAATATTGCCGAGGATGACGAAAGTGCAATGAATCAGATTTTTGATTCGTCTGGAAACTGGCGCAACGAGCCCAAGTTGTTTGGAGACCGTCCCAGCCAATCGATCGAGAACTTGGAGTTTTGGGAATCGTTTTATTCTTGCTTGGAAGGTCTGCCAACGCGGCAAGCTAACGCATTTAAGATGCGCGAAGTTGATGATTTAAAGTCGGATGACATTTGCCAACAGTTAGAAATTTCGTCGACCAATCTCTGGGTTTTGTTGCATCGAGCTCGATTGCGTTTGGCAAAGTGTCTGCAGCAAAAATTGAATCTAGAAGGGGGTGTCCCATCGTGAATTGGTTCAAGCGACGTTTTCGATGGATGAATTGCAGAGAAATGTCTGAACGGTCATCCAAAGCAGCCTACACCAAAATATCATTCCTTGAGGGGACTGGGTTGCTGTTTCATCTGGGCATGTGCAGTCTCTGCCGCAGGTTTGACAAGGATATGAAGCGATTGACACGACTGGTTCGACGCGATGTCCAGCGGATGGAGAGCGATTCAGGTGAATCCATGCCCAACGAAGCAAAGCAACGTATCAAGGAAAAGTTGTCGTAGCGGCGGTCTTTATGTTCTTTGCGGTTGATAGCGACGGTGACGATTGTAAAGTCACCACAGTGCGGGTTTTTTTCAGTGGATTCACCGCTTTTCCCGTTAATCTGTTGATATCCGGCAGTCAAATCCTCGGTTTATGTGCAATAGTTGCCCAAGGGCCATTTGGAACATTTGTAAACGTCTGGGCTCGTGAACACCTGGCGATGTTTAAGTTGGTATCATGCCTGAGGATTCCCTGCAAAACTTTCGTCAATCGCTGACTCGTCAGCGACAGCAGGATCAGTCGGGGGCGTATCAAGATCCTTCTGCTTCGGCCGGGTTGCCCGCAGGTGGCGACAATGTACCCGGTTTCACTTCCGCAAATGACGCGTTTGGTCTGTCAGTGGGCGGCAACGGTTTCGGATTGCCAAATTCAGAAGGAAATCTTGATTCGGGTGTGAAAGTCGTACAATCCTTTGAGGGATCGCGCTTAGAATCGGATTTGCTTTATGGCTTGAAGACCAGAAACTTCAACAAAGTAGAGATCGACCCGGCTCGCCATTCTTTTCGGACTCAGATTTGGATTGCACCCTACGCCGGTGGAATCATGCCGTCGCCACATCAATTGTTCCAGGTCAAAGCATACGACCTGGGATTGGATGGAGTCAGCTTCCTGTTTCCGATGACATTCGCGAAAACATCCGTCGCGATTCGTTTGCAGATCCAAAAGCAAACGATCGATTTTTGCGCAGAAGTGGAGACGCAAATTTTGGTGCAAACGGTCGAGTATGGTTACATGAACCAAGTGGACTGTCGTTTCATTGGGCGGCTACACTTGACCTAGATCCCAAATTCGATAGATCACCCTGGAAAGTTTGATTCCGCACTTAGTATCGTGACACACTTAGTATCGTGACACACTTAGTATCGTGACACACTTAGTATCGTGACACACTTAGTATCGTGACACCCCCAAGGGATTCAACGGTGCGATTCCTTGGGTATCTTCGCCGGTACTTCGTCGGAGGTCATTCTCTGCCCGGCCTGTCTACCGCCAGTGCGTGCTTGTTCTTTAGATGTGAATGCTTGTTCTTGCTTTTTCAGCGTCAAATGCTTCGCACGTTCCCGGTCGCAACTTAAGCTTTGGAATCATTGGGCTGCGCGTAGATTGCGGCCAGCCCGAAACCAAGGGCGTCTTCGGTCTTGCGGCTATACTCCATTAGTTTGGTGAAGTCGCCGGCCTGTTGGCAGCAATTGAATAAGATTGGCGTCCAGCGACTTCTTTGGTGTTCGGCACTGTTATCCAATTGTTGAATTAGCAATTCGATTGCTTGTTCCGGATTGTGCGTGCGGACAAGTAATTCAACGACCACTTCGGTGCACTCCATTTGAGTTTCAAGGCTGAACGTGTTTGTGGGGTCCTTGGTTTCAAGTGTCGCCTTCGCTCGCTGTTGTTTGAAGAAATCTAAGCCTTGTGCTGCATCTTCATCGCCAACTAAGCAGCTGTAGTAAAGTCGATGCGATTCGAAGTAGGGTTCGAATGGCAAGTGACCTGGGGGTTGGAATAGTTCAGCCAATTGTTTGCCGTATTCACATAGTTGAATCGCCAATTGTTGCATTTTTGAATCGTCAACAATTCGTCCGATGCGCAAAACGCTACTTAGGTGCGTCACATCGATATGGTAGCCACCGTCGGCGAATAGTTCCGGTCGTCCGCTGATCAATTCTGCTAGGCTGACTTTTCCAGGAGGGATCGGCAGAGTCTTGGCAAGATGGTGTTTTACATTGGAAACCAATTCATCGTAAACATGTTCAATCAATCGGCCAGCGGCTTCTTGTTTTTCGGTCAAAGCGGCCGAATGCATTTGAGTGTCGTAGGCCGTGATCGCATTGCATGTGCCCATGCGATTGAGTGTCAACTGGAACCCCCAAGCCGGACTAACGCCCTGCCCTATTGCAACATCGATAATTTGCTCAGTGTTGTCATCGTCGGGGAGAATCGAGTGCAGCAATTGTTTTGCTCGTTTGGCGTCGCCAACCGGTCGAAGATACATCCATCCGTCGCGGATGTGTCCGTCTTTGATCATGGCTTCCCCCACAATCTGGCATGCATCGACCAAGCAATCCTCCAATTGTCGTTGCACGGAAATCGGAAGATCACCATCTTGATCGCCCGACCAAATCTCTAGCCCCAAATTGTGTCGGGCTCGCATCTTCAGGGCTTCAAACCAAGCAGAGTATTGTTTTTTTTCCTCTAGTATTTCTGCCAAATTCCCCAATGCTTTATCGCGATTTCCGTTTTTGGCGAATGCTTCGAATGCTGAAAAATCCACAAGTGATTCCGTCTCTGAAAAGAAGTTGATGTTCAATGGTTTTGCGCGATCACGCCCCTGCTGGCTAACAGGCTCAGGCGTTTTTCTGGGCTCAGGGTCTTGGGCTGATTGTTGGCCTTGAAAACGATTAAGACTTTGTCCATGGAGATCGGTAGTCGCGATCCACCATCGCCGCGATTTCGTCATCTCCCACCAAGATCTCTTTCTTGGCGTCCCAAACTAACTTCTTCCCAGTGCGGATTGCCAAATTCCCCAGATGGCAAGCGGTTGCTGTTCGATGTCCTATGGCGACATCGCAGATCGACGGTTCACGACTGGCAACACATTCCAGGAAATTTGCATGGTGATTATTGGAGACATACAACTTGGGAGAATTTGCAGAAAGAACCGTCATCAGGATTTCTGGTTGACTGGCTTTTAGCACTCCACGATTGACATAAATCCAACCTTGTTCACCGATGAACTTAGTCCCCATTTTGATGTCAGGCTGTTGTTGTCCGACGATCATTTGAACATTGTCGGCGTAAGTGTAGGTGATGCGACATTCTTCGGAAACATCGTGCCAGCCATCCGGGTGGAACTTTGCCGTGGCTTGAATCGTTTGTGGTCCAGATGCGTCCCAGCCCATTCCCCAATGCGCGATGTCAATGTGGTGGGCTCCCCAGTTCGTCATTTGGCCGCCGCTAAAGTCCCAGAAAAAGCGGAAGTTGTAATGGACGTGCTTTTCGTTGTAGTCTCGCCAGGGTGCCGGCCCAACCCACATGTCATAATTTAGTTCTGCAGGAGAGGTTGCATTTGCAATCGGTTTGGACTTGCGAAATGGGTGGTTGGCTTCGGCGATGCCCACGTGAACTTCCGAGATTTTTCCAATAGCACCTCCGCGTACTAATTCGCAAGCACGGTGGAAGTTCGAACTAGATCGTTGTTGTGAACCGGTTTGCACGATACGTTTATCGTGCCTGGCCGCCTGGAGCATTCGCTTACCTTCGGCGATGGTCAGGCTAAGTGGTTTCTCGACGTAGACGTCTTTTCCAGCTTGGCAAGCGTGGATGGTTGGCAAGGCATGCCAGTGGTCTGGCGTACTGATGACCACCGCATCGATATCTTTTTGGTCCAGCAACCTGCGATAATCATCGTATTGCTGGCATACACCATTGGCCTGTGTCACGATCTTCGCGGCACGCTGAGTGTGTCGACTATCCACATCGCAGACCGCAATCGCGTTTTTCAAGAAGTTCTTTAGGTTGCCAGTGCCTTGTCCGCCCACGCCGATATGCCCGGTCGTAATTCGCTGGTTGGCACCGAAGGCTGATGCCGGTACAAACGTGGGTGCAATGAAGTTGGTAGCCGCCAAGCCTGCCAAACCGATTGTGGTTTTTTTGATCGCTTCACGTCGGGTGAACTTGTGCATGTAGTTGCTGTTTTTATGCGAATCGCTCATCAGGTTTACCTTGACTTGGGATATTCGGATAGATGTGGTCGAAGCATCCGTGTCCAACGACTGTGTTGCCGCTAGGTCTCTTTGTGATTACGCAGACTATCTTAGCTGAATTGTTGGGCAATTGAAAGTTTGCCCAGCCCTGGGGACCCAACCATTTATGGCTTCAGTACGTTCATTCAGGCAAGTGTACTGCCTCAAAACAGTGGCAGCAGAATGGCATCGCTTATCGATTCTTTGCAGCCTGGTTATTGAGAACAGCAAAGCAGTGCCACATCATTGCAATCGGACGATGTTCATTGCGATCAGAAGGTCGGCGAACGTGTCGATTCTTGGAAGCCGTTTAGCGTTTGCCAGACACTTTCACCCAACACTTGGGTGGCATAACCACCTTCCATGATGAACACTGTTGGTAAATTTAACCCGGCGATGGCTTTCCCAATCATTGCAAAGTTTTCGGTCTCTAACGCGAATCCGGAAATTGGATCCAAGCGGTGAGTGTCTGTTCCAAGAGAGACAATCAGATACTTGGCGTCGAAGTCGTGGATTGATTGAAGGACTTGCTGCAATGCTGTTTCGTAGGTTGGCCAAGCGGTCCCCAAGGGCAGCGGCCGATTTAGGTTATAACCCGTGCCCTCCCCTTCGCCCCGTTCGTCATCAAGGCCCAGAAAATAGGGATAGGCTTGCCGAGGATCGGCATGGATCGAGGTAAACAATACGTCGCTTCGAGCGTAAAAAATGCTTTGCGTGCCGTTGCCATGATGGAAATCCACGTCCAGAATTGCAACACGTTCAGGCTGCTTGGAGTCGCGAAGTTTGGATAGCAAAACGTTAGCTGCGATTGCTGCGAAATTGAGAAAGCAATAGCCTCCAAAGCCGTCGCCGGACGCATGATGGCCGGGTGGGCGAGTCAAAGCAAATGCGCCCTGAGCACCGTTGGCAATGTCATTGGCGGCGCTGAGTGTCGATTGAGCCGCACCATAGACCGCTTGCCAGGTTGCTGACGTGATGGGCGTCGCGGTATCCATGGCGAAATAGCCAACTTCGCCGAAGATTGAACTGGGTTTGGTTTGTCTTAAGTTTCTGGTAGGAAAGGTGTGAGGAATGATTTCCAATTTCTGCGGTTCACTTGCTTGGGTTTCAATCGCCCAACGCTGGTGGATCGATTGCAGGAAATCTAAGTACTCTTGATCGTGGGTTTCCTGGATCCAACGCATTCCCCAATCCGCAGCAACCCTAACGTGCCCAAGTGGCTGTTGTTGCATTGCTGATAAGATCAGGTCAAAACGACCAGGATATTCAAAACACTCGACCAGGTTCCCGCGAAAGAATTCGTGCTTCGGCCAATGATCTACATGCGCAAGATCGTAAAAAGTG
>JBDNHU010000333.1:0-9913 GCA_041688615.1 Mariniblastus sp. | reverse complement strand
TCTGCCATCGACCTGTCTGCCATCGACCTGTCTGCCATCGACCTGTCTGCCATCGACCTGTCTGCCATCGACCTGTCTGTCGAACTACGGTCGAGGGAGAGTCCAATTGTCTACGATCACGGCCCCTTTTACGATGATCGGGATCCCATCACGCACAACGAACTGAGGATGCAGCACATCGGTATCAGGAGCGTCGTTGCCGGTTTCTACGGTCACGTTGGCACCGATTCGGCAATTTTTATCTACGATCGCCCCGACAATTCTGGAACCGTCGCCGATTCCTAGTTCAACTCCCGTGGTGTCTGGACCCGCTTCAACGCCACCCGAAAAATAATCGGCACCCATGATAATCGAGTCTTTAACGTGGACATTCTTACCGATGACGGTACGCAGACCGATGATGCTGTTTTCGATCACGGAGCCTTCTCCGATTCGGCATCCGTCCGCAATCAAGCTACCCGAAATCTTCGCATCTTGGACTCGGGTCGGCGGCAAGTACCGGGCTCGCGAGTAAACCGGCGCGTCGGCTGCCATCAAGTCGAATTCTGCATTTTTCGAGCATAGATCTAAGTTGGCTTGGTAGAACGATCGAATGGTCCCGATGTCTTCCCAATAGTCGTCAAAAACGTGAACTTGGACCTTTCGCGAGCGGATCGCAGCGGGGAAAACTTCTTTTCCAAAATCGGCGTAGTCGGTCTTGTTCAGAACGTCCATCAAAGTCTGGCGATTGAAGATGTAAATGCCCATACTTGCCAGGCAATCCCGACCATGTGATTGGATGCCTTGCTGATCAAGCCATTCAGGATCCATACGGACCATTTGAATATCTTCTTCGGTTTGTGGCTTTTCTAAGAAGCCGACCACGCGACCAGTTTCGTCAATTCGCATGATTCCGAAACCCTTTGCGTCTTCCCGAGTCACAGGGCGGCCGGCAATCGTCACATGAGCGTTGTTCTTAATATGTGTGTCCAGCATTTGGCGATAGTCCATGCGGTACAATTGGTCTCCGCTCAGGATCACCACATAATCGACGCCGTGTTCTTCGATGTACGTCAAATTCTTTCGTACTGCGTCGGCTGTGCCCTGGTACCAATCGGTTTCCTGGCTGCTGGTCTCTTGCGCGGCCAACAATTCAACAAAGCCACCGCTGAATTGGTCAAACGAATAAGTGCCGCGTATGTGGCTGTGCAAACTGACCGACAAGAATTGAGTCAGAACATAAATTCGATTGATATCGCTGTTTAGACAATTGGAAATCGGGATATCAATCAATCGGTACTTGCCGGCTAATGGCACAGCAGGCTTGGCTCGAATTGCCGTCAACGGAGCAAGTCGACTGCCGCGTCCACCACCCAGTACCAACGCTACCACATTTCGCATTTTTAGATCCGATCCAAGCAACAAGTCATTCGATTGAAATGCTAAAACAGCCCCTTTCCGACCGGGGGTTCCAGACACCGAGATTATCGCCAAAGGGTCCCAAATACAAGTCCCCGGTGTTGTCCAGCCGGTGGATTCATGTGATGCCGAGGGCCTAAAAATGGCGTGCTTGACCCCAGTTTTGGCCGAAAAATCCGGGGGATGGAAGCATTCGATTGGATCGTAGAGCACCGAGGCAATTTGCGGTGTATTTTTCGATTGTTTTCGAAGTAGGATTTGGCTCTTTTATCGCGATCCTTTTGCGTTGTAAATTTGAAGGTGCAGGTTCCTCAATAAATTACCAAACATGATTGGGTGGTTCGCCGTGGCGTTTGGGCATTAGTGGCTTGAATGTCCTTTCATTGGCCCAGTTGGCATGGACTGATCTTGAGCAGTCACTAAAATTCCAACGAAGATCAATTGTTTGCTATTGTTGCCGTTTGAATGGGAAGTGACCTTTGGAAGAATCGCTGTTTTATTATTTGGGCCTTGTGCCGCTTTTGGGGGTGATTTCCCAGTTGATCGCCTGGCGATTGAAAGTTCCGTCCATTCTTTTGCTGCTGATCTGCGGCGTCTTGTTGGGGCAGTTTGTAAATATTGACGCAATCTTGGAGCATACCGCAGAATCGAATGGTAAGAATGCGGCGGCTCATTTGTTGTTTCCGTTGATATCGCTTAGTGTTGCGGTGATTCTGTTTGAGGGCGGTCTGTCCTTGCGGCTTTCGGAATTACAGGAAGCTGGGCGACCGGTGTTTCGCTTGGTCACACTTGGGGTCGTTGTCAGCTGGATCTTAACTACGTTCGTGGTTTGGCAACTACTGGGTATGGATTTGAGATTAGCGATCTTACTGGGTGCCATCTTGGTGGTTACCGGCCCGACGGTTGTGGCGCCTCTGCTGCGAAACATTCGGCCTGTTCCCAAAATTGCATCGATGTTGAAATGGGAAGGGATTGTTGTTGACCCAATTGGTGCAGTCCTAGCTGTGCTGGTTTTTGAGGAGGTGCTGGTCTCCACTGGGCAAGAATACCAAATTCTAAGTGCCATAACGACTTTAGTGACTACGATGTCGGTGGGGATCGTCGTTGGATTAATCACCGCTGCGATCGTTACTGCACTACTTTATTACTATTTGATCCCAGATTACTTGCATGGAGTATTGATACTTTCGACTGCGTTGGCAACGTTTGCAATTTCCAATGCGATACGACATGAATCAGGTCTGATTACGGTAACCTTGCTGGGTATATTCCTGGCCAATCAAAAGGCTGTTGCCATTAGTCACATTGTGGAATTTAAAGAGCACTTGGGCGTGTTCTTGATTTCCTGTTTGTTCGTGGTCTTGGGTTCTCGACTGGATTTGCAATCGATCTACGCTTTGGGGTGGAACGGCTTTTTCTTCATCCTATTGATGCTGTTTGTGATTCGCCCGCTAAGTGTGCTGATTAGTTTGATGTGGACGGAAACCACTTTGAAAGAGCGAATTTTCCTGGGATTTCTGGCAC
The DNA here is from genome assembly GCA_041688615.1 of Mariniblastus sp. GTDB lineage: Bacteria > Planctomycetota > Planctomycetia > Pirellulales > Pirellulaceae > M30B19. Next base: position 6,991 of record JBDNHU010000333.1, on the reverse strand, counting down.
CGCGGGGAATTGTTGCTGCCGCCGTGACCAGTGTGTTTGCTTTGAAAGTGTTGACCAGTAGTGCGACCGATCCAAACCTTAGCGTCTTGGCTGAACAAGCCGAGCAATTAGTGCCGATCACGTTCTTGGTAATTATTGGAACCGTCGGTTTTTATGGTTTGACGGCGGCGCCTTTGGCTAGATATCTCGGGTTGTCCGATGCGGATCCTCAGGGCCTTTTGATTGCAGGTGGCGAGGTTTGGGTGCGGGACTTGGCTTTGGTTCTGAACAAGAATGGAGTGCCAGTGATTTTGGTCGACACCAATTATCGGAATGTAACTGCGGCAAAGATGAGTGGGTTGAGAGCGCACTGTGCCAGTGTTCTTTCGGATAACGTGCACGAAGAGGCGGATCTAAATGGCATAGGTAAGCTGTTGGCAATGACTGCCAATGATGAGGTTAACCTATTGGCCTGTCAAGAATACACTCATTATTTTGGGCGATCAAGTGTTTATCAATTACCATTGAATCCGAAATCAATCGGGAACCGCTCCAAAGATCTTGTGCATTTGCCAGGGCGAATTTTGTTTGATGGCAAGATTTCATTTCGCACGATGGAACAGATACTCGCCGAAGGTTACGAAATAAAGGCCACCACACTTTCGGACGAATTTACCTTCGATGAATTTAAGGAACGCTATGGAGTCAACAGTCGGTTGTTGTTTGTGATTGATGCCAACAAGCGGTTGCAGGTCGTCACCACCGATTGGGCCAAGGTCCCGTCAGCTAAGCAGACAATCATCGCTTTGGTACCCAAGTCCTCTCAAGAATCATCGTAGGCGGTGGTTGTACGCCAGCATTTAATGGCAACGCTAACCGATCAGGTCTGTGATCAACTTTCCTTCCGAGATTTGCAGCGGGCGACCGATCGGCGTCTGGATGGTCGCTTGGTAGTCGATTCCCATTTGGTGCAGAATGGTCGAGTGTAGGTCCTCGACGGGGTGCGGGTTCTTCAAGTCTTTTCTCGCGGCGGCTTTTTCTAAGGCGGGTGTCGGAGATGTTTCGCCGATCACTCGTCCACCTTTGATGCCGCCACCGGCTAATGCAACGCTAAAGCCATGGGGCCAGTGATCTCGGCCGCCGGCTACATTCATCTTGGGGGTTCTACCAAATTCACCTGCGATCAGAACCATCGTCGAATCCAGCAGTTCCATTTCCTGAAGATCGTCCAATAGACTTGCGATTGCAGGGTCCATCGTCGCACATCTGGCCGATTGGACTTCATGATTATTGGCGTGTGAATCCCAACCGCTTAGAACGACTTCCACACAGCGAACGCCAGTTTGAATCAATTGGGTGGCAGCGATGCAACCCCGCCCAAATGCCGAATCGCCATACTTGTCGCGGCGGTTTTGGGACACTCCGGTCACGTCGAACGCAGCCAATTGCTGGGAAGACATCATCCTAGTCGCCATCTTGAAGGTATTCTGAGTCGCCAGCAGCTCCTCCTTAGCAAGGCGGCCTCGTAGAAATTCTTTTTCAACAACATTCGTCAACGAGTCTAGTCTCTGGTCGAACCGTTGTTGATCGACGTAGGATTGAATGTCTGGCACCTTCTGGATGGGGTCGTAGGTTCGAAACGCATCATACTTGGCACCAAGGTATCCACCGCGACTGGAGGTATCATTGGCTAAAATCGAAACATGTCGCGGAATGTCGAATGTTTCCAATTCGTTTTCAGTGTGATGACAAATGATACTGCCCAGCGACGGGTGAATAAGAGTCGGTTCGGGGCGGTAACCGGTCATGATGTTGTGGATAGCGCGTTCATGATCGCCCTCTTCGCTGGTCAACGTTCGAAGAATCGCAAGTTTGTCCATTCGTTCAGCCAGCAACGGTAAGTTGTCTGAAAATTGTACGCCTTTGACGTTCGTGTCAATCGCCTTGGACCCTGCGGCGATGTTCGAGTTTGGATGCGGATCAAATGTTTCCAGCTGGCTGGGCGCCCCCTGCAACCAGATCACAATCAAGCTTTTGGCGGGTGTGACGGTTTGCTTGATCGAGCGGCTGGCGGCTGAATCCTGATGCAGATCTTGATGATGAATGCGACCTAAAGTTTCGGCCAATGGCGTTAGCCAACACGCGCCGCCCCAAGCGATTGAATGTAGCCAGCTGCGCCGCGAGAAGTGAGATTGCGAGCGGCAAGATGGGTCTGAAGCATTCGCTGGTTGTTTCATCGTAGGGTCACTTTCATCAAGAGCATATTTTCAAGCGAACGTTATAAACTAGGATCCTAAAGTACAATCCTAGCCACTGCCCAAGTTGCTGATTCGCCGTGAATGGGTTGGATCAATCCGTGCAGCAACATCGAAACCCGTCTTAATGATTCCACAGGGATTCAGACGAATTGACCAAGACCCAAAACGTGTCTTCAATTGCCGATCGTCGATCCAAGTCGAATTTCGGAAGGAAGTACTCTAATTCGTTTTCGGTCGGGTCGCGTGTTAAGACGATGTTGTACAAGGTTGTCACCAGTGTTGGATTGTCTGGGCTTAGGCGATTCAATTCCGAAACACTATTGAACGGTAGTCCGCCACTACCTAGCCGTTCATTGATCATCTCTCCGTTGAAAAGAAGCAACCGTTGCGAAACCGTTTCGCTGACTTTCTTGAATTCATCGTCCCCCAAATCACCAAAGCGAGTCAGGAAATTGTTCTGCTCGCCAAAGCGAACCAGCTGCACCAAAATGTGTGAGCTATCATCCAGTCGGGAAAGTGAAGCGGCTTGTGAAATGGTGCCAGCCATCTGTTCTGGCCGAATTTTTGTCAACGGAAACGATGCCCACAAGTGTTCGTGCTGGGGCGACAGAGGCGATTGCGAGCGACTGTCGCGACGAAACGCTTCACTGTTAACAATGAGGCTAATCAATCGCTGAATGTTGTAGTCATGCTGAATGAAATCATCGGTCAAGACTTCAAGACCAGGCGGAAATGGACCGTTAAGCGGGATGTCATCGATCGGTTGGGTCATGGGCTTTCCGAATAGTAAGCCCCAGGTGCGGTTTACCATCGAACGAGCGAACGGTCGATTTTCTTTCCGGGTTAACCAGTTGGCAAATTGCTGGCGCAGTACTTCGTCTTGGGATAGACGCTGATCGTGCATTGTTCCCGGGGACCAAGCACTGCCAAAAGGAACCGAAGCGGGAACGTCCGAAGGTTCTGAATCGCCGAGCAATTCTACCGAATACGTTGGTCGCGTAGTGTCATCATGAACGCCGGTTGGCGAGATAGTGGTTTGGCCGAAAAATGATGCAATTGCATGAAAGTCGGTCTGTCTGCCTTCACGCGGTTCGCCCTCGGGAGCCACCTCGGTGGTACCTGTGAAATCGTCATGGCACTGTAAACAGTCCAGTCGCATCCCAAGAAAGCAGCGGCTGATTTTCCCCGTCAAGCGAATGGTGTCAAGTTGATTTTCATTCTCTTGATCGCATTGTGCGGTATAGAAATTGACCGCTCCGTTGTCAGTCCAAAGCCCACGAGCGGTTAGCATACTGGAAACTAATTCATCATACGGACGGTTTTTACCCAGTTCATCTGCCAGCCAATCGACGAAACGGCGCCTGCGAAACACCACAAACGGTCCATTTTCGGTTCCGATCCAACTACGAGACAACCGTTCGGCCAAGTACTCGTGGGATGAGCGATCTTGCAGTAAGTGTGCTAAGAATTGGTCCAGACGCTTCTCTTCGGGTATTTGCTGAACCCAGCGGAGTTGTTCCAAAGACGGAGGCGTTCCGGTTAACGCCAAGGCCATTCTTCGCATCAGTAAAGATTCACCGGCTTGCGGTGTTTTGGCGATCCCTGCCTCGGCCCAGCTTTCAATAAATTGTTGATCAAGTTCGGGTAACGAATCCTCAATGGTCGCGCGGGCACTGGTCTTTAATACCGTCGCATCGACATTGCGAATTTCATTGCGAGAGGTCGACACCTGTAATAAATAAAAGATGCCTGCCAGCATCACCATAAGGAAGCCCGCTTGGTAGATGAATCCAGAACGCCCTTGTTTGCGGATTTGGGTTGGAGTATTGGTTGGCGTATTGGTTGGCGAAATTGTGAACGTCGCCGATTGGTTGGGCGATGCAGTCGCAACCGGGGCCAGCGGGACATTTTCTACCCGTCGATCTGCCAACCCGGATATCTTCTCAATGCCGGTCGCCGGGCCAGTTTCAAGCCTTGTCCCAGTTTCGAGAGTTGCGTCAGTCACTAAGGTCTTATCAGGTTCCGCACCCTGGGGGATGGGCAGAGATTCCTGGGTGTTGGGCAGAGATTCGTTGCTTCCTTTAGGATTGTCGTCGGAATGTGTGTTCATTCAATTTACCATTTTGAAATGGTTGCCAAGTGGCAATTTAACGGATTGGAAAGTGGGCAACGCGAAATTGCCCCTGGAATGCACGTCATGGCAGACTGTGGAATGTACTTCTTAGCGTTAGTCACTTCTTAGCCTTAGGATAGAGTCTTCCCGCAGACATTATCCGAGACCTTTGTGCAAACCACCAGAATCGTTTCGGTGATTCAGATTTCACAAGGAATTGCAGGATTCGTGCAAATTTCGTCCCCAAGTGGGCTTCAATCAGGGCACATCCCTCTCTGATTTCTCCGTTGTTCCAGCTTTTCTTGTAACTACGTGCAAGAAAGACGGTACAGTCCGTGTTGGAAAGCCAACCAGCGACTGGAGTGAGAACTGGATGACATGGGTAGTGCTTAACTTGGGCCGCTAGACTGTTTCCTAGCAAGGGTGAAACTTCGTCGGACGAATAAAATTGTTCCCATCGCATCAGTTGGGTTAAGCTGTTAGCGGCGATTGCGAACTGATTTTTTAATAAAATCGTCGTTGTTGGGGCTGAATCGAACTGTCACTGGTATTGGCAAATGAAAAAAGAACCTAAACAACTTGATCCGTTTACCGTCCAAATCACTGCCGCCCTTGGTTGCGATGCGATTGCCGTAGGATTGGAATCACGTGAATTGAATCAGGTTAATTACCCCGGAGAAGAATCGGGGCGTTGGTTAGCCGGACTGGGACAGTATTTTGGATGGGGATCAGAGAAAGTAGATCAGGTTGCTACACTCGGCGAAGTTTGTGTTGCCGATTCGTTCGCCGCGGATTTACAGTCGACTCACACAGGGGGCATCGAATCGCCTTGGATCGAACGTTGGTGTTTTGCATTTTTCGGTTTCTCCTATTCGGCCACTCGGTTTTTGGGTGGTTTGTTTGGAGTAGGGTTTGTGGTTGCATGGCTGTCAACGATTCCGCTATTGCAGATTGCGTCACTCGGTTTCTTGGTGGAAGCGACTCGGCGGGTTTCGATTAGCGGTCGGCTGCGCGATGGAATTGTGGGCCGTGAAAAAGGCTGGTTGGTCGCCAAGTTGATGGCAGGGGTTGCGCTTTCATTGGTACCGCTAAACATTGCTTCGACAATACGTTATGACGCTTGGCTAATTTCGCCCACCAGCGACCAATACGCGAATCTTCGAGTGATCGAATCGATCTTGTTCGTGGCGACGATTCTCCATTTGCTTGGGGCTGGACTATGTGGAGGAAAGCTTCGGCACTTCGTTTGGCCAATTCTGCTACCTTGGTATCTGGCCAGTGGTTTGGCCAAGCGAGTCTTGCGTTTGTCTTGGTTCCGGTATGCTGTACAACAAACAATTGGTCGGTTATTTCCCAAGACTGTAGAGAATTACTATCATTTGCAGCGGCTATCCGAGTGGTTTGTTCCGGCGGTTTTGTTGAGTCATTTGCGGAAAGGAACCCTATTGTCGGTTGCCAGCGAAAGATTTTGGGATTTCGTGTTCTCGCTAAGAATTGGCCACTATTTGAAGCAAGGGTTGGTGGCGTTCTTGGGGATGGTGGTCTGGTTTGCGGGGCCCACCCTATGGTTGTTGATTGCGACTAGGTCTGCTGCAGCGGGTGCTCAGGGGGTTTGTTTTTTCTTGGGTTTGGTGCATTTGTTTTTGGTACTGTCGTATTTTCCCTTGGTGCATTCTCGATATTGTCAAACATTGGATTGGCGAGCCTACTATCAGTGGCGGATCGCCGGCAGGCGTTTTCAGTACAGTCCTTTGCGAATCTCGGTCGCGTTGCTGTTTTCGATATTGCTTAGTTCGCCGCTTTGGTTGACTCGGATCGCGATGATTCCCTACGAATTGTGGTGGGTGCTTTCAGCGGTTTACGTAGCGATGCTTTGGCCGACTTGGACTTTGTGGGGATGGGCTTGGCACCATGCCAGCGGCTATCGGGCAAGCAACGTCCAAGCTACTCAGATCGCTGCTGCTAAGGTCGATCACGGGCAAAACACGGCTGAACGATCTTTGGTACTTGAAGCGAGTGCTGCGGACTTGGGATCGGAACTGGGATCGGAACTGGCGATTGCTTCGCAATGCCTACCGGTTGGACGATGTCGTTGGTATTGGATTTGGCCTTTTCGCCTGTTGTTTTCGGCCTTGGTTTTGCTGCAGCTTGGGTTGACCCTATTGTCAATCTATTTGTGTTGGCAAGGCGTGTTCAATGTTATGTTGCATCCGATGTTTCACATTCCCACACCCTTTGGAATAAACGCCTAGCCCTTCCAGCATGGCGCTGAATAAAACGCTTCGCCTTTCCAAAAATTGGTGCCATCAAGATTGAACTAAGTTTCCAAAAGCCGCGTTCAGGCGACCGAAGGCACGGCAATTCGTGTAATCCGAGTCGCTGTTTGTGTTTCGGATAATCTGTTAAACTGGGATGTCAGAACGCGACGCTTAAATTTTGGTACCATCGTTGAGAGTTCCAATGCGTTTGGGTTTTTCGACCCCGTTTTCGACCCCGTTTCCCTCGCGAGTTTTGGCTCAGTTTGCGTTGTCGTGAGCTGGCCTTTGTCTGGACACATTTCACACATTTCACACATTTCACACATTTCGCACATTTCACACATTTCACACATTTCACACATTTCGCACATTTCACACATTTC
>JBDNHU010000332.1:0-5601 GCA_041688615.1 Mariniblastus sp. | reverse complement strand
AGTGCCGGATTGATGAGCTTGGTCAGCAGTGCTCACCGGAACGATCTGGACGTGTGGGCTTACGTGAACGATGTGCTGGGGCGGTTGCTTGCTGGCGAGACGGATTACCAACCACTACTGCCCTGGAATTGGGCGGCGGCTGATCCCGAGTCGATCCGCATGTATCGCCAAGAGGAGCGTAGCGAGCGGGACGTTCGCAAGCAAACGCAGCGCGCCAAACGCTGGGACAACAAAAAGCGGCAGAGCCAACTAAAACGCAATTAGCCCGCCCCAGCAAGCCCAAACAGTCAACGGTGCTCAGAGACGCTTACACTATGTCAAAAACAATCCCCGCCGCCCTAGCGGCTCACTTGAACCATCCGATGCACCCAAGTTCGCGAACGGTCGTTTTTCCAATGGATAGATCACTCCGCGAACTGGGTGATCGGTACCGTTCTTTCGCCGGACGACACCCAAGAGACATTTATGCGTTTACGCGACAGCATTCTTGCGTTGCTTCTCACTCTCATTGTTGTAGTGATTCTTCTTGCTTTCGCACGGTATATATATGCCCTTTACGATATTCAGTCGCGCAGAGCGGACACCCTTGAGCGGCTCAGCTGGAATGGTGGCTCTGCCGCCGATCAAGCAATTCACAAGCGTCTTGAGGCAGCTATACGGACATCAACATATTCTTCTCTTCGAACACCACAACTCATTTCGGTTCGCGTTGTGGAACAACCGGCCCTCGGCTATTCCGTGATCGCGGACTGGATTTGTCATACACCAACCGCAGATGGGATTCAGATCACTTTTGCCGACGGCTCAACTGCCAACGTCAAATTCATTGATGATTACTTGACGCAACATGAGTCCGATTCAAATGAAATGGTGCTGTTTCAGGGTGCGGTTTGGCGCGACGAGTTTTCAGCACCGGCAAATGAAACGAAGCTAATCGATGTAGTTTCCATTGCGATCCTGTCTGGCGATGAGATTTGCTCAGATTCCCTGTCGGTGGAGAATCAGTAGAATTGGGTGAAATGACAAACCGTTGCACTCGTAGCCGCGGGCCGCGCGGTGAGATAAAAGCACAGGCGTTCGCCGCGGCCCGGTGAACTTGGCGTTATCCTGCTTAAATTATCATGCCATCAAACAGTCCAAAATTTTTCGGCATTTCCGGCACATTGCTTGCAGGCTTGATTACATTCCTCGCTTCCATCCGTATTGAGAACCCGATTCTTTTTTCGCTTGTGCTATTGGCATTTCTGTTCCTGCCGGCATTCTCTTGTGTTGTTGGAGGACTGGAAGACTATCGAATTGCAACAATGATCGTGATTTATACATTTTATCGGCGTTTTTTTTTATTGGAATGATGCGTCCTGCTGTAGCGATTGCACCAAGTCGGCAGGAACTATAACGAGCAGATCGCAAAATTTCTGGAGATATTGGCGCCTATCGAGAGGCAATTGGAGGCTGCGCATTTGCAATTGGACGTATACTATTCATTCGCAAAAAACGAGAACCGGTCACCGATAGCACCGGCATCGCTGGATAACCAGAAAGGCTTCGACATCGCAGAGTGACGATAGGAACGTCGCCGATGTTCAAGGCATTTGTTCAAGGCATTTGTTCAAGAAGCCCGGTTGGGTCGCAGTGGACGAGTGTTACTTTGAATTTTTAACTTTTAACCGCTCGTTTGCGTCGCAAGTTCAAGTGAGTCAGTGGCGCTATATCCCTGGTGTTTGACAGTCGTGGGTCAGGGCTTGATGGAACTGCGGAGCCTGACTTTACGATAGTTCCGCGTTGGGCTTGCGATTACTTTTGGACGATTCCCGCTAGAACTTCGCCGAAGCCGCGATCGAATTGGCCTTGGGTCATTACCATTTCAAACCCGGCGTCTTTTGCGGATTCCAGCAGGTCAACTTTCACGTGGGGTCCGTAGGCAAGCGATAGAATCTTGATTGCTTGCCTTTTCTGCGTCAAGTTAATCGAATGGCTTAGGTCCACCAATTCCTCTTGGTTGGCAATTAATTTTAGATCCACTACGACCAATCGAATGGGGATCGAGACCTGTGAATTCTCTTCGGTTTTGCCCGCGGCGATCTCTGTGCTTTCGACGACTAATTGCTGCAGTTGATCGATTGCCTTAGCGCAACTGGCGACGGTCACTAGGCCAAAGCCTGCCGCTTGAACTTGTGGGCGAATTCTAGATTGAAACATTAAATCCCGGGAGACGAAGATTACCATCGTAAGCAGCTTTCGGTGGAAAAGGGAAGCAGGTCCTAATTCGATTAGGTAAACGCTACAAAAAATCTGGCCAAATTGAATCTGAAATGTATAACCCATTGGGTGTCAAATGCAACCGCTCGCCATTCCAGTTAAGATTCCCCAAGCGAACATGCTTGGCAATTTGTGGAGCGAATAATTCACGTAACCCCAAGCCCGTCTCGTGGTAAAAGGTTTCGCTGGAAATACCACATAACCGGCGCATACCAAAAATGAAATATTCGGTTGCCCGCACTCTCACATCGTAACGCTCGATTTCGCTGGCAGCCACTTCGCTACCAACAGCGTTCTTGTTGGACAAAGCAGGCATTGGAGAATTGCCAAGCGAGCCAGTCGTGTTTGGATCCGTTTGCTGGTTTAGGATTTTCTTGATGTACGTTGTGGTACTTGAATGGTTTACGATTCGATCGCCGGCAACGTAGCGTGCCGCCCCTGGCCCGAATGAAAAATAGGAACGTCCGGTCCAGTAGGCTTCATTGTGGTGGCACTGGCGGTTGGGTAACGCGAAGTTTGAAATTTCGTAATGCAAGAAGCCCTGCCCTGTCAAGATTTGGATCGCCGTCTGGTACATCGACAAGGCTAGATCGTCTTCGGTTTCGGTCAAGCGTCCCTTCTTTAAGCGGTTCCAGAACTGGGTTCCTTTTTCAAAGGTCAATTGGTAGGTTGACAAATGGTTGGGGTGGCAGGCAATCGCAAGGCTGAGATCGGATTCCCAATCGACCAGTGATTCATCGGGTGCGGCAAAAATTAGATCCAGCGACAATGCTGCGCCAGCGCGATGAATTACTTCCGCTGCGTCTTGAATGTCGCTTGCCGAATGAGATCGTTCCAGGCACTTTAGTTTCTTAGCTTGAAACGACTGGGCTCCGACGCTAAATCGATTGATGCGGTGTTGCGCAAAGTGTTCCACCTTCTGGTGGCTTAGGTCATTGGGGTTCGCTTCGGCCGTGGCTTCAAAAGGTCGATGGTTATCTGCGTCGCAGAATTGAAAATGTTTTTGCAACAGAGCAAATAGCCGGTCAATTTGGGGCAGTGAAAGGTAAGTGGGTGTGCCCCCGCCTAGGAAAAGCGTATCAATCGGAATCGGCTGTGCGAAAGCTGCGGTTTGTGATTTTAGTTCGATTTCAATTGCGTCCAAATAACGATCAACCAAATCGTCGCGACCGGTAATCAACGCAAAATTGCAGTAGCCACAACGTTGGGTGCAAAAAGGGATGTGGACGTATACTGAACGCGGAGTTTGCAACCAAACGGGAATCGATGGTCTGGACAAATTGTCTTGGGGTGCTAGATCCATATTCGCATACGTCCGTCCAAGAAGTTGGGGAACTTGCGTTGCACATGGTCCATGATTTGATTGTCATGATATCGAGTGCTAAGGTGTCCTAAGATCAGGACTTCGTTTTTGAAGTCATCTTTACGTTGAACATAATCGTCTAGATGCATGTGTCCATTCTTGTGGATTTTTTCACTGCGATGTTCGGGTGTCACGAATGTCAATTCAGAGATTAATACCTGCACTTGATAAAAAATTGGGTTATTGTCCAATCCAGGCGGTGAAGTGTCGCCCGTGTAACCAATTTTGGGCACTCGGATTTCTGCCGATACTTCGGTGCCACTCAGGCGAATATCGCGGATTTGATCGCCGGTCATTCCTTGGAATTCAGGTTTTAGTTTCTTGCGCCGTTCCCAAACCACATAGCCGAAACTGGGGATCGTGTGAGTGGTTTTATGAGCGGTGACTACCAGTTCGCGGCTAATTTCAAATTCCTCGCCATCGACGACGCCCACCAATTGGCAAGGTAAGCGTCCGCGGTCCAACTTGACAAATGTTCGCAGCATTTGCTCTACGGCAGGCAGGGCGACTTCGGGCAAATAAATCGTAGGCGGGTCCATTTTCATCATTCGTCGCCGCGCGATATAAACCGGCAATGCTGCGATATGATCCAAATGCGTATGAGAGATAAACCAGTTGGGCACTCCCATAAAGTCCCAAGGGTGACCGCCCAGGTCGAAGCCCAGGTGCATTTCGTCGATCCGCCAATAGGTTTGAACGGCGGCACGCGAGTACCCGTCAATGGTGAAATCGCCGAATTTTTCCGAAATGATAGGTGCGTTGTCCATCGATCCAACTGGGGTAAAAGTCTTTAAAATTCGAGTGTACAGGCGATCGATGGAACCTTTAGCCACTTAGAGTCCGAATCGTGTTACGCCTCTATTTAACAATGAAAAGACAAATTTGGGAACGTGCGGCGCTCTGATCAAAACGACATTCATGGATTAAACTAGAATTTCATTGCCTTGAAGGTAGGTGTTGCACTGCGCAATACCATTTGAATCCTCAACGTTTGCCGACTTCCATCCAGCTTTGGAACGTAGCGGACTGCACCATTTAGAGAGATCACTGCGTTGGCTGACATCTTAGAAAAAATCGTGGCAACCAAGCACCAAGAGATCGCCGCCGCGAAATTGGTTCGGTCGATCGACGATCTCAAGGCGATGATCGGTCAGGTTGCACCCCCGAGGGCGTTTATCCAAGCATTGGAGGGGGCTCCGCCGATTCGTTTGATTGCCGAGGTTAAGAAGGCCAGTCCGTCGGCTGGATTGATTCGTCAAGATTTTGATCCCGTGGCCATTGCCAAGGCGTATCAGGAAGGCGGCGCAAGTTGTCTGAGTGTATTGACCGATCAATCGTACTTTCAGGGCGACTTGGCATTCTTACAAATGATCCATGATCAAGTTGACTTGCCTTTGCTGCGGACGGATTTTATCGTCGACGATTATCTAGTTTACGAAGCAAGGGCCTTTGGGGCGGACGCGATTTTGTTGATCGCCGAATGTTTGGACGGCCAGCAATTGAAGACACTTCATGACTTGGCGACGGAACTGGGGATGGGCGTGCTGATCGAATTGCATGACCCGGGCAACCTGAAGAAAGTGCTGGATACGGGTACCCGGTTAGTGGGTGTCAATAATCGCGACTTGCATACCTTCGAGGTGGACACTGAGCGGACGGTCCAGATCCGCGCGCAGGTGCCAAACGACAGGTTGCTAGTAGGTGAAAGTGGTGTTCATGATCGAGCCTTAGTTCAGCGATGGGAACAGGCCGGAGTTGATGCAATGCTGGTCGGGGAAACGCTGATGCGAAAGTCAGACATCGCCGTTGGCGTGAAGGAGTTGTTGGGTACGTCGGGGTGGTAGATTGCGGATCAGGTCTTGGTGGGGTGAGTTGCTGATTGGGGTAGCTTTGGTTGCGGAAACGCCAGTATCAACCAGCCAGTTGGGAAGTCCGAGTGTTTCAGGTTTGGTGCTGCAGTGGATGATCAGCCCAGTTCT
>JBDNHU010000331.1:0-11354 GCA_041688615.1 Mariniblastus sp. | reverse complement strand
AATACATTCATGGGCGTCTGACCACCGATTTCAAGCAATTGAATCTTATCCGACAAAAGCAATTCATTTTGATTCACTACTGGAAATAATGTTCGACTTGGGTAGACGAAAATTCTTTCGATCCCATCACTTTCCAATAGTGCATCAAGATCTCCTCCTTCAAGTAACTCACTGTTGACGAAGACGCAGCGCAATTTGGGAAGCAACAATAGTTGCTGAACGTCAAAACTGTTCAACTGCTCCGCAAGCACCAAGGTCTCGATATTTGGAAAATTCTTAGCTAATGGAATTGGATCGCCGTTGTATGAAGGACCATCGATTGCCAGATGCTTTACATTGGAAAACGTTCGCGCCAGTCCTGGATTCGTCGCCGAAAACGAAAATAGTTCTTCACAATTTGCGGAAATCACCAAAAATTCAATTTCTGGACTTAAATTCGGCGCAAGCTTTTGCAAAGCCCGCACATTCTGTGCGCGCTTCAGGTTCATGCCGTAAATTCGCGAATCACTATCCGTCAATAAAAGATTGCTTTTTAGATTCGCTGGAAAGCGTTCTTGCATGAACAATTTACCCACATTCATAACCCATTGCGATTTGGCGTTTTTGTCGCCTAGCCGAATCAGAAATGGAAATTGATCCCTAAACGTTATAGCATTTGCGATTGGAACTTTGATGCGCCAATCCGAATACAGTAGATTTTGAACCAATCCTACAGCTTCCCAATGGCTCATATCACCTTCTAGCTCGATCGCGTGATTCGATTGACGTGAAACAAAATCGGACGCAGCGGCATCAAAATCACAACCTTGAAAGTAAAAGCTGGAGCCAATCATCGGATAGCCGTAAGTCGCGTTGCGATGTTCTCCGAAGATGAATTTACAGTTCACAAATTCAACAAATCGGTTTGCATTTATCGCAATAAGGTCTTCGGGATGAACAACCGCGTCTTCAATTCTCACCAAGGTACGACCCAAAGGAAACGGTTTAGCATTGGGCAGATCTGTCAACGACACTTGTTTGCCATCAAGCCAATAAATCATCTGGGAATTACTTGCCAATGTTGGACTATTTAACTTTCCCGAATACTGCGATGTGATGGTGGGAACAAATGAGGATAGGCGTTTTTCGAGTCCATTCCATCGAGGATCATTGATCTTCGAAAACGCGACTTGAACCAACAAAATTTCTTCCCGATAAATACTTATTGTCCAATTGTTGTAGATCGCGAGACTAGAATCCTGAGGAAAATCTGATGGATTGGGTTGAATCGCAAGAACTTCGGCGGCGAGCGTAGCTTTCTGTAACCAATTTTCTTGACTTGTGAAAACGAACACCAAAGAATTAAATCGTGTTCGAATCAGTCCAGGAAGCCAAATCGCCAAACATGCTGAGAAGAGACAAATTATTGCCGCCAATACTATCGGTTTGTTCATCGCAGCGGTTAACGACCGAGAATTTGATTCAACCGATTCGTGAACCTCTACGAATTTTGAACTTAGTTGCCTTTGAGGCAAAGTGTGACTGACCCAGTGGATTGAACTTAGTAACAACTGGAGCATAGCACTAGAAGCTAAAACAGCAGTGATCATGATCTTTGACGGAAGTGAAAGAACACCTATCCACTGGGCAGCCGTAGTCAAAAAGCCCGGCAGATAAACTACCAATCCAATCCCAACAACCAAGGGAAACCAACCCGAAAACCACTTCACCCAGCCTTTCTTGATCAAGGAAACAATCAAGAGCTTAAGCAAGGCCAGGCACGCAAAAACCATAGCAATGCAAACTAGTAATAGGTCTTCATCATTCAGCGATGGCCGCCACTGCTTAACGAGATTTACAATGAAGTAAAGCGTCAACGCACCGCCGAGTCTTCGAAATAATCGCCACCGTCTCGTTCGTATTGCAGAATCAGTTTGCTCAGCGACACCTTGCTGTTGCTGTACATCAAAAACCAATCGAAGAATTAGAATGCCAACTAAGAACAGGCCAACCATGTACGCCACGTAAAAATGACGCGCCGAAACCAGAAATGATTTAAATCCGCCTAAATGATCGACTCCACCTAACTTTAATACATAGTCAAAGTACAAAACGGGTACCAATATCATGACACCACTCAATGAAAATCGAAGCCACCAAACGCGCGTCGAAAAAATTCCATATTGAGCGATTGCAGTACCGGCGGCAAGCGAAACTCCCAATAAAACACCCATCACCCGCGAACCATGATCCCCAAGGGCAGCCAGCCCTTCTACATGAATCACTTTATTATTCGGATCAATCAAACATATCAGGAACGTCATTGCGAATGCAAAAACGATACAAGAAAAAATAAAAACTCGATCTCTGGCATCGACCCACATCACTAAGTTCCAGTGTTCAATACTTTACTGATTCCCCTGCCTGTAACCCACGATCAGACCGCCGCTATCCCAGAGGAATTCCAACCGATAGCCAAATCTCACGTCACAAACGCTTAAAATCTATCGAGGAAAACATTGGCTCGTTAACTTGTCCAAGCACCTAATCGATAATCGCAACTTCTTTACCTTTTATGGTGCCAAGCGTTTTAAACATTTCACTATCAATGTCATAAGAAATCAATCGAACGCTTCCGTCACCCACTGCAAAACTTGCCCCACCGGGATGCTCACTCCAAAAATGCAAGGAGTCACATTGCGACCGATTCCCTTTCGCGTATGGAAATGGCCCAGGTCCACATACAGCACTACCAAACAATTGACCATTAATGTCTTCGGTCCCCAGCAAGGTTCCATTGTTCCCCAGACCGCAATACCACCACCCTAAGTACTTGTCTAAACTTGGAGGGCGTTCGCCAAAAGCAAGCGTATTGCTCATCCCATCAACCACCTCGCTGGAACGTCGCTTGGTGCCTATGCAATACATCCCATCTCGGCTTAAGTAGTTTGTTCCGTTGACACCCAAGTAACAGGTCAAGCCAACTTTACCAAATTGAGTATTCGAATGATCGGCCAACTGGTAAGCATCAGGGGAACTTGGGCAAATAAAACCAGGAAGCACTTGAGAATAGCCAACGTGCAGTTCCGAATTGTATGGAAACCATTGTTCTCTATAAGCCTGTTGCGTCTGATCCCAAAGCGATTGTTGTTGTAAGTAGGGCAACAACTGCGGCAGCAATGCCAAATAAGGTGTTTTACCATATTTGGCGTCATACAAAGGAGGATTCGGGCCCGGATGAAACCCAATTGGGAAATACCGCTTACTCGACTCATAATTGAGACTTGCTAACGAAATCTGTCGCATATTGTTATGGCAGGACAGCCGCCGGGCTGACTCACGCGCCATTTGAACTGCGGGTAACAAAATCCCAATCAGAATTGAGATGATTCCTATAACAACCAGCAGCTCTAACAGGGTAAATGCATCTCTGACAACACTGCTTGACTTAACGTGATTTTTCATTTGCTGGCGCCCCGCTTTTGCATGAAAATCCCTATACCTACTGCCAACACACCCAAAACGATAAAATTCCATGGTCGAAATAGACTTGATGCTGGTTCCACGGGTTCCACTAAACCGTAGGTTAAAAGATCAAAAATGCGATCTGGTACTGGCTCATTAGACAATCGTTCCATTTTCAAAATCGAGTGTATGGGGTCCTTATTGGCCTGCATATCTTGCAGGGATGAAAAGAATTTGGAATCGATTCCTTCGATATACAAAGCTCCGTTGTTCGATTGGTAAGAAAATCGCTCGACGATCACATTTCCATGAATATCATGCATAGTCGATCGAATCGGAAGATAATTCTGCAGTGGATCCAATTCCAGAGTGCCGTTTTTTAACCATTTGCAATTGAAACGTTTGTCGTCTACTTTATTTGGATCCACGGTATACCTAATCTCGAAAACCGAATCATCATTTACATTTTCTGGCCATTTTTCGACTTGAATATAATCGGCCTCAAAGTCAAAAAATGCTAACCCCAAAGAACTGCTGAACTGGACCCGCCACTGGACAGAAAATTATCGCTCTTGCGTAGTACAGAATCACCGTCATCGCTTTTTTCCAATTGCGACATCTTCCATTGGCTTTTATCGTCAAACAGACTAATGAATTCAGGCGCTGAAGCGATCGCAGTGTAACGTGAATTGAAGATTCTTAGCATCGAAATTTCACCCATTGGCTCAGCCGCGACTGCATCATAGGCCGTACTAAAGAAAATCTTCCCGTCCTGAATCTTAACGCGGTTTATTTCGGTCCCCGAAACATTACTTCCAGGCCGTGTCCGAACGACCTTATAATCGAACTGCCGAATCGTCGAAGCCGAATCAGCCACCTTGCTCCAACCAGATTTTACTTTTTCCAAGAGGTCTTCTGCATGGCAATAAAACGGCGCAAAACTCATTACGCTTAAGCCACACACGAACCACCCATAAACCATGATTCTTTGGGCGGACTTTAATGACAGATACATGATCTAAATCCAATAAGTGCAAAATAGAAAACGAACCTAGCAAGCTGCACCCGCACCAAGCTAGGTCCGACGAAAAAAGTCACGCCGCCAAAGCGGAATTCACCCAATTTCCAAAGCCCACATTATCATGCCGGCACAATGCAACCACACTCGCCTGGAACCATAATACCACTGCAATACTTATATGTGCATCTATTAGCACCAGGACAGTTCGGAGGCGTATTTAATCCGCAACCAATGTCACTCCCCTCAGGAGCCGGCAACCAATTAGAACCAGGACCCTGAAACGCCGCATGTACGGACATGGCAGAACCTAGCAAAAGTAAAACACACCCAAAAGAAACAATCTGCCTAAGAAACACATTCATAAACAATCTTTCCAAAAACAGAAGCTACTAAGATGATTCAACCTGAAGCATCACAATGACCTGTTCTGATCGATCTGTGAACAGAGCGACCCGTTTGAAAGTAATCTCTGTAATCCGCCTGCACGTCGACCCACACACTGAATTCGATCGAATTTCTTGGCATTATTATCTGCGGCAAAGTTGAAACGGACAGACAACTGCATGACAATTGTGCCGACAAAATTTGAATCGGTTGATCACTGTGATTTTGAATTACACACTGATGCGTATGCTGTACCCCGGATTTTTGCACGGAATTTAAAGTCACCTCTGCAATCACGTTCTGATCCAGAAAAAGTCTTCACCCCTCCTGCGTACGAAAAACGACGAACACTGAAGTTAGCAAAATTAAACTCCAAACCACAAATGTGGGGGATGGAAAGATCGTCTTCTTGATCCACTGAAAAACTACAAATTGTTGGTCAAGTCGACGATCCAAGAAGTAAGCCATCAAAAGCAATACAACGCATGTACAATTAACCGAGAGCATCACAAAACTGGATAGATCCAAACTTCCGAAGCAGCGACAACTGGAATCGTAACCGATCAAAATTACGACTAGATGATAAACTGCGGACAAAAACACAGACATGCAATCCAAGCGACAACTAATTTCCTTACGAAACGTCCGAGGATTGATCCAATCAACAGGTAAACGACAAGAAGATCCAATGGAATAGAAAGCAAGAAAAGAAACCGGCTTGAAACTTGAGTAAACCAAAGCCAATCAGTGCAAATAAACCCTATCTTTGAACATGATGCGGCTAAGAAAATAACACCCACCAACATTGCGCAACTTGGATAGATAGCCGCCCGAAATTTCTGGGATGGTGGCGTTTGGCCTGACGGCGTTTGGAATGGTTCAAGACCGTTGCTAAATCGCGCGCTGGTTGGGCGATTTGCGCGCTGGTTGGGCGATTTGCGCGCTGGTTGGGCGATTTGCGCGCTGGTTGGGCGATTTGCGCGCTGGTTGGGCGATTCGCATCTACCATGATCGTTCTCCCCAAAAAACAAACTAAGCTTAGGACACCTAAGGTTAAGACGTCTATGAAGTCAAGGTTAACCAACTATGGCGTGAAGCAGTGCTAAGCACGCGATCGTCAGGTTGTAGCTTACAACAAGTTGACTTTATCTTCGTACTGCGTCAAGCGATTTCATCCAACTTCTAAAAAAAGAAGAAGCGAACTACGCCTGTGATCCAATGCCAATTCTCAGCACGAAATTAAGGGCACGCCGTCCAGATGGAACGCACTCAAACGGAGTTATGGAGTTATGGAGTTATGGAGTTGTCTAAAAATGTCACTTTTGGGTCGCTCGCGATAGGAAACGGTCGAAGTCCGAAATGCCAAAGCTTTCACTGAAACGGTTGCCCTACGAAATCCCAGAACCGCAAGTAACAAGCTATTTCGATCAAAATCCCTCGGCTCTGTTCATCAAACTCGCAACATTATCTCTTTTCAAGCAGAGCCTTTTCGGGCGCGGGGGTGGGCTTGTTCGTAAACTTTTCGTAGGCCAGCGGTGCTGACGTGGGTATAGATTTGAGTCGTCACCAAGCTCTTGTGACCCAACAACTCTTGCACGCTGCGTATGTCAGCGCCTCGGTCGATCAAATGCGTTGCAAAACTATGCCGCAAGGTATGAGGCGAAGTGCGGAGATTCAATCCCGTTTGCAATAGATACTTGTCCAACATCCTGGCGACACTGCGCGTCGTCAACCGCGTCCCAAAGCGATTGGTGAATGTCGGGGCGGTATGATCAATCGCTTGCCCTTTGGCTAATTCTCGCTTGCCCAACCACTTCGTCACCGCCTTGGAAGCAAAACTGCCCACCGGTGCCAGGCGTTCTTTCTTTCCTTTTCCGCGAACGCGAACTAAACCGTCAGTCAAATCAAGGTCGCCATCATTGATGCCTACCAATTCGCTAACACGTAGGCCAGCGGAGTACATCGTTTCCAAAATCGCTCGATCTCGCAATCCCATCGCCAAGGTCGATGAAGGTGCCGACAAGAGTGTGCCAATCTCGTCGTTGGTCAAGAAGTGAGGCAACTTTCGCTGGGGTCGAGGGTTGCGCAACGGCTTGGCGGGATTCTGTTCCACCAGGCCTTCACGCTGAGCAAATTTAAAGAAACTTCGCATCGATGCCAGCCGCCGGGCGATACTGGTTCTGGCATAATCGGCGTCATGAAGGGCTGCAACAAAAGTTCGCAGGATTTGCGGCGTCACTTCGGCAGGGGTCGGCCTGTGGCCTAAGGCTTCGGTCAAGTAATCCAGCAACCCTTCCAGGTCTTCGCGATACGATTTTATCGTGTACTCGGACGCATTTCGCTCGACCGACAAGTAACGCAAATATCGAGGGATCGAATCTTGCATTACTTGGCTCGTTGGCTAGTGTGATGCGGCACGGCGATACGGAAGTGTGATGAGGAAGTGTGATGAGGAAGTGTGATGCGGAAGTGTGATGAGGAAGTGTGATGAGGAAGTGTGATGAGGAAGTGTGATGAGGAAGTGTGATGAGGAAGTGTGATGAGGAAGTGTGATGAGGAAGTGTGATGAGGCACGGCGAAAAACCTGAACGGACAATCTTGGAGACCTAGTCCTCCCAAAATTGACCCGATTGCTGGACCGTCGAATCGATTCGAGAAAAGCCAGCATCCGTTTTGTTTTGACGCAGCTTTTGACTCAAGACGGCGGCATCGTACCAGGAAAAATTGATTTCTGGATCGGACGCGTAACGCCCTAATGTACGCAAGGTTTCGGCTTTGTTGCTGTCGGTATAAAGAAAGATGAATCGCTCTTCACCTTTGACCAAAGCTAATACATTGACATCTCGCGACACGTGAATTCCTCTTCAGAAGGCTATCGATTTCGTGGGTCGCCGCGATGCGACCCGATCGCTACTAAGACCAACTCTTACTGATTCGACCGAACAACCGCTCTGAAATCAGTGTTCCTAAACCAGTACCCTGGTGTAACGAACATTCTGATTACGCAATTGCTGGCAGTTTTCAAAAAGGTAAAGTCAACCGCACGTCATCCACTGCTGCATCCTGGCCGGTGAAGATCCTGTATCGATCGATTCAGGAACCCTGGCCACAAAAATGCGTTTGAATACCATCTGGTCACGGTTGGTATCGGACAAATGGCCAACGCCACACCACTCGACTATGCCCAGCACCCCCTCGTCCTGCCAATAATTCAGAGATATGTAGATAGCAACAGAAGCTAATAAAATCGTCTTGCCGCTCCAAATAACTTTGCCAACCACCGAATCTGGCATCATCACGGAATTGATAGTAGCTTTCCAAACGTGCGGTGAAATCGGAATCGCTACCATCAAATTGTTTTATCAGTTCCATGATGGGCTGGTTGGTCGGCAGACACTCCGGTCGTTCCGGGGCGGGTGGCGCTGGAACGAACCCGTTGGGGTCAGGCCAATCCACCGGCAATTGGGCGTTCATGGGGACACCCCCGATACCTGACATCGGTGCCGTCTGAACCAACGCCGAACCGGTGGCCGGTCCATTTGCCCATTGCTGCTGCCTTTGAACGTGCTGGGTTGGAGTGCCGACCATTTGCCCTTGAGTCTTCATCGTGCCGGGTTGAAAATTTCGAACCATCGACGGTCCCGCGTGATCGGGGCTTTGGTAGCGAGCCTGAATCACGCCGTTACCGACTGCCGGTGTGGGAGACTGATAAGACGATGACGGGATCGGCGATTGCGTTTTCAACTGTTCGGTTGCCAACGCAAACTCCGCTTCGTAACGTAATTCTTCGGGTATGTATTCTTCTTCAGCCGTGCCCCAAGGCAATCCGTAGCCTGCCGGGATCGGGTGCAAACAAGTATTGGCGGCGTACCAACGAACAGCTAGACCCATTCTCGGAGGATAATATGGATCAAAGTCGGTAATCGAACCCACCACCACCGCATCGACGCCTAGCTGCCGCGCCAAAAGCTGAAAATCCGGCGCCGAATTGATCGCGATCGGATTCTGTTTTAGAAATTGGTCCACAACTCCAACGGGAATCACTTCGTAGCCGCGAATTTGTTGCAATTGATGACGGTAGGCATTGGCAACGTCGGCACCATTGATCGTCGGGTAATCGCTTTGATTGAAAAATGGAACTACCGCGATCTTGTGCAACTGGGGAAAAGGATTGTAAAGCTGCGGTCGATCCATCCGCTGCGGAAGCATCGTGCAACCCGATCCAAATCCCACCAAGAGGACCACGCATAGCAATAGCCTGCTAGGAAGCCCTCTCACTTGTTTCAAAACATGCGTCAAATCGAGCAACGTTTCGGTTCCCTGATCGGTTGGATTATTGTTCGCACCAACGGCGTGATTTGCTGGCATAAAAATGACCTGTGCCCAACGAGTTACCTATCGATTCCACCCCCTGGTCCTTTTTTACATCGGCACACATCCTTCGCAATCGTTAAACTTTGACCCAATTACCCCAATGAATCTAGGTTTTGCTGGAAAGGTCGCACAGATAGACGCTAGCAAGACGGCAAGATTTGGCAGCGGTTGACCCTCTTGAAGTGAACCCCGTGCCGCCACGATCCGGGGGCCAGAATCTAACGGCCACCCGAAGGGCCAAAGCCATCTAACGAATTGCTTGCGCTGCCCGAAACGGTGTCCAAATACAAGCACGAAGCGCAAGCGAGTGACACGCAACATCGGACAGCGCACACGCCGCCAGGCCCATCGAGTTTAGAAATTAGCCAGCATAAGATGTCACCCTCAGTGCTTGCACCTCGGCGAGTCGCCAGCCAGGACTAACCACCCGCCTCTTGTTCGGATTTCCGTTGTTGAAAGATCTCTTCGAAGGTCTCACCCTTGGGAACGACCTTCTTCTTTTGCTTTTGCAATTCCTCTTGCACTCGGGCTGGAATCGCCGTCCCGGGCGTCACCAGTTCGCGAATGGCATGCAAAACGCTGGCAACCGTCAAAGCGGCCGTAGGCAATAACAACAAAGCCACATTTTCAAAAAAGGAACCAAAAGTTGACCCAGAGATTCGCGTCTTATCAAATGCCAATACCCAGTTAAAGTAAAGAGCAAACGAAAAGTCTGAATAACTTCCCCGGAAAATCTCCTGGATCGACACCGTTAAGGTCGCGACCAAGACATACAGAATGACAGTCCACAACAGGCCAACCAAGATTCGGGCGCTTCCGGCAAAGCGACCCAAAAACAACATCACCAAATAGGTGAGCGACAAATAAGCACAACCGAACATGATGTTTATGAGGAAGCCGCAAATGGCCCCCTCATCCCAACTGGGTCCCAACGGCATTCGAAAGAAAGAATTGATCGGATTGGCATTGACCGTAAAAATCATAAAGACAAAATTCCACAGCAAGATACCGCTCAAGGCAAACAAGTAACCTCGTCCAGGCCCAGGTAAATACAATCCTTGAATGATTCGGCCTGCAAACGATTGCGGAAGTTCACGTTGAACTCGTTTCGAAAGACCCGGCCGCTCACTAGCCATCATCGCACCGACTAGGCAAAAATAGTGAGTCGCATACAAAGCGATCCACGGAAGGAATTCGCCCACATCTGGGGCACTGCCTATGATTGAGCTAAATGCGGCGGTCGACCCCGTGATGGCGGCCAAAATGATCATCACTTGGAGTGACACTGCCAGGCGAATTCGCGAACTTCGGTTCTCGGCCTGGAACGAGATCAGACTTGTGCAAGACTCGAAACACAAGTAACTGGTCGTTAAGAAGAACGCGCAAAAACCACCCGCTGCAATGACGATCTCCCCTTGCGACCCTACTTGGGAAATCGCTACGTTGAAACCGCACCAAAAAAGATAAAAGATTAACAGAGCGACCACTAAAAACAAGTTCATACCAACGCGAAGAAAAACATTTCGCGAAAAACCAGCCAACATCAACGACAGACACGTTAG
Source organism: Mariniblastus sp. (assembly GCA_041688615.1). Taxonomy (GTDB): domain Bacteria; phylum Planctomycetota; class Planctomycetia; order Pirellulales; family Pirellulaceae; genus M30B19. The sequence goes on along the minus strand of JBDNHU010000331.1, from coordinate 569 downwards.
ACAAATTGCCCCAGTTACGGCGACGGCCAATACTAGCGCAATCTGTTCAAAATCTATGCCACGCAGAACATAAGAGAACGCAATGCAAGGCACAATCGCAGCCAAATAAACGACGACTTGCAGCAAAGCACTGCCCAGCTTGCCCAACACAATTCGGCGAGCGCTCATAGTGGTTATGGAAACCAGTTGAATGGTTTCATCTTCAAATTCACGCGCTAGCGAACGATAGGTCGCCAACGGTATGACAACGGCCAAAGGGAATCCTAAAATCCAGGCATAGCCCTCCATCAGCCAGCCGCCGGCCTCTTCCAAATCGTAACCAATGGCAATGCTGATCCCGTAAAAAGACCAGACCACCACAGCCAATAGCAGAAGCATGAATGTCCACTGAAATTGGCGGCTCTTGAGTGCTTGGCGGCTTTCCTTCACCAAAATCGGACTGCAACGATCGGCCACCCAAGTTGTCCAATGATCGATTCGACTTTCTGGCGATTCCATCAAGCGACGACCCGATAAATTCTCCGGCGACAATTGCCCCGGTGCTTGACCCGGTGCTTGACCCGGTGCTT
>JBDNHU010000330.1:0-5215 GCA_041688615.1 Mariniblastus sp. | reverse complement strand
ACCGCGATGGACGCTCAGGCGTTGTTGCAACAACTGCGTCTGCCCGAGGCGTCGACCAGGCTTTGGGCGAAACGTTTGCTAAGACAACGGCCAATCCCAGAGGTACGACAGGCGTTGGCTCAAGCGGTGGAAGCCGCTGAGTCGGAATTGCAAAAGGCTACTCTGGGCGGTGAGGCTTCAGAATTGGCTTTGGAAGATGCCGAGCATTTTCGACTAGAATTGCTTTGGGCAGGCTTGAATGTCGACTATTTGGATACCCGACTGCTGCAAAGAATGTTGGCTGCTGGGAACCCAAAGGTTCGAGCAGCGGCGGTTCGGGTGGCAAGTGATTTCTTACGGCAAGAGGACTCGGTGGGTGCCTACATCGCATGCGAAAAGGCTGCCAGAGATTCGCACCCGCAGGTCAGGTTGGAAGCAGTTTGTGCGTTGGCGAAATTTCCCACACAAGCGGCGGCAACCCAGGTATTGTCGGTCTTGAAACAGCCAATCGATAAGAATCTTGACTTCGCGATTTGGACAGCGGTTCGAGACTTGTCGCCGCAATGGTTGCCTGCCGCCCAGGCCGGTAGGTTCAACTACGGTGATGATCCTTCGGCACTAGCGTTTGCGTTGAAAGCTGTGGAATCGTCCAATGTCGTCCAACCGCTTCTAACGTTGGCCAAAGCAGGGAAAGTCGAAGGGCAGCAATTGAATGCCGTACTGAAACAGATCGGAAGTTTGGCGGACCAGACTCAGTTGCAGCAGACAGTGGACTGGCTGGTTAGCAGTTCGTTTTCTGACGTTGAAAAATTGAATCGCTTGCTTCTTCTTTCCGATGCCAGCAAACAAATTCCTGCCCAGCCGCCAGTGTTCCTGAGTGAAATGATTTTGGCGGTCAAGGAGAACACGGCCAATGCTCAAATAGAGGAACTTGCTTCGCAATTGATTAAGCTTTGTGGTCGCTGGAACGTGGTTGGCGCGGTTGATGTTGTTTTTGAAATGGCAGGCAAGAAAACTTCCGCCAACCGTCTGTCGGACAACTATTCGATCGCGGCGATCGAAGCGGTTACCAACTACGCCACCTGTGATCCGCCAAGTCATGAAAAACGTGCAACGGCATTGCTGCAATCGCTTGCTTCGGATCAGTCGAATGCCTGGACGAATCGTGCGATAGCTGCGGCGCAACTGTCGAAGATGGATGTACCATTGTCGGTTAACGAGATCGTTGCCTTGCTGTCCAAATGGCCAACGGATCAACCCGTTGCGTTGGTATTAAGCGAATTATTGCAACAGAAACAGGGCCAGCAATTATTAGCCGAATCGTTGCTGCAAAAGCAGGTTGTATTGCCGCCGGAGGTTGCCAGGCAAGCGATTGGCAGTGTGCGGGGATCCGCCCAACCCTTTGATGGTTTGATTGCGGCATTGCAGACCAGTGGCAAATTAACGGAAGTCGGTTGGGCGTTCGCCGGAAGCGAGTTAGAAGAGTTTGTAGCAGAGGTGGCGGCAAAGGGAGATCCTGCTTCAGGGCAGTTGATTTATCGCCGCAAAGATTTGCAATGTCAAAATTGCCACGCGATCGGTGGAGTTGGTTCGGTAGTGGGACCGGACATGATTTCGATTGGTGCCAGTGCGCCTGTGGATTACATTCTTCAGTCGCTGACCCACCCTAATGCTAAGGTCAAAGAAGGCTACAATTCGAAGATGATTTTGACGATCGAAGGAAAGATCATTGCCGGCATGGTCAGTAGTTTTTCCAACGGCGTGTATCGACTTCGCTTGGCAGATGGATCGATTGTGGAAGTTGCCCAAGACGATATAGAAGAAATTTCTGACGGGCAAAGCCTAATGCCAAAAGGGTTGGTCGATACATTGACCAAGCAGGAAATGGTGGATTTAGTTAGCTTCCTTTCACAGTTGGGAAAGGCCACTGAGTATTCGATTCGTGATGACATTACGGCCAGGGCTTGGCAAACGATGCCGTGGGATGATGCCGCAAAAAGTCGGTTGAATCGGACCAGTTTCGACACGGTTGCCAGTGAAGATCCCGCGATGGTTTGGCAGTCGGTATTGCCTTTGGTTTCGGGGGAGGTCCCATTGGCTGAACTGGCAACCTATAAGATTCACGCGAATGTGGCTAACACCAGTTTCCTGAGAACGCCGGTGGTTGTGGTTCAAGAAGGCGAGGTTGCGATACAACTTTCGTCCATTGCCAATGTGAACTTGTGGGTGGATGCGGACCCAACGCCGATAAAATCAGAAACCGTTGTGGTGAACTTGAAACCAGGGAAGCATTGGTTGACTTTTGCAATCGATCGCGATTCAGATCCCAAGCCGTTGAAAGTTCAAGTCCGACCCGCTGCCAATAGCAACGCCGTAACGAAATTGCCTTTGCAGTTGTGATCCCCAAATGTTAAGCATTGGACGATGTGTTCATGAAAAAACGGCGGAGACCCCTCGGGATCTCCGCCGTTTTTTTGTGCTAACGAATCTACAATTTCACGGCAACATTCAACGCGACTTACTAGTCCAGGATAATCGCTGGGACTTTGGCTTGAAGTACTGCATTGTTCAATGCGGTCAAGTCAACAGTGACCAAGGATTCCAATTTCGCTAGTTCTGCATCGATCAACTGGGTGACCTCGGTGCGAAATTGTTCCGCTTGTGTGGTCGGTCGATTATTGCCCGTTGCGGTAATTCCAACCAACGCACTTAAGCGATTGTTCAATCGGATTGGATAGTTCAGCGGATCTTGCGGACTTTCATTCTTGGTTTGATAAAGTGCTTCTTCAATTTTGGTTAGATTGTCCAATAATTGATCTGCCTGTTTTACCAAGTCATCTTGTTCACCAAACTTCTTCAAACGCTCTTTTAGCGAATTGATTTGGCTGCGGGCGGAACGAATCTTCTTGATCGAAGAGTGGCACTGGGTAAGTTTGTCACGTACTTTTAACAGGAAATCTAACTGCGCCTGATAATCGCCCGCGTCCGCTTGACCGCGTGGATCAGGAAGGATCTCCAGTTCTGTGGTAAACGCTTCTTCGCCGATCGTTATTTCGACGGGATACTTCCCTGGGATTGCCGTTGGGCCTTGGGTGCCGTCAGACCAAAGCACAATGCCGTCGAACGTTTCAGCCGAAGCATAACGCATGTTCCATTTAAGAGTGTTGACACCGGCCTTCAACTCAAGCGAAAGTTCATTTGCGTCTTTGTCGGGTTTGCGACTGTAAACGGTAATTGGATTTTGGTCGGAATCCAGAACGGAGATGCGTACGTCGATGTCGTCCGCGGGAACCTCTTTCAAGTAAAATCGGATGACGGGAGCGGTTGACTTGTTTTGACCGGCGCTGGAACTTCGTCGTCCGCCTGTTAAGATTCGAACGGTTGGGGTTGGAGGAAAGAGGTAAATCGGATTATTTTCGGTTCCGTCTTTCCATTGGTGAAGTGCGGTAAGATCATCAATCATCCAAAATGATCGGCCTTGCGTCGCTACGATTAAGTCGTTGTTCTTTAAGGCGATATCAGTAATCGGAACGATCGGCAAGTTCTGTTGAAACGGGTGCCATGCGTCACCATCATTCAAAGAAACGTACATGCCACTTTCGGTGCCAGCGTAAAGTAGACCTTCGCGAGTTCGATCCGCTCGGATGACTCGGGTGAAGTGATCGCGGGCGATGCCATTGGTGATCACTTTCCAGGTCTTACCATAATCTTCGGTCTTCATAAGGTAGGGCTTGAAGTCATCCAGTTTGTATCGAGTTGCTGCAAGGTACAGTCCACCTGGTTTGGTAGGATGAGCTTCGATGCTATTGATTTGCGACCACTCGGGAAGTTCTGGAGGAGTGACTTCGGTCCAGTTTTCACCATCATCTTGCGTTAAATGAAGTCGTCCATCGTCTGATCCCGCCCAGATGACACCCGCTTGGTGAGGTGATTCCAACGCGGCAAAAATGGTGCAGTAGGTTTCCACGCCAGTGTTGTCTTTTGTAATCGGCCCGCCAGAAGATCCAAGTTTCTTCGGGTCATTACGAGTCAGATCGGGGCTGATTGCGATCCAACTATTGCCTTGATCTTCGGTCTTGAATAGTACATTTCCGCCAGCGTACAAACGCTTGGGATTGTGGGGTGAAAAGAACAGTGGGAAATTCCATTGGAAGCGATACTGCGTATCCCCGGCACCACGGCCGATAGGATTGTCTGGCCAGACCGTGATGATTTGACTTTGTCCAGTGGAGTGATTGATGCGTTCGAGGTACCCACCATAAGAACCGCCGTACACAATGTTGTTGTCCGTTGGGTCAATTGCGATGTGACCGCTCTCTCCGCCTGCGGTTGGTTCCCATTGGCGTTCGCCAATCGATTCACCGTCCAGGTTATGGTGTTCGATTCGAACCGTTGAATTGTCTTGCTGTGCGCCGTAAATTCGATACGGGAACGCGTCATCGGTGACCACTCGGTAGAATTGGGCTGTAGGCTGGGAATCCATCGAAGACCAGGTATCGCCGGCGTTGAAAGTGACTTGTGCACCGCCGTCATCGGCGACGATCATTCGCTGTGGGTTGGTCGGATCAATCCACAGGTCGTGATGGTCGCTGTGAGGTGTGCGGACACCTGTAAACGACTTGCCACCGTCGTTGGATTTCCAAAAGCCGACATTCATTACATACAATTGGTCAATGTTGTCGGGTGAAGCTTGCAAGCGAGTGTAGTACCATGCACGTTGTCGAAGGTTTCGATCGGTACTGACTTTGCTCCAGGTTTCTCCACCGTTGTCACTGCGGAACAATCCACCATCGTTGGCTTCAGCAAGTGCCCAGATTCGGTTGCTGTTGACGGGTGAAACGGTCACGCCGATGATTCCCAACATGGACTTGGCGAATCCAGGATTAGAATGCAATGGCTTCCAAGTGTCGCCGCCGTCGGTCGACTTGTAGATGCCGCATCCTTCGCCTCCGCTTTCCAAACTGTGAGGCGTTCGCGAGACTCGCCATGTTGTCGCGTACAGGGTTCCCGAATTGTTTGGATCCAAGGCAAGATCCACAGCGCCCACTTCTTCATTGATGAACAGAACCCGTTGCCAATTCTTACCTCCATCGGTGCTGCGGAAGATTCCTCGTTGCTGATTCGGGCCAAACAAATGTCCCAGCGCCGAAGCATACACAATGTTTGGGTCCTTGGCATCGACTCGGATTCTGGTGATGTTCCGAGAGTCTTCTAGCCCGACATGGGTGCACGTTTT
>JBDNHU010000003.1:0-14645 GCA_041688615.1 Mariniblastus sp. | reverse complement strand
CCGCTCCCATGTATCATTTTGCCGCAATTTTAACCCAGCAACGGTATCACCCAGCTGCTTAGTCCGTCCAGTCCAAGTACTTACCTGGTTGGAAGCTGACGTTTGTAGACGATTGATTGCCCAAACCAGGCCCACATGGGATGCCGTTGGAATCGGTTGGATGATTTCGCTTTTCTGCGATTGCTGCTTGGCAAACCCAAGGCATTGGCCGGCCATCAGGGCTGTCATGCCCCAGTCGTCAGATTGCTGTTGGCTGACGATCGCTTGCTCGAACTGCTGACGTTCATTGGACCGCACCTGCGACGATTTGGATTCTGACGCTTGCTGGATTAGCACGACCATATCATCCCACAATCGGCCTAGGCTTTTGCCAGAGAAGACTTCCCATTCCAACGCCTTTTCTAAAGGCTGCAAAATCGTAGCTTCCAAGACCGATGCCTTAGGGCCAGTAGAGCCAGGACGCAAAGGCGGGATCGGAGTCAACGCAGGAAGACTGTCCTGGCTAGGCTTTCGAAATTGTACTGGCTTGATAGGTACAAAGTACCTTGGGCCAGACGCTGGAGCGGATTCTTGGTGATCGCCCCAAGTGGCAAGCAGTCGTGGCAGGTCCAAGTTCTGAAGCTTGCCAAACGCGGCATCGACTAGGGCGTTGGTCGCTGGTCGGATATCCAAAGATTGAATGTGCAAGATGGCTTCTGCAATCAAGTGTTTGCCTTGCAATAGTCCGTTTGACCAAGCGACTGCTGCATTCTGAATGGATTTCGCAGCCCCTAGATTGGCAGCAACGATGCGATTGGAATCGTCTGAAATCTCGTACGGTGCCCGCTGGGCAGCTGCTGACTGAACCAAAAACTTGGTGGCTCCGTCGTAAGCGAACGGGTCTTCAAGTGCCAATCCACTACCGACTTTGCGATTAGCGTCAACAATTGGATCGTAGGGATTGAAGAATGGGTCGTTGCCGCAAAAGGCCGGATCCACGTGTAGTACTTCGCACGCGGCTGAAATGATCTCCAATTCCAGAGGCGACAAGGGGCTGGTGGCGGAGTCGACCGCTAGAGAACTGGTTGCCGCTTTCCGCTTAAAAGTCCCAGCCGACCAGTTGGATCCCGTCTGCAGTAACTCTTGCTCGGTTGGCAAGTTCATTGCAAACTCTTGCTCCGAACAGGACATGTGTTCGGGTGCCTGACTCCAAGTTTGGTTGACCTGGTTTGCTAATTGGCCAGCCGCCACTTGCAGTAGCGAAACTTCAGTTGCCAGCGAACCCAGCAAATCCCACTGGAACGATTCATGGGCTTGTGATGCCTTCAATCGTTCCGCCCCAACATCGTTAAAGTCAATATTCACACGCGGTGCTTTGGCATCGGCAGGGAATTGGAACTTGGACACAACACCCTGAATCATTGCCTTGTCAAAGCGTGGGGCCACTGGTTTGGCCGAGGCGTTTACCACCCTCGAAACACTTGCTGCCGATTCTACTAACATAACATTGATAGGCATCTTCCCCGTAGAACATTCCCACATGCCTTGGCAATGACTGCCTGCCCCCACAGGAAGTGCCGTTCTGGCCACCGACGATGAATCGATAATTCTAGGCTGTGGTGGCAGATCATAACTTGCGATCGTTTCCAACGGTGGTCCACTGCCAGTAGAAGTTAAAATGCAATAGTCCTCGGAAGGCAGGTGGTGCGACTGCAGCGAAGCGAAGGAAGGGACCAGAAGTTTGCCCGAACGAAATTTCGAAGTCTGCTCCCAACCGATGTTGGAAAACAACGCCGCGGGGTCAAGCACATTTCCGGCAACGTACGATGCTTCCTTGACGCAACTGTTGTCATCCAGTGCTAGATTAAGTTCCAAATTCGCTCGCTGCTTTTTCCGCCACAACCGGGACGAACTTGAAATCGCTTCGGATCTGCCAGTGCCGATCTCTACGGTTCGCTTGGCAGCCCGTTGAACATTTTGCTTAGCCGCTTCGGCATTAATAGTCGCATCAGATTTTGCAATCGAGTAGGAGGCCGGCAAAGCGGACGCCGGCTGGATCGTTTCCTTCAAGGGAAGCGATTTTACAGGTTTCACGTTCGATGACACAATCCAAACAAAGCCAGTCGCAAGCAATGCGCTGATGACACCAAAAGCCAGTGGATGTCGCATGTCGTAGTTCCTTAAATGTATGTTATCGTAATTTCTGGCCATTTGTGGAGGCCGGCAGGGTGATCGCAATCCAGATGCGATGTAGTTTGCCTCCGCAAAATCTTGCAGGTGGGATCCAACATTCCCTGTTGGACGAAGGCGCTGAAATTACGTAGTACTGTTTTTGCCAAACTTGTTTTTGTGATAACGGTTCGATTTCGTTTAATTGCCATCGTGCGTTTCCCAAGTTTGCCCGGTCGCTGCGAACATGATTCCCAGACCAAATAGTTTTGGCCAATCACTTCTCAGAAACTGGACAGCCAAGCATTAAGTCGATGGCTTTTGTCATGCTTCTGATTCGATATCGTTCCGATCATTCGGCGGTGTCATGCCAAACGCCTGAAGGCTGGGCGGCTGGTGAACGATTAAGGTGTCAGGAGCGTTACTGATTGAAAGTCGACGCATTGCTAACGTGCGTAGACTTTCCATCTGCACTAGGTCATCGGACTTGCACGTTTAAGTGAATTAGAGAATTTGACCGCTAGTGTTACGATCAGGAAGTTTGCTTCCTACTGCCGCATTTAGGTAAAAGAACCGTAGTTTGGCGATTCGGACTTAAAATTCGGACGTATCGATTACGCCGAACACGGCCTGCCTTGAAAATTGACTATCCGTTGGAACCCGCACAATTGCCCCACAACCCACACACGCCAACCCAGAATCCAGGACCAACCAAAAACCCAAACGCCAACAAGCAGTGAACCTCGGGGGCCCTGACCGACAGTCGTTCAGCAGCATAGCTAGAGTGAATTCGCTGCTATAACATCACTTCCCCGCTCCTACCGATAGGCTCGTGCCGAGTCTCCGCTGGGTGCAGGACATTCCCAACCTGACCCTAAACCATTACTTTTGTGGCTTCCCTAATGACTAATCAACGCATACCAAGTACCAATGTTCGTCCAGTTGCACTTTCGTCATGATGTTTAGCTTCGGCGTGCTGGTAGTGAACACCAAGCCAGTGTTACCGTTAGGATGAAGCGCTGTCCACAAAAGTAATTCGCCTGTTTTAGTGACTTCCAGTTCTTTCACAAGGTAAGTTCCCACCCAAAACGGGGTACTAACTTCCTTGCCTCCACTTACGTCTTCAACAATCCGTTCTAACTGTGATTTTGCGGCGTTAAACCGTAACATCGCCGGCAAATTTTTTGTCAGCGTAGACAGAATGACAGCAATCCCGGCAATGGCCACTAAGGCCACCCGGACGTTAGTAAATATCAGCGAATACAAACAAAGCCAAACAGCGACGCACGAGAACAACAGTGAAAAAACGACACTCAGAATCAGCCAAGCCTGAGTCGTCTCGGCCATACAAAAGTTGACTGCAACCAAAATCGAGGTCATCCCTCCGATCCACCAACCCAACATTCCCGTCAACTTCTTTTTTGACATAACCATCCGTAATTCAAAATTGCATCGCCGGCAAACCACCCGCAATACTTATTGTAACCAATACCAAATTCAGCGAAGTCGTTGCATGTGCCATTCCGCAACCCTCTAACATCGCCAACGCTACAACAACGTGTAGCTTTTTGTCAACGGACAACATCCAACGGGTAAACACTAACCTGTTGCGATGGACGACGAACCTCTTTACCAGGACCGCAGGAGATCACTTAAAGATACGCGTCAAGAACTTAGCCGCTTGGTTGTAGAAGATCCCCGAGATTTCCGTATAGGTCCTGAAAAACGGCAACGGTCCCGTTGCTCTCTGCTTTGGGCTCCCGAACAAACGTTACTTCTCGGTCACGCATCGTTCCAAATTCACTTCCACAGTCACACCAGAAATCGTCCGTGTAGAGAAACAGGAAAACGCAGCCACCGGACTGATTTCCTATCCAAGCACGCTAATCTTCCGAAGTCGCTCGAGCAAGCAGTCGCATTACCCCGTCGGAATTGGGCGGCGCCACCAATACCCAACGCCTATCTTGCTGCGACATGTAAGTGTCTTCCACTAACGCGAAGTCCAATGTTTTCGTGAAACAGTCAATTGCTTTGTCGTACTCGCGAACAACCAGTGCACTATGGACGATATGTTGTTTCACAGCAACTAATTGAAGTCTTTAAGAAGCTTGATGAATCCAAAGCCGGATAGCTTAAGCAATATTCGATCGACCACGATCTACAGACTCGCGATCGGTCAAGTTCATGCCTGAATTCCCCACAGTTCCGCTGCGGTTTGGTCATCACTTTTTCGCTGCACAGCTTTGATTCGGACTGTTATGATTCGGACTGTTATGATTCAATTGCGTTTGACTGGAGGAAGTCCGCTGGGATTTTCGTGGTTTTCTGAGCAACCAAAGCGAAATAGTACAACGGTGCACCCTCCATGGATAATCGATGGCGGTACCGTTCGATATGATGAATATCCAAGTACTTAGAGAAAATCAATTCTCGAATAAAGCGGGAGAAACCCGAGGTGTCTGTCCTGTCCAGAAAGGTCTCTTTGATGTTAAAAGCGACCCAACCGCCATCGGCAACAAATTGAAGCGATTGGAAGAATGCCTTTGGCGGGATGTCGCCAAACCCTAAAGCCGCAACCGAGGTAAGACAGTCAATCGACCACTCTGAAATCTCTTCACTCAACTCAGGTTTCAAGTTCGTGAAATCCGCGACATAGTATTCATCGTAAATTCCCGGACGATCGCGATAACATGCATCTTTCGCCTCTGGAATGATGTCAGCACCAATCAGCCTAGCGACACCGTAGGACTTCATGACCTCGCCCATCATGCCATTGCCGGCGCCCAAATCCAGAACCCGCAACTCGGTGAAGTTCTGTTCACTGGCATCCAAGGTGCGTTTAAGAAGTTCACCAACCTTCTTCGGGGATGTACACTTCAGCCGATCATAGAACACCTGCTCATACAATCCAGGGCGCAGGTAGATTTGGTCATAATCATGAAACCGTAGTTTCAGGCGGCGGTCACCCTCCACCACATGAAACGTAACCTCATCTTGTTCAAGGTTCTTGGCAGCGTTTGGTGGGAATTGAATTCGGTGGCGTTGAGGCATGTTTCCTGCATCGGGTTTAAGTTGCCATCAGAGGCATCACGGCTAAATTGACCCAGCCGACAATGAACGTTGCCAACCTCTAATTGGAAATAATTACGAGAGTATACCCTGGATCGAATTCAATCGCGACTAGTCAACCACAGTACACTATCCCTTTCAGTCCATTGCACGTTACTGCGGCGGTCAAGTTCCCACGGATTGCATGTTTGATACTTCGATCGTAATTACCTAAAACAACCTTGGCGAACCCATTAAGTGCACACCGCCAACGGCAAAAACACAATCCACACCAAGAACAAACCATATCTATCAGGCAACGCCCAATAATCCGTCAACACGAATCCACGCGATGACTCAATCGCACACGTTCGTGCAACGACAGATTTTCACGTCCCCGATCTTGGCTAAACAGAACGACTTCTGAGCCGCGAAACACGCGAATTTTCTACTCCGGATCGCTTTCGTGTTGTCCGCAGTTTTAGCTTGACCATTCAAAAACGCCACCACCCATCGAACAAACCGTGCCGGGCGTCTCTTGACCTAAACACGAAATTTCAAGCCAAGGGACTCGCAAGCCGGCCAGGCAACCAGCGCGAATTCCTCAACCGCGAAAGAAACGAAATACGCGACAGTCCTGTACCGGATCCTTTTCAAGTCTTTCCAGTTTTTCGCCGCCAAATCCTCGCTTTTCTCGAACGCCACGACCTAGGGTGTGCCGCCCCATCCGTGCCATTGAAACGAAAACTTTAAACATCGGCCACGCTACTGCCCTCACCCTGCTCTGCCAAACCTCGATTGGTTTGTCCGACCGCTCCCCATTGGTTTGTTTCTACTACTACCGCCAAGGTCCATCTCTTGTGACGCGGACGAATGACTTACCGTCATACCGAAAAAGACCTTGCACTCCGCCAAGCCATAGTCGTCCACTTTTGTCTTCAAAGATAGACATCAGGCCAGCAGAAACCATGCCGTCCTTCTCATCAAAATTAGTGAATGAATTTCCATCGTATCGGTACAATCCAAAACGTTTGCCCGAGAACCAGACGTTCCCTAAATGGTCTTCGTGAATGCACCAAATCTCCTTGCCCTCAACTATTCCTTCTTCGGTAAAGTTCTTAAACTCTTTACCGTCAAACCGACTTATTCCTTGATGAGTCGTCCCAAACCAAAGGTTGCCCGACTTATCTTCAAGGATACGATGGACCGCGTCATTAGGTAGGCCGTCCTTCTGTGAAATATTGTTCAACGCCTTTCCGTCGTAAATGCAGGCTCCCCCATTGGTGCCCATCCATCGATTGTCTGATACCCTAAAGTGGAGGCAATACCCAAGGGGCAAGGATTTTAATTGGGAGGGGCAGCCATCGGACGATCTTGTGGACCGATGGGCACCTGGGGGGACGGCAGGTATCCCACGGACTAGGCTTAGGCATCCAGGCATCTGGGCATCTGATTGCCCTCGACTGCATCCGTCAGAGGACTAGCAAGTCGATCGTTGCAGTTTGGGCAGGAGTAGAAAACTTTTTTTGCCGCCGAGCAGCATCGATTGGATTTCGCACTGCATCTTGGACCCCATGGTAATAGCTTTTAAAGACGCTAGATTAGCTTTTACTTTAGTGGAATTCAATCTGGTAACAAGGGTTTATTTTTTGATAGTCAGTTTCAGAATCGTCCGTATAATAATTTAGGCAGACATCAATTTAATTCACTTCACGCAACTTTTACGCACGAAAATGGAACACACTATCATTGACATTGAAACTCGATACAAAGGTCCTGCCTTCCGTCCAAGGTTGGAAGCCAAGTGGGCGTCGAGACGTTTCAATCAATTGCACAAGCCAATGGTGCTTCATCAATGGTGCTTCATCAATGGTGCTTCAGCAATGGTGCTTCAGCAATGGTTCGACCCTCGAGTTAGCAGAATGGCAGAACGATACGCATCAGCTGGCAGCGACAAGAGTTTGTCCGTTTTCCAAACGCCCGACTTCACCGCTCGGGGTGCATTAGATTGTCGTCGCTCGGCAGTGTGGGCGGGGAATTGTCGGCGGGAATTCGAACTGGCTGACGCATGATTGAATTGTGATTCCAATGTTCGGATTTTGCGGCTCCGAAATAGAGAATGTATTGATCAGCCGAGCGAAACAAGAACGGCGTGACATGACCGTAAGGTGAATTACGATCGTCTTTTTGTGCCAACAAGCCTTGGTCACGCCAAGTTAGACCATTGTCACTTGTTGCGTACTTGGTGCCGTCACGGGATTCGATCAACATGATCAATTCGTCATCGACGCGAGATACATGGATGCCGCCTGCATCCTTTGCGAACACATGGTCAAGTCGACGTTCCCATTTAACACCATTTGCTGACACTGCGTACCCGACGTAGCGTTGGGAAGTGGGTGATTGGGGAGCGAACGCATCAGGTGCTCCAATGGGTAAGTCCGCGCGTCCATCAAACCACATCTGAAATTGTGAACCCTCGTAAATAACGCTAGGACGCCCCACCAGCAATGAATCCCACGCGGGCTTTTCACTCGGTGCCAAGACGGTTCCCTGATCTTCCCATTTGCGGCCATCAGCAGATGTGGCCAGTCCGATTGTGTCGGTAACGCCCGCTTCGGCACGGGTGTAGTACATGTAGAAATTGTCCTTGACGACGACAACCGATGGATCGTTCACATGGTTTATTCCTTCGGGTGCAAAAACGACTCCAACGGTCGTCCAAGTCTTGCCATCCATGGATGTTGCGAGATGAATTCGATCATGGCCGTCGCGGCCCTGCCCTCCGTAGTACATGAGCAGTTGATCGCCATCGCGAACAATGTCAGCGCCGTAAACGTTTCCATTCCCGTGGGGTGCTTCTGTACTGCTGGAAGTACCACGTATCGCAACCATCGTTTCATCTGTAACCGCAGTTTCAAAACTGGCGAAAAGGCAGATCAGTGTGAGTAGCTTGAGCATCATAATTCCAGAGATAGTATCGGAAGTAACCCAGCACGGGCGTCTGGGTTACTAGCAGACTAGGAAACGGAACATCCGCAACCCGCCTTCACCGCATTGTTTTCGTTCGAATGATTCAACCGGCCAGAGCGTTAACCAAGTTGGTCTGCGATCACCCATGACTGGTGGACTACTGCCAAAAACGACTGAACACGGCATACCCACTTGAACAGGAACCCCAATCGAACTGCTAGAAATCAAAAACGCGAAGTAACAATCGTCTACCTCGACCCATTCAAGATTTCAACCAATGCCTTGAACAGCGGCGGCGTTTCTACCACCACTCTGCGATGCCAAAGTCTTACTGGTTTCCGTCATTCGTGGTTTGTTGCTTTTTCTTCAGCGCAGTGATGAGCTGATCCATGGAATACTTGTTCGCCGCCTTAAAGTACGTCCGCATCTTCTTTGACTGCTCCGAGTCGTTGTAGCCAAGGCCGACGACTTTGATTTTAGTTGTGGAATCAGAAACGGGGGTAAAATAGAAGACGGACCACATTTCCTTTGCAGCATCTTCATATTCAAAGCCCTCGGGAAAGCCGGTCGCTTTTAGCGAAATCATGCGTTTGGGGTCGTAGCAGAGAATTGTGTTTACAATTGTCGTAGCATCACCAAGTGCACCCTCCTTGTTGTAATTCGCACGCCATTTACCGCCCACCTTGAAGTCGATGTCCGCAAGTGGTGCAACCCAAGACTTTAGGCCCTCGGTGGTCGTGAATGCGTCCCAGATATCATCAACGCTGGCATTGATTTCAACCTCAAATACTTCGCGAGTATCTTCTTGGGCAAAAGCACTGACAACGAATATCAGCGATGTAGTAAGTACGAATATCAGATGGCGAATCATTAATCGGCTGACTGTAAGGTGAAAGTTGGGATCTATTTTTTTGATATCAATAGAGAAGGAAATCAGTTCTTGATCACCGTGACGCTTTCGAGGACGGTTCATGTAATTTTCGAATCGTGGTGGAGCAGCCGCCTGGATCGACGTGTCCTTGGGTACTCGTGATTCCTTGGTCTAGATTACTGCATCAGGTAACGCAGCTTTGGGTAAGCCAGCCTTTCTTTACGATCATCGTCGATCGCTTCCGTTAACGCGTCGAAACCGAACATAGTTTTCACGCGGTGCGTCAGCAGGGCGCGGTCGTAGGAAACCTTGCCGGAGATCCAGTAGTCGGAGGTCTAAGGGCTAAACTCTAAAAAAAGTTCTGGACCCAATGCATCGGCTACGTTTGGCAGGTTTCGCCACAGTCGCAGGTGCCGGTGATGCGACGCGATTGAAGCGAAGATCACGTTGTGTCCAGACTCGCAAGACGCCTTGATGTTCTTCTCCAGCGCCTGGGCGATATCGTCGATCAGGCTTTCTCTTGACTTCTCCTTTGGAAAGTCTTCAAACCGCTGGGAATCCATGATCTTCGAATTCTTTGACATCTTCGGCCCAAACACCGACTCCCCGGCCAGCACCCGATCGAGATCGTCTTGGAATGTGGTGGCGACTGGTAAAAATTTTCTGATACCCAAGAATGATCTCAAGTATCAGAATGATCTCAAGTATTTTCCGACAGAACAATTCGCTTTCGCCAGGAGCGGCCAATTAGGGTTCAATCGATTTCGTATTCTGACTCGGACGCACCGCTTCTAGTGCAAGCGTTCGCTCAAGGAAGCCAAGGGCGGCGGGGTGCCCGTAACATTCTAGCGTGTCGCGTAGGCGGGTGCCATCGTTTTCTAAACACCACCGACTCTTTAACTTTCGCGAAGTTGCGATTAGTAAACCATGCTTCATCCAACGATCCGTCCAGTCTTTTCGCTTCTTTTCGCTTCTTTCGCGGTTGTAAATTTGTCCGCACATCGATCGTCAAAACAGGGAAGTGATTACGGCGAAATACGCGAAATACGCGAAATACACGAAATACACGAAAATCTAAAAAGGTTCGAAGTCAACTGACGTGCGTTTGCTGCGACTGATCGGAGGACAAGAGCGGCGTGAGACTATCCCGAGACTACAAGTATCTGGGGTTTACCTTTACGGGCATGCGTGTGTCGATCACCATCGCTCCGAAGAAACTGCCTGTCTTCAAACGACGTGTCAAAAAACTCAGCGGTCGCAAACTGCGGAGTTTCAATGCAGTGTCGTTTGACCGACCTCAATCGCTATGTGCGAGGCTGGACAGGTTACTTCGGATGGTGTCAATCGTTTGATTTAATCGACAAATTGGACGGCTGGATTCGCCGCCTGATTCGGATGTGCTTCTGGACCCGAGATTCCCGGCTGACGGCCAGTGGCGGCGTCCTGGTAAGAAGGTGAACCGAATCGCCAGAGCGGCGCGCACCCTTGTGCGTCTGGGAGTGAGTCTCGACTTCAAGATCAAACACGCGATCAAACACGCGATCAGTCGTAAAAGCTACTGGCGTCTCTCGAGAACGCCAGCGATGCGATTTGCGATGAATAGCAAATCACTGCACGAAAAATTAGGACGGCTTTCGCTCAAGCAACTCTGGTGTGACCGTGCTCCGCTTCCAGGAACCGCCTAGTGCGGACCCGCCTGCTTAGTGGTTTCGGGAGGGTCGTCCGCGAGGATGGCACGGACCCGATTTATCCCGTGATTCGTCGCATGATGGCCTCAAGCGGACCGCGGTCGAATCGGGCAGCCCAGAAATGTGCGAACACCACTGCTAAAACGCAGAACACAACCGCACTGCTCAAAGCGAACGGTAGCGTTTGGTTATCAAGGCGACCAAGAGATTCTAATATGCCCATTCCAATAACGACATGAGCAACGTAAAGCGTTAATGCAATTTGCCCAGTCGATATCAGCGGACTCAAGATTTTTTTTGCCGAAGAGATTTCGCCGAGCGACACAGATAATGAAATCACGATGCACGCGACACCGATTCCTGCGAACATGTAAAGCGGCATCGGCGGCATTGGAGCAGTCCCGAAAACACTAGAAATCGTTTCGCGATCTAAGGCCCCAGCGTTCGTGGACAGCGATTCAATCAACAACCAGCTTCCGGTTTCTGCGATAATTGTCATGAAGATGCCAAACACCAGCCATCGACGACGAATTAACGATTCAGCAAAATTTGATCGCCCCATCACCATTCCAAAAGTCAAAAAAGATAGCCAAGGCAAAACAGGATGAAACCCATTGAAGAATATGTGACGGAACATGCCGCCCATCGTCCAGAACTCGGCATACTGCAAGGTCTCCCAATTCCACCCTCGCTCGTAGTCGAAGAAGAATAGAAACACCAAAAAAAGGAACGTGGTTGTACCGGTAATCACAACAAGCGTACGCGTACTCACGGTCAGAAACATCACGGCAATCGCAATGTAGACGCCGTAAAAATGAAGAATGTCAGCAGGCCAAATCGGCGTGTAAAGCAAACCCACGACGAACAAGAATAAAGCGCGTTTCAAAAGAATTTCGCGGTGTTTCCCAGTCTGATCGACATTTGATGCCAAACGGGCCTTGTTCGTCATCAGCGAGATACCAATACCAGCCAGTACCACAAACGTCGCCGCAGCTCGCCCATTCAAAAGGCTCGCAGCAAATACCAGCCATTCGGGCCCCTTGCCATCAGCCCCCATTACGACCTTGAAGTTAACGGCAACCATCCCAAACATCGCGAATGCTCGTGCAATGTCAAATCCAAGAATCCGGTGTCTTTTCAACACAGTCTCATCTCGCCGGATAACGACCAAGATCACCCAGACGACGGAACCGAAGCGAACGTCCACCAGCGAACCAAGTCAGTGTATTGATTATTAAAGTGTTTGCAGCGACCAAGAGCGATCCAGCTTAGGTGCATCGCTTTGTCTTCACGCATTATTCGGGTCGGATATCACGATTGTTCGCTGGCGTTCCAGAAACTCAAATTCGGCGGAGACAATTTCGGCAAGCCGTAAGGTTCGATCCTGTTGTCGCGGGAATTCTTCGTCACCACTGCAAACACTATACCGTTCCATAGACGTTGCGTCGACCAGACAGGACGAAAGGTATTCTCGCAGTCTTGCATGATTATCTGTCGTAGACCTAATCGGTTCAGCGTCATCTGACATCGATCCGTGTTCCTTGCGAAATCCGCATCCACAGCCATGGTCCGCAGCACAATACCAGAGCCAGGCGCGCAGGTGATGATAGGCGTCCGTGCCGATTAGTGTTGCATTAGAGAAGATTAGTGTTCGGCGCAGCCATGTTTTTGGGAACGTTAATCGCCGCTAATCGCACACTAATCAATTCCGTCCGAGCACAAATACCAGTGCCAGGCGCGCAGGTGATGATAGCAGAGAAATACCAGAGCCAGGCGCGCAGGTGATGATAGGCGTCCGTCGCCTTGCGCGACCTTGCGATCATTCCATTGGTGGGATTCATGCCAAGGGAAACACGCAATCCAGCAAAGCATTACGCTTATAGCAATCAGGTAGTGACATACAAAATCGTCTTCCGCGATGGCGACGATGGCATTGTCACTCCGGTTGTTGTTCGTTTGGATTCGCTTCCCCAATTCGCCGAGCTCCCTCTTTCAGAACCTCACCTTGCAAAGTTGCTAGATCGACTCCAAGAAGATTCGTGGACCATTCACATTTACGGCAACGGATCACAACGCCGCCTCCTAGAAGAGAGCCCACGTCGGAATCTCCAGTGCATTTGGGACAGCTTACACCTATCACCACCTTCCACAGCACAGGTTCTAATCCACACAACGATGCCTGAAAGCACTGAGCACCACGTAATGGTCGATTGCCGTTCACACTCATACTCCTTTGTATTAAAGTGACCTAACCATGTTTGATCCAACGAACGTCTGCGATAACCGGGCCGCCGCGGGTGCTCGTCCATTGGTAAACGCCCTGTCAGCGGTTCCCCGTTCATCGCCTGGTTATCCCGTGTTTCCACTATTCAGCGGTCGATTCTTCCGTAGGTTTCGTGAGTGTAGGATCGGCGGTGACAAAGTTACTGCACGAGGTTCTGTCAGGCTGAACATTGGAAAGATCATTGCTGAGTTGGTTGACTGTGGTATCACTACCGTCGTTGTCAATGCGAAAGACCGCACCCTCTGCAAGATCATATTTTACGTTGTTGATAGTAAACACAGCCATTCGACCATCGCTTGTTGCGAGTTGCCATTCATAGCCGTCTTGCCATTCATTGGAATCTTTGTCCCGCCAATGAGCGTCGCCTGAGCGTCGCCTGAGCGTCGCCTGAGCGTCGCCTGAGCGTCGCCTGTGCGTCGAACCGGTTCGCCAGTATGTCGGAGCCGCTCATGCTGTGAACCTCGCATTGGTCAAGGAGCATAATGCCGAGTCCTTCCTTCCATTTGAGCATGGTCTCACTGGTCCGATCTCGCGTCATGCCCGAAACGGCTTGCGCTCTAGGCGCCACTGGCGTGGCAGTCGTACCGCAGCCCGTTACAACGCCAGCGCACATCATTAGCACCAAGGAACGGCGGATCAGAGTTTCGTTGTTGCAAGTCGTGCTCCATGTAGGCATCGCGGCATAACGAACCGAGATCACCAAAGCGTTGGAACCAAAGCGTTGGAACCAAAGCGTTGGAACCAAAGCGTTCCGCCCTCTGCGAACCAAGTCCGTGTTTTGATAGTTAAAATGTTTGTAGCCGACAAGATCAAAGCGACCTCGGTGCATCATTTTAGTAAAACGCGTTCTTCGGAGTGGACATCGTTGTCGTTCTCAAAACACCAATTGTAAAGAACGCGAATCCAGCAAGCAACCCAATGTAATTCCGGTTGAATCGGTAGAAGCTAGACCGCAATTCCTGTTCATCGTCGATTTTCATGGCGTGTTTCAGTGAGTCACTGGCATTGTTCCAGCTAGCCTTTCCAGCAACTCGATCTGTGTCAGTCATATTGCCACCAAGTCGATATGGCTCATTTGTTTTCAACCAGTCGTAATCCCATTCGAAATTTTCGTGGTCTCGAAGGAAATTTTCTATGCATCGGTTCCACCCGCCTATGTAGCAAGCGTCAAGAAACGCCGTGTCGGTTCGGGCATCGACGATTTCCTTTTTGTGATTCTCAAGTATTGTGTCCCGTGCGCTTGCGGACGGCAGCGCAAGTTTTGATGCTGTTTCGTAATCCACAAGCCAAGCCGATTACCCGAAAACTAGAAAGGAAGCAATTAAGAGCGCCGTGGCGAACACAGCCTGAAGCAGAAACCGAAGACCGAAATTTACCATTGTCATATAAGGCAAGCGGGATAACGTCTGGCGTAACCGGGCCGACCCATTCGGTCCGTCGTTCAATTGTATCAAGAAATTACCGGAAGGCGTAATCGGCTCTGGTTCATCCGTTGGTTCAAGTAAGCCGCTAGGGCGGCGGGGGATGTTTTTGATATTGTAGCGGGTGAACCAGACGGTTGCCAGCTTTTTTTAAGCATCATTGACTCTTTGTTTTGTGTGAAGTTCTTCTTCCCCAACCACGGAGTTTCTTG
>JBDNHU010000329.1:0-13401 GCA_041688615.1 Mariniblastus sp. | reverse complement strand
TATCGGGTTCGGGTAGATAATCCAGCTTTTCCCCATCGCGAATGGTAATCGTCGTGGGGAAGTTCCGAGTTCGCAGGCAATCAAAGAAAACGTAAGCCGGGACGTAGCCAGCAACGGCCTTGGATACGAAGCCGCTTAGGGGCGACAGGAACTTGTTCACATCGTCCAAGCTGGGAATTCGATCAGGTGGCAAAGCTAAATTGCCGACGCCTTCCAGGAATTTTGGGTGAGCGAATTGTTCCCAACGCGGCTGGATCCTGGCGTATAGCCGCCGCCAGGTATCTTGATTCGCTGCGCTGTACAGTTCGTAAGGCTGTTGGATGAACACCTTGCCTTCTCGCTGAGCCTGTTCGATATACGGAGCCTTGGTGGTTGTCAAACCAATCAGTTGTTCAGCCATGAATGATCTCCCGTGGTTTGATCGAAATCTAATTACTCCAGCTGCAGCCATGAAAATACCAGCACTTAGGGCAAGCAAGTGGATAATGCCTTCCTTCGCTTGCGCTGCGTGCTTGTATTGCGGTAAGTTTTCTACTGCCGCTGGCCTTACCAATCACCTGTCAGTCCGCCAAAGACTTATCGGTTGTCGTCGGTGGCTAACTATTTTATTCCCGCAGATTCGACGACGATATCACTGTAGCAGGGGCGATACGCCTACTTCAAGGGCAGTCAATGGCACTTTAAACGCTTGTAAAGGTATTTTTTCTTATTTTGTGAAGACGAGCCAAGTTTTGGGCCGGTTGACAATTGGCTGAAAACCTTGCTAATAATAGCCCATGGCGATGAAGTCGCTAGAAGGCAGGATTTGACTGGTTTGGTTGGTGAACCTGGTTAACCAAGTTGGTTCTCACGCATGAATCGCGGGTCATTTTGATGGGGTGAAATCACGGGCCCTGAGATCCACGGTACCCCCCAAACGCCTGTTTCATCGGGTGTTGGCCAGTATTCATTGGCCAGTATTCATTGGCCGGTTATCCTGCGGATAGACGGAAATCGGAACGAATCAGGCTGTTAATATCCCGGCGGGATCCGTCAACTGCCTTGGGTCGGCTTCACGTTCACTGCGTTGGGATTTGCAGTCAAATATTGGAACTTGCCAGTTCTAGCAACTGCTGAAGTTCCGAATCCGAATTGATCGTCGGAATCCACTTGGGTGTGAGATGACACGAATCGTGATCGGCCCGAGGTGGGTTTGATTTGGTGAAGGGCGAACAGCGAGTATTTTTCCGACACGGGATTCAGTTTGTTGACCGGGTGAATCAGGTGTTTCATTTTCAAAGGAGACGTTTAACAATGTCCAATGCTTCCCCAATAATTTTGAAGCCTGACACTAATAATCCACTGGGTGTTCGTACGATCGATCACTTGGAATTCTACGTTGATGATTTGGAGAAGTGGGTCCAATGGCACGAATCCAAGATGTGTCTTTACCGTCGTGCCGAAGGTGATACTTCTACCGGATTGGCTGGCAAGCGATCGGTAGTTGTTGGGCAAGGCCGAGTGAATTTTGTTTTTAGTGAACCGCAAGGCGATAGTGACCCGGCAAATGCGATTCGCAGCTTCCTTGACACTCATGGTTGCGGCGTCAAAGACGTGGCGTTCAAAGTGGATGATGTTGCCGTGGCTCTTAAGCATGCCCAGTCCGCTGGGGCAACGATTCTTCAGCCGCTGGACACTCATGACGATTTTAGTCGCGGAGCGATTGCGGCGTACGGTGACAATATCCATTCGTTTGTCCAGCGTTCGCCCAGGTCTCGTGTGTTTTTGCCAGGTTACAATAGTGTTCCTGGCGGTGTCGAGATTGCATCCATTCACTTGATGATGATTGATCACATTGTTTGCAATGTTGAGAATATGGATCAGTGGGTCGAATTTTATTCTAAAGTTTTCGGATTCGACGAGACCGCTCACTTCGACATCAATACAGGTCGCAGTTCGTTGATGAGCAAAGTGGTTGGGAATTTGGACGGTTACATCCGACTTCCGATCAACGAACCTAGTAGTGCGAATTCGCAGATTCAAGAGTTTCTAGACGAGTTCAAGGGGCCAGGCGTTCAGCATATCGCGTTGTTGACGTCAGATATTGTGACCTCGATCAATGAGATGCGTCGCGAAGGTATGGAATTTTTGGAAGTGCCAGACAGTTACTATGAATTGTTGCCTGGTCGGGTCGGCGAAATTAAGGAAGATATTGGTCAATTGCAAAGCGCTAAGGTTTTGGTGGATCGTGACTGCGACGATGGTTACTTGTTGCAACTGTTCAGCAAGCCGGTCTTCGATCGCCCTACTTTATTTTATGAAATCATTCAGCGTCATGGCAATTCGGTCGGTTTTGGTGAAGGCAATTTTCAAGCTTTATTTGAAGCGATCGAACGTGAACAAGCCAAACGTGGTTCCTTGTAATTAAGTCTCTTGTGTGGACGCGATTTTCGTTTTGTCGATGAATTACCCGAGCGACGGTGCCGATGTCTGATAGCCTATTAAAGATGCCAAACTACTTTCGGTTGGCGTTGAGTGATGCGCCTGATCGCACGGTGGCCTTGACGTCGTTTCGCGACTTCTATGCATTCCAACAGCATGTGGAGACCTGTCGACGCCGACGCGGATTGGAGATGCTGCCGCAGTGGTATGATTTTCCAGTCTTTTATTTTTCGAACGCATCCAGTTTGGTGGGGCATGAAGCGGAGGTTTACGCGCCGGTCGGTTGCCAGGAACTGGATTACGAATTGGAATTGGGCTTGGTGATTGGCAAACCTGGGCGTGACATTCAGGTCGAAGATGCTTGGGATCATGTTTTAGGTTTTACGATCGTCAACGACTTTAGTGCTCGCGATTTACAGCGAGCGGAAATGGTGGTCGGGCTTGGACCTGCCAAGGGTAAGGATTTCGCAACTGCGGTGGGGCCAACCGTGGTGCCCTTAGCGTCGGTCAAGGATCGGATTGATCAAGCAGGTCGCATTGATTTGGCCATGAAGGCGACGGTCAATCAGCGTGTGCTGTCTTTAGGCAACGCCAAGGATATGCATTTCACTTGGCCTGAATTGATCCAGCGGGCTTCTGCGGACACGATGTTGAATGTAGGCGATCTTCTAGGTAGTGGTACCGTGGGGACCGGTTGTATTTTGGAGTTAGGCCCTGAAACAACCGGGGGCTGGTTGAAGCCCGGCGATGAAATACAACTAGAAATTGAATTGTTGGGCCAGTTGAAAAATCCAGTGGTCGCACGGCCTTAATGTTTGCACGGCCTTAATGTTTGCAGCGCCTTAACGTTTGCAGCGCCTCAACGTTTGCAGCGCCTTAACGTTTGCACGACTTTGGGCCATTGCAAAACAGGTGACCGATTGGCTTAGGCGTTTGTTGGGAAACCTTGTAGGGACTGAACGTTGTGGGTGAGTGGTGATTAGGTCGGAGTGGTCGCAGTGGTCGCAGTGGTCGCTGGGACTGGACGGTCGGCGTTAAGTGGGAAGCCGTGTTTTGCACTGGCCCCTGGCAAATTCTTTGATCGACAAACTTGGAAAGAGAATCAAATGCCGTTTTATTATCGATTAGGAACGGTGCCAGCAAAGCGACATATTCGTTTGCGCAGCTCCGACCAAGGTTACCTTGGTGAAGGCCTTTATTACGAGCATGTAATAACAACAGAGGGTTTTGCTAGGGCTTATAGCATTCAGTATCACCTGCGGCCGCCGACTCGGAATTCCAAAGTCCAGTTTGTGGGCACGTTGGACTTGACGGCTGCGAAGGATTTGCCGCTGCGTCAGCACCATTTTCGTGCCGGGCAATTGCCTCGAGCGAAAGATCCGATCGCCGGCCGAGTGCCGGTTGTTTTCAACGACGACCTAGTTGCTTGGCGTTGCAAGCCGGCCACAGAGCAGACAGAGCTTTATCGAAATGCGGCGGCCGACGAAGTGATTTACATTCACCAAGGCAGTGGGTATGTTTCCAGCCCGTATGGTCGTTTGAATTATCGTCGTGGCGATTACGTTGTGATTCCCCGCACAACAACGTACCAAATCGTTTCCGATGATATTCAAAAAGAAGATCACTTGATCTTGGAATGCACCGGTCCGGTCCGACTACCCCCAAATTATTTGAACGAAGACGGCCAATTGAAGCTTGGTAGCCCGTTCTACGAACGAGACTTTCATCCTCCAACCGAATTGGAGACGATTGATCAGGAGGAAGAGGTAACGGTCTTGATCAAAGATGGCAGTCGCTTGACTCGTGTGACCTGCCCCAGCCACCCGTTTGATGTCGTTGGCTGGGATGGATTCGTTTACCCTTACACGTTTAACGCGTGGGATTTTGAACCCTTGACCGGAACGGTTCATTTACCACCACCGGCTCAGCAAACCTTTCAATGCCGAGGGTTTGTGATCTGCACGTTCGCACCGCGGTTCCTTGATCATCATCCTGAAGCGATTAAAGTGCCATACGCCCACAGTAATGTTGAGGCAGACGAAGTTCTATTTTACAGTGATGGGCAGTTCGGTTCGCGACGGGGTGTCGAATTAGGGTCGATGACTTTGCACCCAGGTGGCATCCCGCATGGGCCTCACCCGGGCACGATCTTAAAGAGTATGGATCATGATCGGACTGAAGAAATGGCGGTGATGTTTGATACGATGAATAAACTACAGATCTCGACGCAGGCAATGGAAATTGACGATCCCGAGTATCCGTTTAGCTGGTTGTGATTCTGTTAAGTTCTTGGGGAGTGGGGCAACGTAACGGTTTCTCGGAACCGTAGTATTCTTTATTTTGCGTAGTGACGGTTGAGTTTTAAGTTCGTTTTAAGAGGTGAATTGATTCGATGGAACTGAAGCCTGAAGAAATTTCGATCCGGGAAATGTATGGGCACATGGTGAGAATGATTTCGCCTCGACCGATTGCCTGGGTGTCCACGACCAGCCCTAAAGGTATTCACAACCTTGCACCCTACAGTTTCTTTAACGGAGTGAGTGCCAATCCGCCGTCCGTTTGTTTTTCGCCTGTGAATACTCGGGACGGGAATAAGAAAGATACGGTCATCAACATTGAATACAATAGGCAATTTGTGGTGAATGTTGTGCCTGATCGTCTTGCCGTTGCCATGAACCAAACCTCTTTTGAATATGATCACGACGAAAGTGAATTTACCGCAACGGGCCTGACGCCTGTGGACAGTGTCCGGGTGATCCCGCCTAGGTTGGGCGAATCGCCTATTCAAATGGAGTGCGAATTGATTCAGATCGTCAACATCGGTGACGGACCATTGGCTCCACACTTGATCATCGGAAAAATTCTGATCGTGCATGTAGACGATAGAATCTTAGATGAACGTGGGCAAATCAGTTCCGAGAAACTGGACTTGGTGGGCCGAATGGGTGGTTCTGAATATAGCCGGACGAGAGATCGCTTTGATTTGCCTCGACCCACATCGCGATAGAAATTGACACGATAAAGAACAAAGCCTCTTGTGCCCCGACTTGGTCTACTCGGGCTGAGTTAGTAGGGCTGAGTCAGTAGGGCTGAGTCAGTAGGGCTTTGCGATGTTCGTTGGCTGAAGTTTTCGTCCAGGTGTTCGGTCCAAGGCCCAGTTACTTTGCGTACAGTTGCTTTGCGCACAGTTGCTTTGCGCACAGTTACTTGGCGTACAACGATTGGTGGAGAAACGTGTGAAGCAAACGTATCAGCAGTTGGTTCAATGGCTAAATTTGAATTCCAGTTTGTCTGGCCGCCAACGTTGGCAAGAGATTTCTGCCGTGGCTGCATTGGCCAGGTCGTATAACTGCGCGGCACCGATTGCACCTGATCAATGGCGAAGTCTGTGGGAATTGGCTTATTCCAAGCAAGACCAAGCAGCAGGTCCGTTTCCCGTTTGGTCACCTACCGCTGCGTGCATCGCCGAATCGAATATTGCGCGTCTATGTCAGCAATCGGGCTGGTCAGACTTCGCGGCGCTCCATCAATGGTCCACAACCAGCCCCGCCGATTTTTGGCAGGCGATGTGTGATTGGTTGAACGTTACTTTTCATCAACCGCCCCAGCAATGGTTGAATTTACAAGACGGAGTGGACCACGCCAAATGGTGGGTGGGCGCGAAGTTGAATATTGTCGAAAGTTGTTTGCCCCAGTTACGAATTCCCAGTGCTTCGGCTGTTGGGAATGGCGCAAGTCGTGATGCGGTTGTTTGGCAGACGCCAGGCCAGCCACTGATGCGATGGTCGTCCGCGGAACTGGCCGCTAAAGTGCAGCAAGTTTCTGCTTCGCTGACGAAGTCTGGCTTTGCCGGGAAGCGTATTGCTGTGGTCATGCCCATGACCGCCGCCAGCGTTGCAATTTATCTGGGCATTATTCACTGTGGTGCAGCCGTGGTGTCCATTGCCGATAGTTTCTCGCCCCCTGAAATTGCGAAGCGGTTACGCATTGCTCAGGCGGATTTGGTGATAACTTATGATGTCATGAAACGGGCAGGCAAAAAGTTACCGTTGCTCACCCGCGTGCACCAAGCGACCGATTTGCCGTCATGGGTGTTGGCTTGCGGCGACGTTTGGGATGAGGGGCAAGGTCGGGTTGCGGAAATTCGTGAGGGCGATTCTTCTTTTTCCCAGTTGATCAAGGGCGTCCAGAATGCGCCGCCGACGGCTGCCACCTGTTGTGACGCCGATGGAGTGATTAATATTCTTTTTTCATCAGGCACCACCGGTGATCCCAAGGCGATTCCTTGGACGCATCAGACTCCGGTAAAGTGTGCGGCCGACGCTTTGATTCACCAAGATATTCGCTCGGGTGACGTTGTGGCTTGGCCTACGAATCTGGGTTGGATGATGGGGCCGTGGCTGATATTTGCCAGTCTGCTCAACCGCGCGACCCTTGCGTTGTACGATGACGCGGCGGTGGGTGAAGGATTCGGGCGTTTCATTCAAACCGCGGGTGTCACCATGTTGGGTTTGGTGCCTTCGATGGTCAAGAACTGGCGGTCGACCGGTTGTATGGAAAACGTTGACTGGTCCAAAGTTCGGCTGTTTAGTAGCACCGGCGAAAGTAGCCATGGGGACGACTATTTCTATCTCTCCTGGTTGGCAGGATTTAAACCCATTATTGAATACTGCGGCGGGACCGAGATTGGTGGAGGCTATATTACGTCGACCGTGGTGCAAGACAATTGTCCATCGACATTTTCGACGCCGGCGATTGGGTTGGACTTCGAAATTCTGGATACCCAAGGGCATGCGTCGGACGAAGGTGAACTGTTCCTGGTACCGCCGTCACTTGGTTTGTCACACACGCTATTGAATCGTGATCATTATCAGACGTATTTTCACGGCGTGCCCGTGTCCCAGAGCGGACGCGTCTTGAGGCGTCACGGCGATCATTTTCGACGCCTGCCTGGTGGTTATTTTGAAGCGGGTGGGCGAGTGGATGATACGATGAATTTGGGTGGGATTAAAGTTTCATCGATCGAATTGGAAAAAGTATTCAATGAATTACCTGAAGTTCGAGAGTGTGCGGCGGTTGCTGTTTCTAACCACGGCGGCCCCGATGCGTTAGTGGTTTTTGTCGTCGCAGAATCGTTAGAGTGGACCCAGCCCTCGGCAGCCCAGTTGCAGGATCTACAAAAGAAAATGAATCAACAATTAAAACAGCAGATCAACCCGTTGTTTAGAGTGGAACATGTAAAAGTGGTGGACCACTTGCCGCGAACCGCCAGTAATAAAATCATGCGTCGCCTATTGAGAGACCCGTTGCGGTGAAGTACCTTGCGTTGGCCTATTTGACAATCGTTTTGGTTGCCAGCCTGTGTGCATTCGTTGCGTACGGTTGGGACAAGCGGCAAGCGTCCAAAGGTGGGCGACGTATTGCCGAACGCCGCCTGCATCAATTGGCACTGTGGGGAGGCTGGCCAGGTGCTTGGTTTGGGCAGCAAGTGTTTCGGCACAAGACGCAAAAAAGTTCGTTCCTGATTTGGTTTTGGCTAACCGTCTTGCTGCACGGTTTGCTGATTGTGACCGCAGTGACATTGTGGATCCGGCAAGCTTGAGCGAAATCCGCAGGCGAATGAGGGCTCGGATAATCGTTTCGATCGCATCGTTTTTACGAACGGCTTTGTTCAATGATTACTGGCCTTGTTTGGCAACTACTGGCCTTGTTTGGCAACTACTGGCCTTCTTTGGCAACTACTGGGCTTGTTTGGCAACTACTGGGCTTGTTTGGCAACTACTGGATTGTCCCGGTTTCGCGAGTTTGACTTAGTTTCGGGTGAATTTCATCCCAATGCGGCGCCGAACGGGAAGTGTTGGTTGCTTCCAGCGAATCTAACCCTAACAACCAAGCGCACGCAAGATGTCTTTGTTGGATGACTTCTGGTTCCAGGTTAGCCGGAGGATCGCTATCCATGTATTTTGCGTTTGCAACTGACCAGTGCAGGCGATAAGTCAGGTCTGCTTGAGCCAGCAATTGCGCTTGCGATCTCAGGTTGCAACGGCTGAGTAATTCCTGCCGACTAAGACCCAGAAAAAGGTCGTTGATCTTTTGGGGTGATGCTATTTGTTGGGGCAGTGGTAGATCATCGTTCAGGCCAAGTGCCCACAGCAGCACATTCCCACTTTCGTATTCCCAAATGAAGTTGGCTTGGGCAGTGGCGTTGGGTTTGTGATCGTTATAGAAGTTGAGCTCGGCGGCGGTCAAGGTTGCCTCCAGAGTGGTTTTAGACGCCAAATCTTCTAGCGAATTTGAGTCCAGTCGATCGGCTTTTGCTGCTACCAGTGTCAGAGCGATCGCCCGGTCAAGAACCTCTTGTGTGCTGCGTCGAGTGGTTTTGGAAATCGAAGGCAGCGGTGAAAGGCTTCGTAGGAATGGGATCCTGTGGGATTGAAGCAAGGATTGAGAATCTTCTTTTCGCTGCTGTGGAGTCTTCGCGTTTTCGTCGCCCGCTTGAATGGTATCCATCAATTGGGTCCAGTCATTTTTATCGCCCTGCCCTTCGCAGTTGAATGTATCCCAGAGCGGCACGTCTGTGTTTTTGATCTCCCCACCGGTCGCCAGTAAAAATCGCCCATCAACCGCCTTGGCATTGATGTTGGTGGCGGGGTTGGAATCACCAGTGAAGCGAGCGGACGATTGAAATTCCCAATCGGTGGAATCCAATGGCAAACGAGAAGCGTTTCCAAAAATGGCAGTTCGAGCAAATTTTGTCGACTTGCGATCGCGTTTAAAGTCTTCCACAAAAGAATAGAAGCCAATCATGGGCTTACCCCCGGTGATCGTCGAAAACGTGACTAGGTGTTTCCAGGATTTGACTTCAGGTTCAAAAAAGAAGCCACTGTAAGCGGTGCGATTTCCGATCACTCGGCTGCTTAATAAGAAGCGATACGTTTGGTCTTCCTGCCAATCGAAATCGTAGAACGATTGCCCGCCACTTCCTTCGCCACCGAATCGTTTGACCTGCACTGCCGGATCTTGATAGAGCAGTTGGGTGCGCAGTTGATCAGGCGTCGCGTTGGGATCATTTTCGCCAGAATCCCAAACCGAGAAGATAATCAGCTTCTTATTGTTGGCCAATTGTTGGATGCCGAAATAGCCTTTATCCCATCCAATTACCGAAAAATAGGTGCCAGGCGCAGATTCTTTGATTGTTACCTCGTTGTAAAACGCTGTTGCCTTTTCGCCTGGGTAGCCCAAGTGAACCGATCGGCAGGCGATGTCCTTTAGTTTCTCATCGGCGGCGCAATCTGCGGGCCGATATGTGGCGACGAACAGTCCAACCGCCAAGCCAACGACTGGGGCAACCACTGGGCCAATGACTGGGGCAATGATAATGGCAAGGCGAGACCAGAAAGGCAGGCGAATCAAGCTCATGGGGGTAATCTTTCAATCCAACGGCAGGGTGACGCGAGGGTAGATCCATCATTCTAGTCGGGCCAAGCGTTTGCCACGATGGCGACCGGGTGTCGCAAAGGAATTGGAAATAGCCGACCCTCGAAATGACCAAACGACTGAAGTTTACGGCCTGAAAAATATTTCTCAAAAGCACGTAAAATATTGTTGACGACGTGATTACACTGCTGTACTATCGTGCTAGTTCACTGGCGTGCCTGGCTTGGTGGTTAGGCGTCCCAGTGGGATGCGCTATGACTACAGTCTTGGGTAACCTCGGTTTTTGAATGGGAGAGATCATGTTTTCGCACACGCTTCTTCGTAGAATCGCTGCCACTTTCGTGTTGGTGTGTTCTTGGCAATGCTGGCTTGCAGATGCAACCCAATGTTGGGCCAGGCAGTCAAAGGTTAAGCCGGCGACGGTTGTGTTTCAGGTTGCGCCCCAGCGGTTGCTGGAATCGGAATTAGCCAAGTCCTTGGCGATGCGAAAAAACTTGGAACGAGATTTTGGTGCACCTGTCCCTCGGATGCTGATGCAAGCGACATTGATTCGTGGCATCGTGACGATGCCCGATTCTATGGACAAAGTTTTGCAAGTGGAGGGTGAAAATTCCCCCTTCGATTTTTATGTCGAAGTGGAATTCGACAAACAAGAATTGTTAGATGAAATGACTCGGCGGCTGGCTGAGCGTTCGGAATTCGAAATTGATCAGAAGTCGGATGTCACAATCTATCGGCCTAAAGCCGAGAATTCTAATTTGTATATTGCCGTTGGAAAAACGCGAACGTTGACCATGGCAACAGATTCTTACGACGTTGATTCGGACAATTTGCAAAACATGTCCAAAGCTGCGCAGAAGTTGTGGGAAAAGAAGTCCGGGTCTGCGGCACGGCTTGTGATCGACGTGGAAGGGGCTCGGAAATTCATTGATGAATTGAGCAAATTTGTGCGAAACGTCATGCCTGAGCAAGCCTCGAAATATCTTGGAATGATTGAACAGGTTAGGCAGGTCAGTGCGAGCGTTGACTTTGATCAAGACATGTTGATGAAAATGGTTGCCGAGGCCCAGTCAAGCCAAGCTGCCGATTCATTGGAAGAAACGCTAGTCGAATGGGTCGAACTTGCAAAAGCAAGTCAAAATCTTGGCCCTGCTGCTGAGGTTCTAATGAAGATGTTGAATTCGATCCGCCCCAAGGCCGATGGTCGGACCGTTTCGCTATCGGTCGCGAAGCCTGACGGACTGGAAGAAGCGTTTGCTTCGACTCAGGGCGTGGTTGAGAAGAAGAACAATTTTAAACAAGCGGGTTTGAGTCTTCATAACTACGAATCGACCTATGGTGTTTTTCCTTTTTTGGCGGCCGAAGGCAAGGGCGACAAACTAAGTTGGCGGGTTCACGTGCTGCCGTTTCTAGGAGAAGGCGAGTTGTATAAAGGGTTTGCCTTGGATGAACCATGGGATAGCCCCACCAACAAGCGATTGCTGGAATTCATGCCGTCTGTATTTGGCGCGGATGACCAAGCAGATATCTGCTGGATTGAGTCAGAGGTTCGCAATTTTGCCGACATTGTTGACGGTTCATCCAACACGATCGCGTTCTTGCAGAATCCCAACAAAGTCAATTGGACTCAGCCTTCGGACCTAACGGCTGATCAGGCGTTGAAGTTGTTTCTGGGATTGAAACCGGAGGAATTTTTGATCGCCATTCGGTACGACGGAAGTTCGATGCAAATTGATTCCAAGATGGATGTCGAAACCTTCAAGGCCATGTTGACCCCAGCCGGTGGCGAAGTCGCTGATGCGGGGCGATAGCGAAGTGTGTTGGGCTTGTTAGTGAAATATAGTTGGCGGCGTGTGATGCAAACTTACGATGGTTTTCAGTCAATTACGGTGTAATGTATCCGACCGCTCAGAAGTTGATTCTGGGCGTGTTTGGGGCGGAGAAATTTAGCATGTACATGTCGATCGAACCCAGTAATGGCGTACCGATCTATCAGCAGATCGTTCGGCAAGTCAAGTTTGCAGTTGCCGAAGGCACACTGGTCCCTGGCCAATTGGTACCTTCGGTTCGCGATCTTGCGAGGCAATTGGCCGTCAATCCCAACACGATTCAACGTGCCTACCAGCAGTTGCAATCTGATGAAGTGTTGGAAAGTTTGCGGGGACGGGGGCAGGTAGTGTGCCAAGGCGCTGTCAAACATTGTATTGCCCAACGCACGGGCATTATTCGAGACCGCCTGTGTCAAGTTGTTGAAGAAGCATTGCGTTCGGGTTTAGATCGTCGGCAACTTCAAGGGGTGTTTAACGTTGCGATTGAAAAGCACTTTAGCGTTCACCGTGAAGCTGCTGGCGGAACAATTGATTTGCCGATCAATCGTTCGCCGATGCTCAGTCCAACTATTCCGGTACAGGGCACGATTGATAGTGATCGTCAGTCGGACGCTGCAGAAATCAAATTTACATCGGAAGGCCAATCATGAATCCAGTAATCAAAGTTGACAAAGCGGTAAAAAAGTTTGGACGTAAGGTTGTCTTGGATGGCGTTTCGTTGGAAGTTCCCGCCGGGGTCGTCTTTGCCTTGCTTGGCGAAAATGGCGCGGGCAAGACAACGTTGATTCGTTCGCTGCTGGGCTATTATAAATTGAATAGCGGATCGATTAATGTCTTGGGTGTCGATCCAGGGCGACGAGCATTGGAGCTACGTAGAAAAGTGGGTTATGTGTCGGATCAACCAGGTATGTATGAATGGATGACGGTCAGTCAGGTTGGTTGGTACGCATCGGGCTTCTATCCCGAAGGATTCGCCGATCGATACGTTAGCCTAGCCAACGGTTTTGGATTGCCAGCGGACACGAAAGTACGAAACTTGTCCAAAGGAATGAAGGCCAAAGTTGCTTTGGCTACGGCTTTGGCAATGGATCCAGAGTTGTTGGTTCTGGACGAACCCACATCGGGTTTGGATCCTTTGGTTAGGCGTTCGTTCCTAGAAAGCATGGTGGATCGGGCCGCGGCTGGGAAAACGGTACTGTTAAGTAGTCATCAGGTTCAAGAGGTGGAGCGGGTGGCTGACTGGGTGGCGATTGTCACCGGTGGGAAACTTCAGATTGTCGCGCCGCTGGAAACTTTAAAGAGCGAAGTTTCTATCGTCACCGCCACTCAAAAAGACAGCTTGATTCCGTTGCCTGAGACCAGTGCATTAACCTGTTACAGCGTTCAGCAGAATGGGCGACAGTGGCGACTTGTGGTTCGCGGGTGGAATCAGACGCTAGAACAAGCATGGGGAGCGGAACCCAATATCAGCGAAATCCGAACGGTTCGCCCAAGTTTGGAAGACTTGTACATTGCTTTCACCGCGGGCGATACTTCGGATCAAAAGTCAATGCAGGCGATGTCCCAGCAGGCCGAATCGGCCCTTTCCTAAAGTCCATGTTTGGCAACACACGCCGAAATGAAGATCATGGGCGTCATTGTTGAAGCATACGGTGGTGCGGCGGTGAATTGCGGTGGTGAAATGGGGTGGTGCACGGGGTGGTGCATGGGGTGG
>JBDNHU010000328.1:0-3895 GCA_041688615.1 Mariniblastus sp. | reverse complement strand
TTTGTCATCGTTTTCACTTCCTATCCGAAAAGGGGTCTGACCCATGCCAAGTCTATGAAGTCTATGAACGTTATTTTGTCTGAAACAGATCACTAGTCACAATACTAAGAATCAAACCCCGCAAACGATAATCATTTGCGGCAAATCCTTCCATCAATTCATCGATCGTCGCTTGATCGCTCAACTCCATTCGTCGACCCAATGCGTAGGTAACCAATCGAGTGACCAAGGATCTTGCGAAGTCATCTTTCCGCGCGGTGGTCAAATATCGTTTCAGCGACTCCACGCCCTCTAGTTTTTGGTCGCCGGGCAATACATCGGCTGCCTTTACTGGAAGCGTTTCAAATTCGTTTCCAACTTTGCGGCGAATCTCGTTTCGCCATAGTCCCACTGCATCAAAGTTCTCCAGTGCAATGCCCCAGGGATCGATGCCGCGATGGCAACTTGCGCACGCTTCACGGTCGCGATGAATCTCAAGCTGTTCTCGGACCGAGAGTTTTGCAAACTTCGGGTCGGCATCGTCCAGAGGGGGCGTATCCGGTGGTGGCGGCGCGGGCCGATCATTCAACAAGCGATCACGGATCCAAACCGCACGACGAACGACGTGCGAGTCGGCACCGGTTGAATTGCTAAGCAAGATGCTCGCATGGCCCAGCAAACCGCCGCGATGGGAATCGGGTTGTAACTCCACACGTCGGAACTCGCGCCCCAAGACGCCTTCCATTCCATAATGTTTTGCCAATGGTTCGTTTAGCATCGTGAATTGCGATGACAGCAGATTCATTGCACTGAGATCTTCACGAATCAGCTCAGCAAAAAATGCCTGAGTCTCGCCGCGCATGTGTTGCTTGAGCGAGTCGTCGAATCCCGGATAGTAGTCGCGGTTCACGGCGATACTATCGACATAATCAAGGTGCAGCCACTGATCGGTGAATTGTCGAACGAAGGTTTGCGTTAGCGGGTCATTCAACATGCGTTGAACTTCCGCCGCGATCACGATTGGGTCATTCAAGGCACCATCATCAGCTAGTTTGGTCAACGCCTCGTCTGGCATGGTGCTCCATAAAAAGTACGACAGTCGCGAAGCCAATTCTCTACTCCCAATCGCTCGCTTCGTGATCCCGGCAGGTTCCAGGTGATACAGAAAGTCGGGTTGGATCAACACCATGGCCAACGTCTCGCGAATCGTTTCCTCGAACGTCGGAAATTCATCGCGAATCGAGTTGTGAAAGTCGACCATTTTGGCGACTTCGGCATCGTCGACTGGGCGACGGAATGCTCGTGTCATGAATTTTCGAAGCACTTCGGACGCGTAGCCTGATTCGTCACTTTCGCGCTGCTCGGATGCAAACAGAATTCGTCGATGCGGCGACGGTGGCCATTGATCAAAGTCCGGTCCACTGAATTGGACCGATTGCAATGTGATGGTCGGCATATGGGATTCAACCGGATAAACCTTCTGGTCTTTCTCTAGTTGAGGAAGCGGCGACCCGTCGTCGTAGCGATTGCGAACACGAACGACTAGACCTGGAACTTTCCCCTGTCCGCGAACTGGCAGGGGAAAGTTCTCCAAGCGTCCGCGAAACTCCAGGGTCTGTTCGTCCGCTGAAGTGATTTCAATAAGATCAAATTCACGCAGCAAGATTTCGGTATCAGGTTGATAACCGACAGAAACTTCCAACAGCGGAAAACCCATCTCAGGCTTCAATTCCGCACTCAGTTTGACCCGCACCAAAAACGCTCCCGTCTCGGGATACTTGTCCTTCATTTTTGCGAGAAACTCTTGTTGTCTTCCCAGTCGATTGGAGCGTTCGGCATCGCCTAGCCAGGTATCGATTTGGCTTTCGGTGAACTCGTAATTGAATACTTCGGGTGCGTCGCCACTGACGATGGTTCGGTCGAGTGCACGCCGCGCCGTTTCAAGGTAATACTCCAGTTGAATGGCGGACATTTGCAACGAGCTGCCGTCGTTAGTAAAACCGTCAGCCGAAACGCCGTCGGGCGGCAGATCCCGCGTGTAGTCCATGTCCAAGCCGAGCAGGTCAAACATTGTGTTTTGATATTCGAGGCGATTTAGGCGACGCAACACCACGCGACCGCTGGTGTCGCGCCCGGCATCGACAGCCCGCGTAATCGCCGCAGAAATCCAATTCGTGAGAGTTTGCCTGTCTTTCTCGCTCAGTTGCTTTTCGTCCTTTGGCGGCATCTCGCCCGACTTCAAAACATTCAAAATTTCGTGCCAATCTTCCGCCGCCGCCCGATCATTGGTCAGGTCGGTGGAAAGATTGTCGACTCGGATACCGGACTCTTGCTTGTCAGGACCGTGACACTGGATGCAATGCGATTCTAAAATAGGCCGAACCTCTTGAGCAAAATCCGGTTCAGCGGAAGCGACATTCCCGACACTTAAAGATGTCGCGAGCAAGACAGCTAGAATTCGCACATCCATCTGTGTGAACCAATCAATGTTAGGCGAGAGCAGATTGCGATCTGCCAAAAGGCGGGAAAAACTGATTATGGTACCAATTGCGCGGAAATGCAAGAGAGTTTAGCGTTCACAAGCAAGCCGAGTTTTGGCAAGGGGGTGCGACGAACCGTTATCAGCGCGGGAGTTGACTCCGGCCCGACGGTCAGCCCAGTTTGGGCACCTTCCTGATCTATGCCGACGGTGCGACCCACCTGCAAGTGCGGCTCGACGGCAACACCGTCTGGCTCACGCAGAAGGTCATCGCCGAGCTGTACTGCGTCTCGGTAAAGACTGTCAACGAGCACCTGATCAACATCTATAATGAGGCAGAACTGCCGCCAGAGGCAACTATCCGGAGTTTCCGGATAGTTCAAACCGAGAGTTCCCGACAGGTCGCCCGCAACGTCGAACACTACAGCCTTGACGCTATCCTCGCCGTTGGCTACCGCGTTCGCCCGGCTCGCGGCACGGTATTTCGCCAGTGGGCCACCGCCAGGATTTTCTGCTCTTCTGCCGGTTCCGTGCCTATCGGAATTATGGGCTTCAATTCCTTCCATGCACCGGTTTCCGGACCGAAAAACATAGGCGAGCCAACTGTTGTTGCTGCGGCAGAGTGCGACGGTGGAATGGGTACGGCTAGATTACTCATAGGTTTTTTCTAAGTTTGGACTTATCTCCACGTTCAGCAGCGGTGAACGCGCAGGGTTGTATCGATGCGGTTTGAGATGAACGCTGAACACGAAACGAAGAACTTAAAGTAGAACAACGGCGGCGACACAGGTGTGATTCCCAGCCGTCGAGAGGTTTTTCAAGTGCGGGTTGAATTCTAACAGATACTTGCGTTCACCGATCGATACCGGAGACAGAAAATCGCAAACGCAAACGACGTGATCGGATTACTGCGATTCGTCTAGGTCCGGCGAGTTGAACTTGAGTGCGCGGTAGGGCTGGGCCGGGGTCAGACTTAAGTCTGACCCAAGTCTGACCCCGGCGCAGCCTTTCGGAAGCTGAGTCTTTTCGTTTTTCCGAAACTTTCCCCCGTTCCAAGACCCGTTTAGTAGCTATCCGAAGCGTGTAGACTTTGTTAAGCTATCTGCAGCGGGTTTCGTTCTCTTGGATCAAGAGCACCAAAGCATGACCAAACTAACCGACTACCTCCAAACTGCCGAAGCGGCGGAATACCTCGGAGTCCATCACAACACGCTTCGCAAGTGGGCGGCGCGTGATGACATTCCGATGCACCGCAATCCAGCGAACGGATATCGACTGTTCAAACGGAGCGACCTAGACGTTTTTTTGAAGAAGATAGCTAAGCCAGTAAAGCCCAAAGCATAAACCATGTCCCACGCTAAACGTCAACTCGAAGAACCGTCAATCGACAAGCTGCATTGCGTGAATGATGGCGTAGCAGTGAAGCCTGTGCGGCCT
>JBDNHU010000327.1:0-4380 GCA_041688615.1 Mariniblastus sp. | reverse complement strand
TTCGATGCCGAGGAAGAATGAAGCAGTCTGGCTGAAGAATATCGTACGACGTTGCCGTAATGATGAGTGATTCGTGGAGAGCCAGAATGTATCCGCTATTGTTTCGACAAAACGCCTGCCAAAACGTAGATGCCGTATGTGGCCGCACCAATGGCCAACACGAACTTCAGGGACACAAACAACCAAAACCTGATCGGCTCTTTGATGCGAAATAGTGTTTCCTGCCGGAATCCAAACTCATCAGGCATCACGGTCAATGCTTCCATGCTGATGGCATGAATGCCGTCGCTGACAAAAAGTATTGCAGCGACCAAAAAGCAAATTCCAAACGCAAGCGATGCCAATTCGCCCGAAGCAACAAATGACACGATCAGGAAGCCAATCATGGCCGCACGAAGAACCAGTTTTGTTGTTTTCATTTGTTGCTCTTCGAACGTTAAAAGGTGTCAAGTACCGTTTTGGATAAATGGGCAGCCTGAAGGCAAGAACGGTACTTGACACCTTTGTTTTTCTCCGCCCAAAAAAGATGTAGTCGCTTTGCTAACGTCTTCTAGCAGTTCAACCGAGTTAATTGGAATCTTTACTTTCACCAATCGAGTCGCCATTGCTTTTAACGTAGCTGTTGCACCTGCCGCGAGGTATCGCTTAAAAGTTTCAAACGGAACGCCTTTCCAGCGAGATTCAGGGATGACAAAATCCGCCGTAACATATTCTCCTTTTCTACTTACCCTGACCTTCTGAACTCCTTCTCCTTCAAAATTGGCAAGCTCGCCACTAATTCGCAGAACTATTGCAAACTCTTTCATTTCGGGGCTATACGGAGCCGTGCAGTGAACTTCCAATTCCTTTCGTAAGGCCATGAAAGCTGGCTTGGTAGCGTCCCCAGCAGCTGAATCTCCGGCGTCTACCCCAAAGTTATTTTCGTTTTATTCACTTGACTGTCCCGATCGTTTGCCAGCCCATGGTTCGCGGTTATCTGGTCCTGGATTTGTTTCAACTTGATCTCATTCATCCCTTAGCATCTTTCTTCGCGGACCGCGATCGATAAATTCAACATAACCTTCGTCAATTTGTCTTTTCCCCAAGCGTCAACCCATCGCGCGCCTGGCACCGTTTTTTTCGAGCCAAGAGTCAGGAACCAAGACCTCGCACTGAACGGTCTTCTCATTTCCCGAATGATCTGCGCCGTAAAGCATCAAACCCACTCGACGCCATTGCCGCGAGTTCACGCGGCTGGTTTGGCTAATCTGATCGATCGCCTCGCCGGTGGCCACCCGATCCCCCGCCCGAATCGACTCGATGGGCACTGATTGTTCTTTCCACTCGAGTGCAACCCATCGCGCGCGCAACCCATCGCGCGCCTGGCACCGGTTTGCCTTTCTTATCGAATACATGTCAAGCCGCAACCAGCAAGGAGTTCTTCGGGAATGGAACTGTACGATTTAGAATCAGCCGTGTTACCTGTTTTCACGGAGCATTCAACAGTGACTGATCAACAGCAAGGCACCACGACGGAACGAGGCATGCGCGAACTGGCTGCGCGCATCGTGTCAATTCGTAAAGATCAAGGTATTACGCAGATTGAACTGGCTAAGACTTTGGGCGTCACACAGTCCATGGTCTCGCGCATTGAGCGAGGAGAACTACGCCTCAACGGCGAAGTGATCATAAAGCTTGCCAAGCTATTCAAGGTGTCCACCGACGAACTTCTCGGAGTGAAGCAGATCACCAACGACCAGCCCGAGATTAGTCGACGCTGGTTGCGACGCCTTAAACGAATCAACCAACTGCCGAAGCGAGATCAAGACGGACTGATTCAAACGGTCGATCGCTACTTAAAGGCAGCCGAGAAGTGAACGCGCATCGCTTGCGAGCGGTGTTGAGGCGTTGCGTCGTTTGGGATGGCGACCGGATTCGCTGGCGCGTCGTGAACGAGCCTCTTTGAGCTCACCGCTTCATCGTCGTACCCTGGTTCGTGCCTCACGGCGGGAACGACGATTGCGCTAAGCTTTCTCGCGGGGCGAGCCGCATTCCTGCCGGTGGTTCGAGCCGCCTTTTGCAGCGGACTGCGCGTTATGCCGTACTGCGGGGAATTCGTTTGGCCATTCAAGCCTTGAATGCGCTGGCAGAATCTTGGATCAGGCAAGCTTCGATGGCTTCGATCCCCGCAGAACGCCAACGCTCCGCCGCTGCCTTGCGCGCGGGGATTCGCTCCATGCCGCCCTCTAGAATAAGGAATTCATCATCCATGATTCATCTGTTTTGTTCTCGCCGTCCATGGCTCGGCGTCGCCCCCGCGTCGGGCTGGTTGTTCGGCGATTTGGGCCCAACTTTCTTCTCTTAGCTGCTTCCTAGCGGGGAATCGTCCGTGTTGGTTCCGCCCTTCACGCTACGGCCAGCGCGGCAACCGTCTTGGATGGAAACGTCATCGGTGGTTTCAGCAGCTAAAGAATAGAACCGTGTTCGGCAGTTCTGCCGCTTCCATGGCCTGCGCTGGCGGGGGCTCCGCTGGCCGCTAGGTTGCTACGCAATCCTCGGCTACGGGCATCGCTCATCGTTCGGCCGGTCAACCTCAACCGCTTCGATTGGATTGGTTGGTGCTGCACGCCGTGTTGCCGTTGGTCGCTTCCATGCCCTTCGCCTTCGGACGCCATCCGGGCGCCGCGGCCGTCATTCCGGCGGTCGTCCATGCCCGCCGTGCCTTCGGCCTCCAGTTATTCCTTGGTTCGCAATGGTGATGTTCTTTTCTGCTGCCAACCGTTACCACTCCGTCGTTACGTCAACTCAGGTTCCGCCGCGACTGGTTACTCTTCTCCTTCGGTCACGCCGTTCGTCGCGGCGGCTTCGTCGTTCGGCCGAACGATTGTCATACCAAACTCTTTCAGCGCATCGATCATTCGTTGCTCATTTGCAGACCGGCTGCCCAAGTCCGAATCTGTAGAGGGCATATAACGAACGAACGCTGTAAGCTCACTTGGATAGTCGTAAGATGAATAGACGTCCTCAATCGCAGACAATCGATCCAAATCACCGTGTTCAGCGATATACGCCGCGAGAATCAGCGCCCATTTCTTTGTCAATTCTGTCGAATCAGCGCCGCCGATTGAAATTCTCGACAGTGGTTCTGTCAGTGCGTCCGACGCACTCGCACATGCAATGTTAAGAAGTTCTTGATTGTCTGTATCGTGTTCTGCAAGTTCTTTACACGCATAGTCAATTACGGTCTGGCTATCTATCATCCCGTTATGGTACGCGAACGTTATGTCGTCCCAGCCAATCGGGCACTTTACGCGGGACAGAAATCGCAACGGGACCGTGATACCCATTAGTTTGGAATTCCATTAATGATGCCGCCTACCTTGAAACGCTGATGGGTAATAGCTCCGTTTGCGTCGAGAATGTACTCGAAAACACCTTTCTTCCCGTCAAGCTCGCCAAGTGTCTGTAGAAGTTGCCGCTGCACGCCGTCACCACCACGAATCGGGAACAGTTTACCCGCTTCTAGTTGCTGTCGAGACAAGTAACTTGCGGCACGGTGCCCAACGTCTGGCTTCAGCCCCGAGCCCACGCGGTTAGCGTTGAGAATTTCGTCGGCCGCGTACTGCAGGTTGAGCTTTTCGAGTTGAGAAGCGCTGTGAGCTACACTGTTTGGGGCAACAAGTAAGTCGCCAAAAGCGACAGGCTCCGTGACAAACACCGAAATGAGGCTGAAAAGGACGGCGAAGAACAGGCGGGCGCAAGTTGTCTGAAACGCAAGGTTCACGATGTCGTCGTACTCGCTGTCTTGAGCGCTTCGAGTAACTTGCTCACGACTTCATTTTCGATGAGAGCCTCAACGTCGCCGTTCTCCTCCAGTGATAGGCATATCGCTACTTTGTCGTCGAACTTGCGAACCACGAAAAATCCGTTTTGTTTCTCGCCGTGGTCATAGAACTTGATGGTTGTACTGTCTTCATTCGTCGTAGTCATAGTTAGTTTCCTCCGCCTAAACCGGGAATGTCGTCACCCGGCAAGAATCGCTGATGCTTCTTTCCCGGAGTATCCAAATGCCAGTGATAGTCTCGATGCCAGTCTGGCGCATCCGGGTGGTACGGATGGCGTTCCAAAGTGATCTTTGTGTCGGCGTTTGGCTGCCAGACAGTTTTGTCTCGTCCCGGCGTCGTTGGCCCGTCTGGTCTCTTCGTCCCAGGGAACCCAAGGAAGTCGCCCATCTCATCAGCCGTACTCGGAAACGTTGTTCTGCTTGCGGGCTTCCAAATTTCCCGGGGTTGCCCTTGGATAGTTTCCCAACTTCTCCATGAACTTTCCCCAAAGCCACTTTGTGAGCACTTAGCGGTGGCCCATTTGGGGCTACAACTAATCAGAATTAAGGTTGATAGA
>JBDNHU010000326.1:0-2796 GCA_041688615.1 Mariniblastus sp. | reverse complement strand
CAAGTTTATCCGAGTGCACGCAAGCAAATGGCACGTCACACGCTGCAAATCATACCACCGTGCATCGGTTCCAATTAAGCGGATGGAACCGGCCCCAATTTCACCCGAGCCGATTCACACCGGCGAACTTTATAAGTTGGCAAATGCATCTAATGCTTGCTGCAAGTGAGCGTCGGTCAGCGCAGCTGAAACTTGAACTCGGATCCGAGCCTCGCCGCGTGGCACCACTGGGAAGCCGAAGCCGATTGCCATAACGCCCAGTTCAAACAGACGTGCCGACTTGCGAAGCGTCTCTGCTTCGTCACCAATCATGATGGGAATAATTGCGGTTGGGCTATCGGCACAAGCGAAGCCTAGATCCGCGAAACCTTTCCGCAATGTGGCGACGTTCGCATGCAAGCGAGCCACAATACTGGGATCTTCTTGCAACACTTGGATTGCTTTGGAAGCACTGTAAGCTACCGTCGCAGGCAAGGCGTTGGAAAACAAACTGGGCCTCGCTTTTTGCTCCAACACTTCGATCGTCCTTTTGCTGGCCGCGACATAACCACCAGCTGCACCGCCCAAAGCCTTCCCCAGCGTGCCGGTGATAATATCAACCCGGCCAAGACAATCAAAATGCTCAGGCGTCCCTCGGCCATGTTTCCCTAAAACGCCGATCCCATGGGAATCATCCAAAACCAATAACGCCTCATAGCGTTCACACAGGGCGATCAACTCGGGCAACTTGGCGACGTCGCCTTCCATACTGAACACTCCGTCGGTGATCACCCAACGACAACGCTTGTCCATCGAAGCCTTCAGCTTCTGCTCCAGGTCGACCAAGTCGCTATGTTTGTAGACTTGCTTCTCAACTTTTTTGCTAACCAAGCGACAGCCGTCAATGATACTGGCGTGG
Organism: Mariniblastus sp.; assembly: GCA_041688615.1. GTDB lineage: Bacteria > Planctomycetota > Planctomycetia > Pirellulales > Pirellulaceae > M30B19. The sequence goes on along the minus strand of JBDNHU010000326.1, from coordinate 1,898 downwards.
TTCAATTCGTCGGAAAGTAAGATATCGCCTTCAACTGCCAAAGTCGGAAAAACTGCCTCGTTGGCGTTCCAACAACTGACGTAGCTTAGCGAACTTTCAGTGCCCACAAACTTGGCAATCTGATGCTCCAACTGGCGATGACAATCCAGCGTCCCACAAATAAAGCGGACCGATGCGGTTCCAGCACCATAGTCTTTCAATCCCTGAATGCCGGCTTGGATGACTTCTGGATGGTCAGCCAATCCCAGATAATTATTGGCGCACAACACCAACACTTCGCCCTTACCTTTGATCTGAACCACGGGTCGCATCGGCGTTGTAAGTTCATAAAAAGGCTTCAACTGTCCGGAGGTCGTCAATTGTTCCACGACTTCATGGCAACGCTGGTTAAAATCTTGGTTGGGCATCTCAAAGGCTCCGCTTTATGCTAACTATCGACTGGCAACGGCTCTTGGGAGCCCGGGAAACGAGATCAGGGACACTGAGTCGGGACAATAAACCAAGAACGTTGAACAAGGGGTTGAGTCTTGGAGGTCAGATTTTGGAATTCATATTCCGGGCCCTCCGGTTTAGGCACGACCCGCAAGTTTGGCACACCCGAAACCTGTTTGGTCGGCACACGCTAAACCCAACCAACTGACAGATCAATCTTCCGAAATTTTCAGGATAACCTTGATCGCCTCACCTGACTGCATCAGCTTGAAACCGCTCTCCCACTCAACGAATGGGATCTTATGCGTGATGATCGGCGAAAAGTTCATTTTCCCCGACAGCACCAGATTCTCCATTTGATACCAAGTTTCAAACATGCGTCGGCCGTTGACGCCAATCAAGGTCGAGCCCTTAAAGATGACGTTCTTGGCCAAATCTAAACTAATTTTTCCACTGGGCAAACCAAGCAGCGCAGCGCGACCGCCATTTTTCATGGCAGCCAATCCATCGCTAATTGCTTTTTCATTGCCGCTCATTTCCAGCAAAACATCGGGCCCCATGCCGTAACAATAGTCCACCACTTCTGGCTTCCAATCGGTTTTGGCGTCCAGTGTTAGGTTCGCGCCCAAAGACTGGGCAATCTTCAAACGCTTTGCATCGACATCAACCGCAATAATTTTGGATGCGCCCGCGGCCTTGGCGACCGAAACCGCCATCAGTCCAATCGTTCCTACACCCGTAATCAACACGGTTTGCCCGCTGACCCCGGCTGACATGACCGTATGCACTGCATTCCCCAGCGGATCAAAAATCGCGGCGATGTCGTATGAAATATCGTCGTGAATCGGCCACAGATTCTCTTCAGGGACCGAGACAAATTCAGCAAATCCGCCGTCGCGATCGATACCCACGATTTCCACTGTCGGGCAAATATGAGCATTACCGGTTCGGCAGGCTTGGCAGTGACCGCACGCAATGTGTCCTTCGACACTGACCCGCTGACCCACTTTGGCGTGTTTCACGCCAACACCCACTTCGGCAACGACGCCTGCAATTTCATGGCCGGTCGCAATTCCCAACTTGACGCGTTGCTGGCTCCAGCTGTCCCATTCGTAGATATGGCGATCCGTTCCGCAAATTCCCGCGCGACGCACTTGCAGCAAAACATGGCCTTCGGGCAGTTCCGGCACCCGAGCGTCATCAACCATGACCAAACCAGGAGCATCGTTCAATTTTCGAAGAGCCGTCATTGCCGTAGCGGTTAGCATTTGATTTTCTCGTCCTGGAAATTCCAGAGGTAGATGCCGGTGATAGAATTACAAGGCTGGTCCAGCCGCCGAAAACTAGCATGTTTTCAGTGGCACCATGATAACCCAGACGCAATATTCAGCAATGAAGCGTGTCGCAGTTTTTCGCAGTAGGCACGAAGCTCGGAAAATCCAAGAAAACCGTACTGTTACAAGGGT
>JBDNHU010000325.1:0-5766 GCA_041688615.1 Mariniblastus sp. | reverse complement strand
TTGGAAAGCCCAATACCGTGAATCGAAAAGCTGCGACTGATTTTGACCAGGAACTGTTGGATCTTTACGACGATTATGCGCACGACCGCATTGAACGTCGTGACTTTTTAGATCGAGCCAGAAAGTTCTGCGTAGGCGGCATTACCGCTGCTGCATTGCTTCAGACCCTAAGTCCGACCTACGCATGGGCCGACCAAGTGCCCGAAGATGATCAGCGGATCGAAAGTCAACTGCTAAAGTATGACTCACCAGAGGGGGCAGGTCAGATGCAAGGCTATCTGGTTAAACCCACCGACGCGAAAGAAAAATTGCCCGCTGTTTTGGTGGTGCATGAAAATCGTGGCCTTAATCCTTACATCAAAGATGTCGTTCGACGATTGGGCATTGCCGGCTTTCTTGCCTTTGGGCCCGACGCACTTTTCCCGCTAGGTGGCTATCCTGGCAATGACGACAAAGGCCGGGAAATGCAGCGACAGCGGAAAGACGATGAAATGTTAGCAGACTTTGCAGCGGCAGCCACAATGCTTAGCAAGCGAACCGACACCCTGGACCATGTTGGGGTCGTTGGCTTTTGTTATGGCGGCGGTGTCTGCAACGCATTAGCGGTTCGCCTACCGGAAGTCATCAAGGCCGCGGTTCCATTTTATGGCAGTCAGCCCAGCGCTGCAGACACCGCCAAGATTAAGGGGCATCTATTGATTCACAATGCTGAATTAGACAAACGAATCATGGGCGGTGCGGCAGACTACGAGAAAGCATTGAAAGAGGCGAGCGTCGATTTTACGGCACACGTTTACCCGAATGTAAATCACGGATTCCACAATGACACCACTCCGCGCTACGACAAAGAAGCAGCCGAGTTGGCATGGAAGCGAACGATCGATTTTTTTGGTAAGCACTTGAAAGCCTAAACCAAAACGCCAGACCTCTTCCTGGCCCCTCGCCTTGGGAAAGAACTGCGATTGGCTGCCAATTCGATACAGGACTGGCATTCAAGTTCAGCGTTGCCAGTCCAGGGCACAAGTCGTTCAAAGGCAAACATCTTGGTGCAAAAAAACCGCTCCGGAAGGCCCTTACCACTGCCCCAGTAAGGGTTGTCAACTTGCAAGGAATCGCTCCGCAAGAAACCGAAAAGAGCCAGGCGACTTAAACACTGTCGCCTGGCTCTTTCCATTTAGCACGTCTTCATTTTGCAGCGAATCGCTTTCTGGCAATTACTCGTTGGGATTTTCCACCAGTTGAATTGAAAGATTGATTCGACTTCCGCTGCGATAGACCGTCAACGGCAGCGTTTGATGCGTTGGTGATTGACTGACCACTAGGACCAGATGCGAATCGTTTTTCACTTGCATTCCCGCGAAGTCAAGGATCACATCGCCCACCAAGACACCGGATTCTTCCGCAGGCGTTGCGGTGCCGACTCGAAGGACGCGGGCACCATAAACCGTATTCAATCCCAGACTGGCCGCCGTTTTGGATGTGTATTGCGAATCTAAGGTCACTCCCAAGAACGCTCGCTTCACTTTTCCAAAATCAACCATGTCGGTAGCAACTTTCATCGCCATCTTGATGGGAATTGCAAAGCCAATTCCGTCATTACCGCCAGAATTGCTGGCGATCGCGGTATTAATTGCAACGATTTGCCCTCGCAAATTAATCAGCGGACCGCCGCTGTTGCCGGGATTGATCGCAGCGTCAGTTTGAAAAAAGTCTTGGTACACAACACCCGATTTGCCTAGATCCAAATTGCGTCGTCCAGTGGCGCTAATGATGCCGTAACTCACCGAATGGTTTAGACCAAACGGACTTCCGATCGCAACAATAAAGTCGCCAACGGATACCTGATCACTATCGCCAATTTCGGCAACGGGCAGGTCTTCAGCTTTGATCCCTAAAATGGCAAGATCTGTTTTGGGATCATCCCACTTTCGGTACGGATAGTAGAATGTTCCATCGTGCAGTTGGATAAAAATATTGTCGGTAGTGGCCCCGTCGACCACATGGCGATTGGTCAAAATGTAGTACTGCCCACGATGCTGAAAAATTACGCCCGCACCGGCTTCATCGATTTCGATTCCGCGAGCATCTTCTTTGCTGCCAGTATAGGTCCGACTTTCGTTGGCCGAGAATTTCTTGGCTTCAATATGCACCACGCTTGGGCCAGACCATTGCACCACTTTTTTTAGCTGCCCAAAGACCTCAACCAAGGGAGCGTCCATTTCTAAGGTTGGCTTCCGCACCGTGACGCGTTTGGTTTCTTCGGGAAGTGAAACGATTAGGCTTGGTCTTAGACTTGCAGGCTGCAACTGTACACCTGTGGTTCCGCTAGGAACATTTAGATTTTGTCCGTTAGCACTGGGGGCCAGGCAACCACTGGCACAAACCAAGCCCAAGATCACAAATAGACAGATCTTCAATGCTGGACGAACCCAAAGCATAACTTGATTGCACACGACCGAATAGAAATTCGGTGCCGGACGACAGATCAATGGTGCTGTTGAATTTCGATTCATACGCCTGCACAATGCAAATAGTTAACGGGTCAGGGCAAATAGTTAACGGGTCAGGGCAAATAGTTAACGGGTCAGGGCAATTCGTGAACGGGGCAAATTCGCAGCGAATCAGTGTCGCTACGCGATATTCCTATTTAGCGTCCTGCTGTGACTCGGAAGGTCGTTTCCGTTGCCGGCGTTACAACCGCTCCAATGCTACCAATCCAATCCAGTTCCCTAAGCAGTAGCATCAACTTCTAATCGTAGCGTTCAGTTAAAGCTTTCGCCAAACGCAAACCTTAATACTTTAATGTTTTATCTTCGTTATTACGCATGTGACCTCCAAACAGTTTACCTAATCGTTAAATTTGTCAGATTTAGACGGTGAAAGCTGGTGATTATCGCTGGCAAGTCTCGGTTTTTCGACTCCAGGTTTCTTGCGATTTCCAACGCGAAACTAGGGGATAATTGCATTAGTGAGGCCTCCCGGCGATAGGTTTGGGTCACACTTGGCGAACGTTCCAAACGCAGTTGCTATCGAGGAGGCGTCCGCAAGTTCCAGGATCGAAGTGACGGTCGTTCTCAGACGCGTCAAATGCTGGCCGGCATGAGTCAGGCGTGGACTTGGACCTGCAAACGCTTGGGGGCCTATCTGATTAAGTGATAGTTGTTTAATTTCACGCTGCGTAACCCGGCGCACTGACCACGCTGCGTAACCCGGCGCACTGAGGTCCCATTCAAAATTGAAAGTAAAGACAACATGAAGATACTGCTTGCATTGGTAGGCATCTTGATGGGAGCGATGTTTACCTGCCAATCCGGTGTGAATTCCACTCTGAAAACCCATCTGACTCACCCTGCTCAAGCAGCCTTGCTTTCGTTCACCACCGGAACGGTAATCTTGGCCGTACTATGCTTGGGACTTTGGTTGCAGGATCGCCAGCCATTTTTCGCTGGCGGCGTTGGCCAAATTCCTTGGTGGGGCTGGGCGGGCGGGTTCATCGGAGCGTTCAATGTTTCGTTCGCTGTGATTTTAGCTCCAAGGCTTGGAGCGTTGCTGTTAGCACTAACGTTGATTGCTGGCCAAATCATGGCGGCCATCGTGCTAGAATATTATGGAGCGCTGGGGTATCCCAAGTATCCATTGACGCTCAACCGCGTCATGGGCGCTGCTTTGGTGCTTGCAGGCGTCGCTTTGGTCCTAAGAAAATAGATTCTGGGCGTCAGCAAAAAGACGAAACTGCCATTGGAAAGACCGAAAACAGCGACTGGCACCCTTTTGTTGCCTTCGTGCCTGCAAACGGCTATTTGAACGTAAAAAACGCGGTGAACCAAAACGCAAGTCAATCACAACCCTAGCGAGCTTAAGAACTGGAATCCTTAACGGCCTGGTGATACATCTTTTGAATTTCGAACAGATTGACGGTTGGCTTTGGCATCTGCAAATCCATATCCGTTAATGTTTGATGAAGGACCGACGCAATTGCCAAATCGCGAAACCATTTATTGTCTGCCGGTATCACGTACCATGGTGCCGATTGAGAATTGCAGCGTTGGATCGCCTCTTCAAACGCCTCGATGTACTTGGGCCAAAATTTTCGCTCGCTGTAGTCGCTGTCGCTGATTTTCCAGTTCTTCTTTGGATTTTCCAATCGTTTTGCGAAACGCTGAAGCTGTTCTTCAGGCGAAATATGCAAAAAGAATTTAACCACCTTGGTTCCATGCTGTTGCAGAATCGATTCAAACCCGTTGATCACATCGTAGCGTGATCTCCATTTTTCCTCGGGTACCAAATCGTGGATTCGAACGACCAAAACGTCTTCATAGTGAGACCGATTAAAAACACCAATCTCGCCTTTGGGCGGACAAACACGGTGAATTCGCCATAGAAAGTCATGCTCCAGTTCCCGTTCGGTCGGCTTCTTGAACGAATGAACCTTGCACCCTTGCGGGTTGAACCCGGTCATCACCTTTCGGATCGTGCCATCCTTGCCACCGGCATCCATTGCTTGCAAAACCACCAACAACGACCGTTTGTTCTCGGAATACAACTGATACTGCAAATCTGATAACCGAGACTTTATCCGCTGCAATCTCTTTTCAGCGTCGGACTTAGACAGATCGTCAGGACGAAAATCGGTGCTTCTGCCAAGCAAATCCGCTGGCCCGCCCGGCGGCACCAAGAATGGAGTCGTTTGGATCAAGTCTTTCTCAATAGCCATTTGCAGGAACCATTCATTAACGGACAGGCGATTCACTGCCGCATGACAGAATCATGCCATCAGCCGGGTCGCCCAGGATCAAGTCGAAGCAAGACGCTTTAGGGTTCTTCCCAAAATTCGCTAATCGTCACAATCGGAACTTTTGGAAACTCAGGTTCGCAAAACAACTGTTTTTCGATCGAGCAACATCGCATGAAAGTGGCCAAGAACCGATTTAATTTTAATGACGCCACGACATCAAACGATGGTTTCGTCGGATTGTAGCAAAATCAGGCAGACTATTTTGGCTAGAAGTGACTTCTTTCCCGGTTGTCCCATTCTAGCTATTTGACACAGTTTTCCGCGGTATTTAGAATTTGTATGCAGGCTAGACTTTTCCGACCACCGCGTATTTTTACGGCCAGTCGTTAAATTTCGAGCCAGGCAGGTGTATTTTGATGCAGTGGGTCGATCGATTTATGCGAATCGAATCGGTGAACGCAAAAGTAGCCAGAGTGGTTTGACTAGCCTGTATGGTTTGGCCTTTTGAGGACCGGGGTAATTTTGCGGTGTTTGCCTAAACGACTTCAAACCCAAAGTTCCGACCGAAACCAAAAGTTCAACAAATCTGTTGGCAGGCCGAAAATGCCTAGATCCTGTACTTGGGCATTCACGCCCAAATGCAAATCTAAGCTTAAGTGTGCTCGATGGATACGATTGGTTCGGGTTGATTCTGTTGCAAGAAGCTTTGCTGACATTGCGATTAGACTAGACATGAACGCACGCATTTAAAAAAACGAACGCACGCGTTTGTTATGACACGTAGTGGCTGTGAAGTGTGGCTGTGAAGTGTGGCTGTGAAGTGTGGCTGTGAAGTTAGGATTTACCCGTCTGCGATTTACCCGTCTGCGATTTCAGACTGGCATTTCAGACTGGCATTTCAGACTGGCATGCCCAGTTGCTTCCGGAGACATCGGGTCTTACTGCTGTTTGTTAAAAGACATTAAGTTTATTTGTGATAATTAAGGTTGCTGAAGCTTGTATGCCGATTACGGCAGCAGGTATTGGTAACA
>JBDNHU010000039.1:0-10278 GCA_041688615.1 Mariniblastus sp. | reverse complement strand
TGACCCAACCGGTTCCCTTGCTCGCGCCGCGGGCTTGTCTGGCAAAACCCCGCTGGCAGCTTGGCAGCTTGGCAGCTTGGCGGCATTGCTAGCAGGGTGCAATTGAGCCCAAAAGAGACAGACGCTTACGATTGGACGCTTACGATTGGACGCTTGGAAAGCAGCGAAAAGAATTAGATCAGCGCAAAACAAAAGGCCGCTAAGACGAATCTTAACGACCTTTTGAAAAGTCTCTGGAATACTGCAGCGATGGGAGCTGCTGGGAGAAAGTCTTGGACTAGACGTGCTGAGCACAGCCTTTTGTTGTCCAAACCAACCCTAAAAAATGGTCCCTCAGCCGTATCTACCAGAGGACTATATTATAACCGCATTCGGCCAGAAGACGACACGGCAAAATTTCAAAATCAATGCAAACAATAGTTCGAGTGCCAAAGTGACTTGATCCTCGCTATTTTCAAGCTTGAAATGAACTTTCAAAGTCTCCCGGACTCCTGTTCAAATCCAACCCAAACCCGTTGAATTCAGTCAAACAAAGCTTTCTTAGCTTCGCCCTCGAGCCTGTCGATCGATCAACCAATCTCAGAAAATTCCGATTGCAGCGAACAGGTGGAAAGGACCGTCAAAAAATATCCCGATCGTTGCTCGACTGACCATGAAACCGATGCAACCTAAAGCGGTCAGTTTCGGCTTCAGAAATATGCCAGCGAAGATGTGCCGGCCAGCGAAGATGTGCCGGCCAGCGAAGATGTGCCGGCCAGCAAAGATGATCCGGCAGCAAAGGTGACGATGGGGCAGCAATCTTTTCGCCCCAAAACTTCACTGACAGCTGAACGATTGCACCTTTGACTTATTCACCTTTGACTTATTCACCTTTGACTTATTCACCTTCGACTTATTCACCTTCGACTTATTCACCTTCGACTTATTCAACTGCAACGTTCAACTGCAGCCTTTGTCTTGGCCAATCCCGTTTGAACAACCCACATCGGATCTTGCTTCCAATATTCGGGGTTAAACAATTCCAAACTCAACACTCCTTGGAATCCATTGGCAAACATTGTAGACAAAATCATATCCAACGGCGCAACGCCATCGCCGGGAAACACACGATCCTTGTCACCAATACTGGATCGCTCTGGCTCCGCTGGATAATCATTGATATGAAACAGCTTCATGCAGGAACCAGCAACCAGTCGCAAGGCTTCAAAAGGCGATCCGCCTTTATAAAGATGATAGACATCCAGCAAGATTCCAAAATCATCACTGTCCGACATGGACGCCAAATGCAACGCCGAACTAATGTTCCCGATCGACTTGCTAAAACCCCAGACTTCCAATTGCGGTTGGACGCCCACTTGTTTTCCGGCGGCGGCCAGAGCGGACAAACGCTTTGCAGCCAGTCCCCAATCGGAGATCGAAGTATCATTTTGTCCAGCGGGAGGTGCCGCAATGCAGACGCCTCCAATATCGCTTACCTTCTGCATATCACGTTTAGCTTTCTCAACTTCTTTGACGGCAACGGCATCATCCGCCGCCAACCAATTTGCAAACGCGATCGCACTTTCGACTTTCAAGCCCTTGTCGGCAATGTATTTTTTCAAATCCGACAAATCGCCACCGTCGCCGGTGTATCGATCCAATTCATCAATCCAAACTTCAATTCCGTCATAGCCAGCGGCCGAAACCAAGTCGACCAATTCTTTAATGGGTAACTTTCGCCCACGCAACGTGGCAGTGTTGAAACAGTAACGAACCCGCGGTGCGTCCGAATCAGGCGAACGCCGCAAAGTTTGCGCAGTGGCCGACGGCAATGCAGATCCAACAACGACCGCCCCCGAGGCAACCGTCAAAGAAGCGGCGGCCGTGGATTTGATCCAATCACGTCGATTTGATTTCTGTTTCATTTTGTTGCTCAAGATTGTAAGATCGCCCGCAATTCGATTCGCCCAATTTCTCTTTGACCCAAGCACGGCTGTGCCAAATCCATCAACCCACTGGGAGAATCCGGGAATTTTGAGAATCAACGGCCCCGAGAAATCAGAAACCCCAAAAAATCAGAGACCCTGAGAAATCAGAAACCCCGAGAAATCAGAAACTTATGTTGCTAGCGTTGGAATCAGGACCTAGTCCGCCCAGCAGACACAAAACGCTCGCCAGCAGCTATCATAAACTGCCAAGCATGTCCAAACTAGCGACCGCAATTTCAAGCGAACGTTTTTTGGGAAAGCTACGGGGCCTGAAGTCACCACTGTCAACCCTTTTGGGTTAGGCACCGAACAATAAACCTGACATTGGCCCAAAGTCTGGCCAAATTGCCCAAACGGGCAAGACGGGCTGATTGATTCTTCTTGGCTGTCTGACAAACTAACACTCAATCCAAACGTCCCAACTTCGAACCAAGTTTTCGCAATTCATATCGATCTAAGTGCCGACGACGCTCCAAGTTAGGTGGTACGTTTCTCTGGTCACTTGGCCATTCGATTTTAATTTCGCCGGCAGTTCGAGGCAATCTAAATGCTGATGCGCATGCAAACCCAAACACAACAGATGCAGTTCACTCACACAGTTCCTTATGGTGCAATTCCTAACGAGGAAGGTGTGCAGTTTCTGGTTTTCAGTCGAAATGCAACGTCGATTAAGGTTCTGCTCTATGAGAACGTCGACGACCTGGAACCCAACCGCACCCTAACCTTTCACCCAGAGACCGATCGTTGGGGCGATGTCTGGGGATTGTTTGTACCGGGCTTGAAACCTGGTCAATTTTATCACTTTCAGGCCGACGGTCCGTTTGAACCCGAGAACGGTCATCGGTTCAATCCCAATTGTCGCTTGCTAGACCCCTACGCCAAAGCATTGGCTGGCACCTTTTTGGACAGCAGCGACGGGATCACTCGTCCGCCCAAGTGCGTGGTCATCGACGATTCATTTGATTGGTCGGGCGATCGGCACATTCGCCGCAGTTTGTCCGAAACGGTCATCTACGAAATGCACGTTCGTGGCTTCACCCAACACCCTTCGTCGGGCGTCAAGCACCCGGGGACTTACTTGGGTGTGATCGAGAAGATCCCTTACCTGAAAAGTCTGGGTGTGACGGCCGTAGAATTGATGCCAGTCAACGAATTCCCGATCATGGCATCCAACGGAAAGAAGCCTAGTATTAGTAACTACTGGGGTTACGACACGATGGCCTTCTTTTCGCCGCACCGGGGCTACGCGGCGGACAAAACACCCGGCGGGCAGGTTCGCGAGTTCAAAGAAATGGTCAAGGCTTTGCACTCGGCCGGCATCGAAGTCATTTTAGATGTGGTTTTCAATCACACTTGTGAAGGTAACGAACACGGTCCAACGATCAGTTTCAAGGGCCTAGAGAATTCGGTCTTCTACATGTTGGAACGCGACAAGCGTTACTACAAAAATTATTCCGGATGTGGGAACACGGTCAACGGAAACCACCCAGTCACTCGCGAGATGATCTTCCATTGCTTGCGATATTGGGTACACAACTATCACATTGATGGCTTCCGCTTCGATTTGGCCTCCATTTTATCGCGAGACCGAAACGGCAACTTGGTGCCCAATCCTCCGTTGGTGGAACAGATTGCCGAAGATCCACTGCTTTCGGACACAAAGATGATTGCCGAAGCCTGGGATGCCGCCGGGGCTTATCAAGTGGGTAGCTTCGGAAACTCAAGATGGGCCGAATGGAATGGTCGCTTCCGAGACGATGTGCGTCGGATCTGGAAAGGCGATTCAGGCATGCTTGGCGCCCTGGCAACTCGTTTAAGTGGATCCAGCGATCTCTACCAAACGGGTGGTCGGCCGCCCTATTGCAGCATCAACTTCGTAACGTCGCACGACGGCTTTACCATGAACGACATGGTCAGCTACAACGATAAACACAACGCTGCCAACGGCGAAGATAATCGTGACGGCGACAACAACAATCATAGCTACAACTATGGTGTGGAAGGTCCGACCGATCGCAAACCAATTGACAGTCTTCGCTTGCGACAAATTAAGAACATGTTGACGACGCTGCTGGTCAGCCAAGGCGTGCCCATGATGGTTGCAGGCGACGAATTCCGTCGCACTCAAAATGGCAACAATAACGCTTACTGCCAAGATAACGAAATCAGTTGGCTGGATTGGGACTTGGTCGAAAAGAACAAAGGCCTAGTCCGATTCTGCCAGGGACTGATCCATTTTCGAACCAATCAACCAACGCTTCGGCATGAAACCTATTTGACGGGCAAGAGTCCGGCGCCAGACCGCTTGCCGGATATCAGCTGGTATGGTCCGGTGGGAACCGCCGTTGATTGGCATGATTCGCAACAGATGACATGTCTATTGACCAAACCGCTGAAGAAGCAGGACCCTAAGGGATTGGGACGCGACATCATGATTATGATCAACGCGGGTGATGTGGGTTGCGAATTTATCACGCCAGTCGTTGCTCGCGAACACAAGTGGCGACTGTTCCTGGACAGTTCAGAAGATTCGCCCAACGACATTTTTCCCGACATGGATGGCCCACTGCTGGACAAGAAGAGTCGCATTATTCTGCCCAGCAAGACGACGATGTTGTTTTATTCTGAAGACTGATCACGTCAGCAGAACAACAATATTTAGCAACTCGAAGCCCGCGATTCAACAATGGATCGCGGTTTTTTTTCAGTCGTGAAACAAGCTAATGCAACTGATTTTGGAAATCGCTAGAGGAAAATGGCGTTCCCCAGCGAATAAGGGTTCAGCAAGATTGGGCGACCCACGGGACAAGGTGCTTACTGGCACACGCCGATGGCTTCACTATGGCAATCACTCAATCACTCGCTCGCGGGACGCTGGCTTGTCGAGTGCACCATTGGGGTCCTCTTCCTTCCGATCCAATGCCGAACAGATTTGCCTGATCAATCTCATCGATTTGACTCTGCTCTTAATGAAGTGGTCCTCAATTTGGGCTAAACTGAAGATTCGCTAAACCCCAATTGAGACGGGGCCAGAGACAAGCCTTTATCAATTTCTAATTGGCTTATTCATTTCAAATTGGCAGTGTGTACTGATGATCGATCCGCAGAACGACTCCGCTGACTCTCACGAAACCTCTCAGGAGTTCACCTGCCCGCAATGTTCCCAGAACTTTTCGCCAGAAGAAACCAGGGCAGCGACCCACGACACTCGACACAGTTTCATCGTTTGCCGGAACTGCGGGGACAGTCAATCGATTATGCTTCCCGGACTCAAACCCCAGAGTCCTGCGCCAAATGCAGACTCGGCAACCGTTGCATCCGGCCATTCGAACGATTTACAGGATCACGCGGACCAGATTTTTTCCGAAGAAACTGCGACTGCTCAATCACCACAAGTGATCGCTCCATTTAGCTCCACCCGCTATCAATTCGGTGATATCTTGGGGCAAGGTTCGTTTGGGATTGTCTACCAAGCGTTCGATAACGACCTGGCCAGAAACGTCGCCATCAAGGCCGCTCGTCTGCACCTGGTCAAGAAGATCGCTGATTTGTTTGTTCGCGAAGCACGGGCCGCAAGTCGTTTGCGTCATCCCAACATCGTCACTGTGCATGACGTTGTAAAAAACGAAGACGGCGTTTTTATTGTTAGCGATTTAATCCAAGGAAGGTCGCTAAGAAATTGGATCGACCACAACCAACCTACGATTGAAGATTCGGTTGCCTTGGTGATCAAACTTTGCCGGTCCATGGACTACGCACATGAGCATGGGGTGGTCCATCGCGATCTAAAGCCGGGCAATATCGTGATGGACGAACATTCGGAACCGCACGTCCTAGATTTCGGATTATCACAAAGCCTAGACAACAGCATGGACAGCGAAGACTCCATCAGCCAGGATGGCGGCCAGGCCGGTGGCCAAGAAGGCAGTCCGATTGGCACCCCCGCATTCATGGCACCCGAACAAGTTCGCGGCAATCGGCCCATGATCGATCGCAGATCAGATCTTTATTCCATTGGCGTGATCCTCTTCCAATTGTTGACCGGTCGCCTGCCGTTTTCAGGTTCGAAGAAAGAACTCTACGATAATATTTTGCATTCCCCACCGCCAAACCTAAATCGTTTCGCGCCCAAGATCTCATCAAGCCTGAACGCAATTTGCCAAAAAGCCTTGCAGAAAAAACGCGGAGATCGATATCAAACCGCCCAAGAGATGGCCGAAGACTTGCAACGGTATTTGGATGGGCGAGTGGTCAAAGCGCATGGCAAAATTGATACACGAGTCGTAAAGAGTGTTATCCGTCGCCGATTCTTTATTGCTGCAACCGTCCTGCTGGCTATGATTGCCATCCCGGCTTTAGCCTGGATCTTACGCGAACAAAAAAGCAAAGATCCAAAAATTAAGTTGACGATGGCATGTTCGGACCAGAGCGCCCAATACACATTCACGCGCATGGACCCCGAAACGGGATTTTTGCAAAATGATCAGCCGACGATTGGTTCTGCGGAGCAAACGTTCTACCTTTCGCCAGGTTTTTATCACGTCCTGGTAAAATCAGGCAACGAAACCAATGAAGTGTATCGTACGGTGCCCGCAAACGAGGAAAGGGCACTGATTTTCAATTACGCGTTCAAAGGTCATACCGTCCACATTAAACACCGTTCTAGCATCGCTGAAGCGACCGGTGTACTGCTTCCCAAAGTCGACTTTGTTCCCGTGGCCGATGTCAAAGCCGGAACGGCCTTTTTTGGCGGCGGCGAAAGTCAGATTCCTCCAGATGGCGCAGTGGATTTCATCTTCGTGCAAAGCGCAAAAGAGATTGCGCCCTTCCTGCTTTCGACCCACGAAGTAACCTGGGGCCAAATGAAGGCTGTTTGGCCCAATTTGACGATTCCTAACGGTGAACTAGAAACCCAGGCCTGCCATAACATTAGCTGGGACATTGCTGCCACGTACTGTGAAGACGCCGGCGTTGCTTTACCCAACGGCTGGGAACTATGGATCGCAGGCACCAACTCGGGAACCTCGGCTCTACCCAACGGTCGCTTGACCGATGAAATCATGGCTTCGGACGCTTCGATTCTTCCTGGGATGGTCGCGAAATGGGATTATTCGCCTGGAAAGCCAGCAATATGCGGGATTTTTACGGGTTGGGATGAATGGACCGAAACACCCTTCGTTGATGTCATGTACGATGAAAATAATCAGAAATGGATTCCATTAGGCGTCGAACCTTCAATTCCCTCAGCGGTCAATCCTTTCCCAGCCCGCCATTATCTATTGGCTCGATCCGTTTCACGACCCAGCGATCGTTGGAAAGTCGAGCAAATGTTGATTGGTGATAACCGGAATATTGACCTGAAAAACGTGAGCTTTCGAACCATTCGCCGGCTGAAGTAACGTTCACGTGTTTTTCAGCCAGATGCTTTCTTCCTCTTTCATTCATAACGGTGGCACCTTGAAAATCACATTGCTTTCTTTCGCAGTCATTACTTTACTTAGTATTTCAGCCAGCCCAACTCTGTTTGCGCAAGCGGTGGACAGCGGTTCCGGGGAACAAGATGGAGATAGCGGCCAAGCAAATGTTGGTCAATCGATCGACCCTCAATTTCCGCTAGCTCTGCAGCAGCACGACGGGAACCTGTATTTTTATCTAACCAATTGTTGCCAACAGGATGGTCCATTGAACAATGGTCATCCGGGCTTGCTGATAACACCTGATCAAACGCCTTGTGGCCCCTGTGGCGGCGGCACATCGGTTCCAGGCGGAAGAGAGATCCAATTGCCCGAAGAGTTCGGTACCAACGACTCCGGACTGAAGCTGTCACTCACGTTATCGCGTAGTTTTGACTCACCCAGAGGTACCATTTTCCCTCGAATCGTCAAGGAAGCGCCGTTCACCGATTTTTACGGTGGTTCGCACGCATTCAACACTTCGGTGAAATTGGACAACCAGCAGGGCGACTCAAGGATCTTCAGCTTAGTAAAAATGAAGGGTTCAGGTCAAAACGCAGCCGGGGAGGAAAAGCCGTTCAGTATCCCCGTTCTGATCCTCGCTCGCGACACTCAGGACTACGACTATTTAGACAATACCCAAGTGCCATCGCAAACAGTCCGGATTTTGGTTCGCAACCGCTTGGTACCCCAGTCCGTCGTCGACTTTGATTGGGCAACCAGCAATGCCGAAATGGTTACGATCAAATTGCCGACGCCTGGCAATGTCGGCGTCCTAAAAGAAGTAAAGTGCCTGATGATCCACCGCAAGAACTGAACCTAGCCCTAGGGATGATCCTTCGGTTAAGCCGATTTGCGGTGGCAGAGTTTTTAGGTTTTCAGCAATGTTCAGGATTTGACATCCCGCGGCAGTGGAACCGATTTTCCCCTGCCGTTTTTTTTTAATTAGGCAGCAGCCACGCCGGGCCAGTAGTCCTACCAGCCCGCGGCGTAAGCGAGTGACCGGGGCCAATTCCCTTGTTCGCGCCGGGGGCTTGTATGGCAATACCCCGCGAACTGTTGGGGGCTGACAAACCTCAGGATCGTCGAACGGCCTGAAAATAGCTGACAAATTTGTAAGGTAGAGTAAGGGCTCTAGCGGGCAATCGCTATTTTCGCTGGATTCCACAGATCCGAACCTGAAATTTTCAACAGCCCTAAAATCCGCTCTAATGGCGGCTGGATGTTTCGTAAGAGCCCACCTAACGTGTTAAATTTCGACACTGATTAATTTCCTGGCGAATTTAACAGTTAATCTCGGATACTTGTTTGTTAGAAATGTTTAATTGATTGTGATTAATGGTGCCGAATGTGGGCTTACGTTCCGCAACTTGGACGTTAAGCTAATCGTGAGGGGAAATCGTTTGCGGTTGCCCTAAAATGTCGGCTTGGTGACCAATCCCTGCCGAAACTATGCTGCTGGCGAAGATTTCGACCGGTTTTGAGCTGAATTATCCGCTAGAATTTAGAGGTAATTTGGTGACGCTGAAGTTGGCATCCAAAAAATTTGAAGTCAATAGTTAGCTCAACCCAGCGAAACGAGTGACCACCTTAATTTTGAGGATGAAACTGGATTTTGAGGATAAAGCCTTGATTTTGAGGATAAAGCCTTGATTTTCAGAACAAGATTTGGTTTGTGGAGTTGAGAATTAAATATAAGTTGGGGCAGGTTGTTAGTATTTGGGCAGGTAGTTTTTGACACAACAGTGTTTGCCTTGGGGACGAAAGTTCCAAGAAGAATGAATTCTGATCAAGTGTTGATCGGGACTGGAAGTGGTGTTCATTCTGTCTATAAGGCAAAGCGTTTTGAGTACATGTTTGAGGAAAGAGAACTCAATGAAGTTTGCCGAGTTTATTCGTTTCGATTCAATCAAGACCGACGTTGCCGCCAGCGGAAAATTGGAGGCGATCACGGAATTGGTTCAAGGTTTGGTAGACAAAGGGCATCTTGAGGCATCTGAAAAAGATAGCATCATTCAGGCCATTATTAACCGTGAAGAACTGGGCAGCACCGGCATCGGTCGCGGCGTTGCGGTTCCTCACACCAAGCATCCTAGCGTCAAGCAATTGATCGGTACCGTTGGCGTCAGCCAAACGGGAGTCGAATTCCAAAGTTTGGATGGTGACAAGGTCCATTTGTTCTTCATGCTGATTTCGCCTCCAGATCGACCAAGCGATCACTTGCGAGCATTGGAGAACATTGCAAAACAACTGCAAGATGAAACATTCTGCAGTTTCTTGAAGCAATCAAAGGCTCCAGTTGACGTCCAACAGCTTTTAGAAGAAGCAGACGAAAGTCAAATTGGTTCCTAACGTTTCATGAGTTATCTTGGATGAAAATGTCTGAATCGGAAGCTCGCCTCGTTGCGATTGTAAAATTTGCTCAGGGTTTGCATGCTCGACCAGCGGTCCAGTTGGTCGAAGCTGCAATGGCCTTTAGCAGTGATATACAAATAATTAAGGACGATCTCGCAGTGGATGCCAAAAGCGTCTTGCAGGTTCTAACCTTAGGCGCAACCTGCGGAACTTCGCTAACCGTTATCGCAAGAGGCTCGGACGCCGAAGCCGCCGTGAAAGCCGTGACTGAGATTATCGAATCCGAGCATGACGAAGTCGCTAAGCCGGACACGTCGAACGCTGGTTCTGATTTGCTATAGTTTTTGGCCGTAGTGTTTGGCCGTGAAGATTTGCGGTGATTAATGGGTTTGGCCGGATGCTTGGCCGGCTTTTGTCTAGCGGCATCGTCTGGATTTCAAGGGGTTGCTAACAAAATCGCGATTGGGTCCATTCGACGCAGTAGCGGGCCCACGTGATGATTG
>JBDNHU010000324.1:0-14371 GCA_041688615.1 Mariniblastus sp. | reverse complement strand
CGTCAACCCGATTAACCTGCTGACCCGAATGTGGCGCCGAATGGGTGTCTGGTGGATCAGCAGCAGGCCCCAGAAGAACAAGACGCGAAAAATTAGACGCGAAAAAGCTAGACAGGGCCAATTGACCGATAGTACACTCAAGTGGTCAACCTTGCTTTGATGAAGCAGCAACCAACGCAGCAACCAACGCAGCAACCAACGCAGCAGCCAACGCAGCAGCCAACGCGACAGCCAACGCGACAGCCAGCTCAGCACCAAAAGTCAGGCGGATTGAAGGCAATTTGGTGCATCGGTTCGGTCAACAACAAGCAATCGTGGATGCCTACACTCCGTATGTTTCCGCATCACGGAAGTCTGAAATTCGGCGGTTCGAGATTCTGATTTTAAATTTTGGGTAGAGGAAGATGGCAAAAAAAGCTGAAGCGAAAAAGACGCTGGCCAAACGCAAACTTTCTGCCGGTAAGATTTCTTCGGCGATTGGGGCCGCGTCCCAGTCCAGCAAACTTGAAGGCCAGTCCAGCAAACTTGAGGAATGTGCCGACAACGGTTTGGGTAATCGTTCAACTAGGTCGAAGAATTCGACGTCCGTTGATTCCGCCATTTCGCTTGGGTTTAAAAATTCAAGAACGGTTCGCCTTGCCGGTTCCAGCAAAACCAGCAGCCCTCGCAAAAAAAAATCGGCTACAAAAACGGCTGGGGTATCCCAGAGGAACTGGCGCCAAATGTCGGACGAAACGCTGCTTGATATGCGAATGTGCGACTTGCAGCTGGACCTTCAACAATCGCCATTGATGCCCAAGATTGATCGACTTTACGAAGAATTGGCTGGACGGGAACTGATTTTCCGACCTCACTTCTGGCTAAGCGACGAATGGTTCGCTCCCGACGGTATTCCTGGCATTGCGATTCCATTTTATCTAGCCCACCCTCGCTTGGCTCGCTTGGAACGAAAGATGATGCTGGACGTCGAGGGCGGCACCGAAGAATGGTGCATGAAAATATTGCGGCACGAGACCGGGCACGCCTTGGACACTGCGTTTCGCCTGCATCGCAAGAAAAAATATCGCGAAATCTTCGGAAACTACAGCGACCCCTATCCCGAATATTATCGACCTCACCCCAAGAGTCGTCGTTATGTGATGCACTTGGAACCGTGGTACGCCCAAAGTCATCCCGCAGAAGATTTTGCAGAAACGTTCGCCGTTTGGCTGAAGCCAGGTAGCCGTTGGCGCAGTCAATATAAGGGCTGGCCGGCGTTGCGAAAGTTAGAATACATTGACGAATTGATGGATTCCATCGCCGGCACCAAAGCCCCAGTGGCGTCGCGTCGCAAGATCGAACCCCTTTCTCATCTAAAGCGAACGCTGCGTGAACACTATCAACAGCGTCGGGCTCGGTATGAAATGGATATGCCCACACCATTTGACCGGGACCTGTATCGCTTGTTCCTGCGCGATGATGATCATCAAGGAATCACCCAGCGGCAACAGGCGGCTGACCCAGCGATGGGAGAACTGATTCAACAGCAGGCATCCGCTTTCCTGCGAAAGTACAAGTCCGAAACCGAACGCCAAGTGACCAGTTGGACCGGTGAAAATCGTTACACGGTTTCGCTGGTTATTCGTGAGGTGATCGATCCGTGCCGAGAACTAAGGCTACGGGCTGTGGGTAGCGAAACAGAATTATTGTGTGACATTACGATCTTCATCACGGTCCAAACGATGAATTATCTTCACAGTGGATTGCATCGGGTTGCGTTATGAGAAAACGTCGGATCATGGTCTTGATGCATGAAGCATTGATTCCGCCAGATTCACTCGAGGGCGTCTCGGATGAAGAAATGATGGACTGGAAGACGGAATTTGACGTCGTGAAAACCCTTCGCCTGATGGGTCACGAAGTCTTGCCTGTTGGCGTGATCGACGATCTAAGCAAGATTCGCGACGCGATCATGAATTTCAAACCCCATCTGTGTTTCAATCTATTGGAAGAATTTCACGGTGTCGGCACGTACGATCAACATGTCGTTGGCTTCCTGGAACTGCTTCGCCAAAACTATACCGGTTGCAACCCCCGCGGCCTGATGCTTTCCCACGATAAGTCGTTAGCCAAAAAAATTCTGACGTACCACCGAATCGCAACCCCCAAGTTTGTTGTAATCAATCGTGGAAAAAAAGTCCGGCGACTGGAACGACGGGAGTATCCGCTTTTGGTCAAGAGTGTGATTGAAGATGCATCCCTAGGAATATCTGATGCGTCGCTAGTCTATGACGAGGCCGCATTGATCAAGCAAGTCGCCTACTTGCATGACGAATTGAAGACCGATGCCCTGATTGAAGAATACATTGAAGGACGTGAATTCTACGTCGGCATTTTGGGCAACCGCCGACTGACCGTCTTACCCGTTTGGGAACTGAAATTCAGCAAGGCGCCTAATATCCCCAAGATCGCGACCGCAATGGTCAAATGGGATACCGAAACCCAGGAACGGTTGGGCGTGGAGACCAACGCGGCAGTGCTGACGTCGGAACTTAGAGAACGAATTATCTCGTTGTGCAAACGAGTTTACCGTGCTCTAGATCTTAGTGGCTATGCGCGAATTGACTTGCGTTGCAATGCACAAGGCAAAGTTTACGTCCTGGAAGCCAACCCCAACCCGAACCTATCCTTTGGTGAAGACTTTGCTGAATCGGCTGACAGCGTTGGCATTGAATATGAAGATTTGCTCAAACGCATTGTCAATCTTGGCCTGAATTATCAGGCGCATTGGCGTTTGGTATAAACTACGACATTCTTTCGATTTGCCGGGGCATTCTACAACCCTGTTGTAGCCTTGTTCAAACCTGGACCGCCTCTTACGATGAATGGCGACAAGTAGCCCAACCCTTTGATTCGCTCCATTCCATTGGACCGCAAGATTCTCGATCGGTCGTTTGGGCGACCGCAGTGCGCCCCAAGATTGTGCCCATTGTTCGCGACTTGATCGCAGCAAAAACGGTTGGAACCATTTTGACATTTACCTTTCGCTAGAAGCTTGAATCATGAACAAAACTCTGGTTGCGTTAGTCGGTATGGGCACCGTCGGCACCGGTGTCGCTCGATTATTACTGGATCATGGCGACCGAACCGCACGACATGCCGGTCGTACGCTTTGGGTGCAACACATTGTAGTTCGCAACGCCGCCAAAATCCGCGATGCAGACATGCCCACGGGCGCGATCACAACCGATTTGCAACGATTATTAGACGACGATCAAGTCAAAGTGGTCGCGCAATTGATTGGCGGTTTGGAACCGGCACGGACCATCATGCTGAAATTGCTGGAAAGCGGCAAAGATGTGGTCACCGCCAATAAGGCACTATTGGCTCACCATGGCCCAGAACTGTTTGACCGGGCGCGCGAACTTGGACGCACGATCGCCTTCGAGGCATCCGTCGCAGGTGGCATCCCGATCATCGCAAACATCAGCCAATGTTTGGCTGCCAATCAAATTCAATCATTGCAAGCAATCTTGAATGGCACCAGCAATTTCATCATCACCAACATGCAAGAGAAGGGCATGCGGTACAAAGATGCGGTCGCACAAGCGCAAGAACTTGGTTTCGCCGAAGCCGATCCGACCATGGATGTTGATGGTACCGACGCTGCTCAGAAACTTGCAATCTTAGCTCATCTTGCCTTCGGCGCGAGGGTGAATTGGAGTGAAATACCACGCCGCGGAATCGATACCATACAAACGATCGACCTGCAGTACGCCAACGAAATGGGCTACAGTCTAAAGCTACTAGCAGTCGCCAGATTGTCAGGTGGAGGTCTAGAACTTCACGTATCACCAACGTTGATCCCCAAGGGTATGCCACTGGCCGAAGTCCGTCAAAACTTTAACGCGATCAGTGTCGAAGGGGATGCCGTCGGCCCCGTTTTCTTCCACGGGCAAGGCGCCGGGCAAATGCCAACGGCGTCTGCGGTGGTTGCCGATTTGATTGACGTTGCGGTGGGTCGGGCCGCCATTACCTTCCGCAATTTGAAACTGTGGTCCAAACAACCGCCTCGGGTGGACGTCAGCGATCACGACCAATCCGAATCGAAGTTCTATTTTCGCTTTGACGTCTTGGACCAACCCGGTGTTCTGGCTCAAATTGCGGCGGTACTGGGTTTCCATCGCATTTCGATCGCGTCGGTCCATCAGTATGACCGTGATAAGAACCATGAAACAGGTACCGTTCCGCTGGTCATTGTTACGCACATGGCCGCAGAAAAAAATGCTCGCCAGGCTTTATCTGAAATCCAATGCCTACCCGTGGTAAAGAATTCAGGCGAACGCCTAAAAATCATTGGCTCTATGTCTTAGGCTTGCCAGTTGATGGGCATCCCAAGCCCAAGTTCACTTTGGGTAAACAAGTGAGCATCAGGGCTGTATCGGCCTTCAACAATCGTCGTCGCAAGATTAAAACATGGGTCCGGAAGCTTTGTGTCTAGGAAACGTTTGGTTTTCTAAGAACCTTTTGAACTCTCCAGCAGTCGCTGGAATGGAAGAACCCAATGAAATATGTGATCGTAATCCCCGATGGCTGTGCCGACCAACCGCAAGCCTCGCTGGGCGGCAAGACTCCATTGCAAGCGGCAAACACGCCCAACATGGATCGAGCAGCGAAAATGGGCGTGGTAGGTGAAGCCAATCATGTGCCCTCGCACCTACCACCTGGGTCCGACGTTGCCAACATGAGTCTGTTGGGATTTAATCCGAATCAATACTTCTCCGGTCGTGCCCCGCTGGAAGCGGCTGCCCAGGGCATCAAGCTGGGCCCCAACGATTGGGCAGTGCGCTGCAATTTGGTAACCATTGAAGACCAGCACATGGTGGATTTTACCGCCGGGCACATCACGTCTGAGGATGCCGCTGCGTTACTGCAGACCGCCAATGAAAAAATGACGCTGCCCCATTTCCAATTTATTCCTGGCGTTAGTTATCGGAACCTTTTGGTCTACCGCGGTGACGAAGGCACGCCGCCGTTTTCTATGGAAACCAGATCCACTCCCCCGCACGATCTTACTGACAAATCGGTAACCGAAGATTTCCCGCGAGGCATCGGTAGCGATATCCTTTGCAATTTAATGAATGAAAGCGTCGACTGGTTTGCTCAGCATCCGGTAAACAAAAAGCGGATTGCCGCAGGACAGTTGCCCGCGACTTGCGTTTGGCTTTGGGGACTGGGCAGACAACCCAAGCTGGCAAACTTCCAACAGACTTTTGGTGTGCGTGGCACCATGATAACGGCCGTCGATTTACTTCGAGGACTTGCCAAATTAGTTGATTGGGATTTAATTGAAGTTCCAACCGCGACGGGTTACATCGATACGGACTATGCTGCCAAAGGTCGAGCCGCCGTCAAGGCTCTTGAAACGTACGATATGGTAACGGTCCATATTGAAGCACCGGATGAAGCTTCCCATCAAGGCAATGAGAAAGAGAAAATCAAGGCGTTGGAAGAAATTGACAAACACATTGTCGGCCCTTTACTGGATCGTTTAGGGTCAGAACCTGACTGGCGATTGATGGTAACACCGGATCACCCAACCTTTCTAAGTACCAAGACGCACAGTCACGGATTCGTCCCCTTCGCCGTTGCTGGTACTAACATTTCACCCGATGACAGTCTCACGTATGACGAAGTCCAGGCCGCTAAATCCAGCCTGCGATTTAATGACGGATGGACGTTGATGCCGTGGTTCATTGGCGAAAAATAGTTCATCGAAACTTTAGAATCTGACGATTAACTTCAGTCGTCGTTGGAAAACAACGTTGGATCCAATGGGTAAGTGCTGGGTAGCGACTTGGTAGTCCCCTAACACATTGCCAAAGTGTTCTCACGAAAACATTCGCTATAAGACACTGCTCTTTGTAGCGTTCCGGTTTCTTTAACTCCCGATCCCTCACTAGCTTCAAGTGCTTTCCAGTAAGGTTGCCTCTCACATGAGTTTGGTTGTTCAAAAGTTTGGTGGAACTAGTGTCGCCGATTGCAGCAAAATTTTGGCCGCTGCCAGAAAGGCCGTACGCGCCCAACAGGAAGGGCACCAAGTCGTAATGGTCGTTAGCGCGATGGGTAAGAACACGGACATGTTGACTGAATTGGCTGGCCAGATTACCGAGAATCCGCCCGCCCGCGAAATGGATATGTTACTGTCTACAGGCGAACAGGTAAGTGTGGCTTTAATGGCCATGGCCATCGATTCGCTGGGTTACAAAGCCATCAGTTTAACTGGTGGACAAATTGGGATTCAAACCGACAGTTCGCATACCAAGGCTCGTATCCGTTCGATCTCGACCGAACGAGTGAAAAAACTTTTGAATGATGGCTTTATTGTTATCGCGGCGGGATTCCAGGGGATCGATGAAAATTTTGATATTACGACACTCGGACGCGGTGGAAGTGACACCACTGCGGTTGCTCTGGCTGCGGTCCTAGAAGCCGACCAATGCGAAATTTACACCGACGTGGACGGCGTCTACACCACAGACCCGCGAGTCCTTCCTGAAGCAAGACTCTGCACACAAGTCAGTTACGATGAAATGCTGGAATTGGCCAGCTTAGGCGCGGGTGTGATGCATAGTCGGTCAATCGAATTTGGCAAAAAATTTGGCGTGCCAATCAAAGTTCGAAGCAGTTTCAGTGATTTCCCAGGGTCGTTGATCGTGCAAGACTCTGAAGCGCCTGGAATGGCCGTAAGCGGCTGTGCGCTAACCAAAGACGAAGCCAGGATCACGGTGATTGGCGTTCCCGACAAACCTGGAATGAGTATGAAACTGTTTCGACCGCTTTCGGATCGAAAAATCACGGTCGATATGGTGGTGCAAAATGTGGGAATGGACGGATTGGCGAATGTGTCGTTTACGGTGCCTCGGGGTGAATTGAAACCTGCACTCAAAGCAACTCAACAGGTAGCCCAAGAGATCGGCGCGGTTAGCGTAGAATACGATGAACAAGTTTCCAAGGTTTCCGCCGTTGGTTTGGGCATGGCACAACAGGTCGGTGTGGCGAACAAGATGTTCCGTGCGTTGTCCGATGCGGATATCAACCTACAGATGATCACCACTTCCGAAATCAAAATTAGCGTGCTGGTCAGCCGCGACCAAGCACTGACAGCTTTGCGCAGCGTTCACCAGGCTTTCGATCTGATCAAGCCACCCGCAAACGCCGTTGTGCACACAAAAATCCCAACTCGAATCCGTTCCTCAGATGCAGTTGACGTGGTCGCTCGCTTGCAGAAACTGGGAATGGAAGATCTGATGATCCATGACGTAACTCTGGACGAAACCCAAGGCGCTGTTGCGGTCACTCAAGTGCCCAACAAACCGGGCATCGCTGCTTTGATCTTCGATCGTATCGCTCAAGCCAATGTCTTTGTCGACATGATCATTCAAAGCTACAGCGATGACGATCAAGCGAATCTGACTTTCACCGCGCCGCGCGATCAGATACAAGCCGCCTATAAAGTGGCGCAGACTTTGGTTCAGGAAAAATTGGCCCAGCATGCTCAGTGCTTTGACAAAATTTCAAAACTCAGTGTTTCCGGCATCGGACTGCGTTCCCATACTAGCGTAGGTTCGAAATTGTTCGAGGCATTATCGGATGCAGGAATCAATATTCGAATGATGAACACATCCGAAGTTCGTTTCAATGTGGTGGTTGACGGAAACGATGGACGCAAAGGTTTAGCCGCCCTGCATGAGACGTTCCAAAGTTACATTCAATAATCCGCTCACAATCCAAGCTGATAAAATCGGTTTGCCGTCTGACCAAAGACTTCAGCTTGTTCGCCCTCGGTCAAGTCGCAAAGGATGGTCTGGATCGAATGGCAAACGGCAGAATATTTTGCAGCTAGAAGACTCACGGGCCAGTCCGAACCGAACATGCACCTGGACGGCCCAAAGCATTCAATTGCGGCCAACACGTAGGGACGCAAATCATCGACAGTCCAGTGGGTCCAATTCGCTTCGGTCACTAGACCCGATAGCTTGCAGTAGACATTTGGACACGCTGCGGCCTGTTGGATTAGGGGCAACCAGGTAGCATAGCCGCCACCCTTGATGTCCGGCTTGCCCAAATGGTCCAGCACCAAGGGTAATTCAGGAAGTTGTTTCGCGACAGTCACGGTGTGTTTTAACTGCCGAATGTAAAACAATAAATCGTATGGCACTTTATACTCTTGCAAGACCGCTAACCCTCGAAGTACTTCCGACCCAATGATAAAGTCGTCGGGTTCGTCCTGAACCACATGCCGCACGCCAATAAACTTCTCGGCCGCTTTGTAGTGTTCCACTTGCGCCTCGCAACGATCACTTCGCAAATCAACCCAACCAACAACGCCAGCAATAAATTCGTTCTGCGATGCTAATTCCAAGGCCCAATCATTCTCTTTGATATCATGTTGGGTCTGCACAACAATCGACTTCCCAATCCCAGCCGCATCCATCAGCGGTTTGAGATCGCTTGGAAGAAACGAATTTGAAATCGGCAACATGGGCTGCGAATCCAACCAACTGTACTGGAAGTCCTGTCGCGTTCGATCCCACAAATGATGATGTGCGTCCACCGTTAACATAGTCTACAACTTCCCATTAAGTAATTTGCACCACCGACGCAAATTCTAGGTCAGCCCTTCTAGCGAGACTCAACCGCAGGCCACCCGCGATCACCATATTCAGCGTCGGCAAATCGTTCCAAAACGCCAGTCGTTTCGGCTGTAATAACGGTGTCAGGCGGTATACCAAAGATAACGATTAGACACCAATTTACGCTAACAGATTCTGACCCAGGCCGATTTTGACACTTCTTGCATAGTGACCTTGGGCTTCGTCCATCAGTTTCAAAAGATCGTCCGAGCGACGTTGATCGTTGGGATGGGTCGACAAAAACTCGATCGGCTGATCGCCCTCCTTCGACTGAGCAAATCGACTCCAAAACTTTGGAGCTTCCGTCGGATCATATCCCGCCCTGCTCATCAACATAACGCCAATATGATCAGCTTCGGATTCTTGCTTGCGGTTGTAGGGCAGCAACACCAGATACTGACTGCCCACACCGTAGGCCTGCATCAACAATTCCTCCCGCCCAGCAACATGCTTCTTGGCTAATAAACTGCCCAATTGCTTGACACTATCAACGGCCATATTCTGACTCATTCGCTCGCCGCCATGCCTGGCTAACGCGTGTGCAACTTCGTGGCTCATGACTACCGCCAACCCCGCTTCATTTTGACATACGGGTAGGATGCCTTCGTAAATTGCCACCTTGCCGCCGGGCAAACAGAATGCGTTCTGTTCAGGCGACGCGAACAATTTGAATTCCCATTCAAAATCGGTTCGCCCCGATTGATCCGCAATCCTTTTCCCGACTCGGCGAACCACTTCCGCCAACGCGGTATTTGTCGATTCCTGTGCCTCGGTCGACACTTTATCAAACGCCTGCGCACCCAAAGTCAATTCTTGACTCTCTGGAACCAGTAACAGCTGCTTGCGCCCAGTTTCTGGAGCCGATTTGCAACCGCAAGTCCAAAGCGCTCCCAAGGGAAACCCGCAGGTGATTCCCATCTCAAACGATCGGCGAAGGAAACCGCGTCGAGAAAACGCCAAACTTTGATCCGATTGTGAACGCATGCGAGAATCCCATCAGAAATACACAAAATCTACGGCACTGCGCAATGGATTTTGATAGCCCGCTATCCCTGGCCGCAACAAAATCTCAAGTGCCGCGATCGATTTATCGACCACATGGTGTATTAGCAATTTCGTTGGAAGTGGTCGACATCAGTTCCTGCCAAAACTCTGTCTTTCCCACAACAATCGCAACCTACCAAGCCCACAATGTGCCCAGTGTCAGCCCACAATGGGCCCAGTCTGGCGCAAAAAAAAACCGAAGCGTAAACTTCGGTTCTAATGATCTCATTCGATAACCACTACCAAACTATGACTTGGTTTTAGGTTCCATCTTGATACGGCGTTCCTTAAGTCGAACCGCCTTACCAATTCGATCACGCAAGAAGTAAAGCTTGGCGCGACGCACTACCGAGCGACGCTTGACTTCGACCTGGGTGACTTTTGGCGAGTGCAGCGGGAACTTCCGCTCCACACCTTCGCCAGCAACGATCCGGCGAACGGTAAACATTTCCTTAGAACCGGATCCACTTTTACCGATCACGGTTCCGTTGAAAATCTGAGTACGACTCTTTTCGCCTTCCAAAATCAGGCAATGTACATCAACCGTGTCGCCCACATCAAATTGCGGAGCTTCCTCTTTCATGGCGGTCTTTTCGACCAATTCCATAATCTTCTGACTCATAATTCTAGGCCTTTATTCAAATTGGTTATCAAATGGATCTTCAATTTCAATCAAGTCGGGTCCTCTGGCAGCAATTCACTGCGGCGATCTGCCGTTCTTGATCGACTTTGTTCCCTTCGCCAAGCTTCAATCGCTGCGTGATCGCCGCTGATCAAAACCGGAGGCACCGTGGCACCTCGAAAATCAAAGGGACGCGTATATTGCGGAAATTCCAGGATCCGATTCTCGGAAGAAAAGGAATCTTGCTTCGCACTGTTTTCGTCACCTAGTACACCGGGCAACAGTCGCATGACAGTCTCAACCAAGACCATGGCTGCAACCTCACCGCCGTTGAGTACATAATCCCCGATCGAAAGCTCTTCTGGCTTCAGGATGTCGATGATTCGCTGATCGAATCCTTCGTACCGACCGCAGATTAAAACTAATCGCGTATCGATCGCCAGTCTTTCAGCATACGGCTGATCCAGTCGTCGCCCCGAAGGGGATAACAAGATCAATCGACCAGGGTTGGTTGTTAGTTGTTGTACCGATTGAGCACAATCGATAATGGGCTGCGGCGCCAGAACCATTCCAGGTCCTCCACCGTACGGCCGATCGTCAACTCGTCCATGCTTGTCTTGGGTCCACAGCCTCGGGTTGTGCAGGTGAACTTCGATTTGATGTTTAGCAATCGCCTTGGCCAAAATGCTTTCAGACACAAAGCCTGAAAAAATTTCTGGGAACAGCGTAATGATGTCTAAACGCATTTCTTAAGCCGCTTCTAAGCCAATCAAGTAGCAACTAAATTGCAAAAACAGCCTAGTACTAATCCACACTCAAGCAGATTGGACCGGTCTTCTGGCACCCGTAATTCTTTCAACCAAGAACTTGGAAAACCAGATTCGCCCGACCGTGCCAGATGCCAAAGTAAGTAATCGGACCGTCTATCCGGGCCAACCGTTTCTTCATCGTCATCATGAATGTCGATTGCAAGCTTCTATCAAACCGCCCAAAGCTAAAAGTAAAACTTCCGCCTTAAGTGTGAGCTGAGCTGGCAGACCCAGGCTGGAAACTGTTACCTGACCGAAATTAGCACAAGCTCAATTAGCACAACTCACCCCCTTTGCAAAGCATTCAATTCAAGACCAAGCAAACAGCAGCCTGAATTGGATCTACTCAGAAAGGGAAGGCGAACTATTCGGCAGCTGGTTCGGTTGCCGCAGCTTCTTCAGCAGGTGGCGTTTCAGCTGGTGCTTGGGCAGCAGCGGCTGCTGCTTCGGCAGCGGCCTGTGCTTCTGCGGCGGCCTGTGCCTCTGCGGCGGCCTGTGCCTCTGCGGCGGCGGCTTGCGCTTCGGCAGCGATTTCAGCAGGTGTCTTACCCTTTGGCGCGTCTTTGACAGCGTCCATGGCACGACTGATCGCACGACTACGGCGTGAACCCAGTCGATCCAAAGCTTCCTTTTGAGCATCAAGATGAGTACCGTCTTTGCCGTACTTCTTGATCAAGGTGGAAACCTTCTGAGAGGGTTGAGCACCAACACTCAACCAATAGGTGATTCGTTCACCGTTTAAAATCGCACGTGCGTCAGTCTCAGGAACCATCGGATCGTAGGTTCCCAATTCCTCGATGGCACGACCATCACGAGGCGACTGTTGGTTCATCGCACAAACGCGAAAAAACGGGCGAGCCTTGCGGCCCATTTTCTTCAACCGGATACGAACTGCCACTTAAATCAAACTCCTCAAAATCAACTTTCATACGAACCAAACAAAGGCCAGCCCAACATTCTGGGCAAACTGATTGCACGCAATCCGACTCAACTATCCACTCGGCTAACTAAGCCGCGAATCAAGCTTCGATTAAGTCCTTCGTGTCCGTTTGTGTTTCAATATACTGTAAATGCCCTAACCTTAAATTTCCCGTTTTGCTTTTGCAAATCTCAAATCAAGCCCCGATTGAGCATGATTTGGGAACCCATGTTCACCAAGTGCAACTTGCACAAACATCGGCCATTGGCCAAACGGTTGACGAATCTATTCGCCTCTTTGTTTTCGTTTGAGTGCCTTTTCGCGATCTTTCTTCATCTTTTCCCGCTCTTTAGGACTCAATCGCTTCCCTGTGGTTTTCTTTGGCTTGGGCATGCGACCGGAGGGATTCATCATCGACTCTTGCATCGCCTTCATCGCCGCTGCCTGATCACCCACGCCACCACCGGACATCATGCCCATCATGTTCTTCATGTTTTCGAATTGCTTGATCAATTCGCTAACTTCGTTCGGCTGAGCCCCCGAACCGCTGGCGATACGTTTCTTCCGCATCGAATCGATGATCTTTGGATTCTTTCGCTCGTCCAGCGTCATTGAATCAATCAGGCCTACCTGACGCTTAATCGCCTTCGCACTTTCGGGCGAACCCGTAATCTGCTTCAGACCGTCCCGCATCTCGGCCGGGATACCCGGCATCATCATAACCATCTTTTGCATAAGACCCGGCTTGGCGATCTTCTGGATTTGATTCCGAAAATCTTCCAGCGTGAACTGCCCCTTTTCCATTTGCTGGCGAAGCTTATCCTGCTCCTTTTCGTCCATCAGCAAGTGGGCTTCCCGCGCCAGTCCGACGATGTCACCCAGACCTAGAATTCGCCCAGCAACACCCTCTGGGTGAAACGGTTCCAAGGCCTCCATGTTCTCGCCGGTTCCGATAAACTTGATCGGAACCCCAGTCACATGCTTGACGCTGAGTAACGCGCCGCCACGGGCATCGCCATCCAACTTGGTCAAAATCACGCCGTCCAGTTCCAACGCCTGATGGAACGCCGTCGCACTGTTGACCGCATCTTGCCCAGTCATTCCGTCGACCACCAAGTAAACCTGGTGCGGTTGGACCTTACTATCAATGTTCCGCAACTGCTGCATCAACTCTTCGTCGATCGCCAAACGACCCGCGGTATCCAAAATAACGACCCGACGGCCGTCCTTCTTGGCGATAGCCACCGCGTTTGTGCAAACCGCAACGGGGTCCTGTTGGCCTTCTTCCGCGTAAACGGGAACACCCAGGCTGTCGCCCAAGACCTTCAGTTGCTGGATCGCAGCAGGTCGCTGCAAGTCAGCGGCCACCAACAAAGGTTGAATGTTCTCGCGCATCAACATCATGGCCAACTTGCCACAGGTTGTCGTTTTGCCCGAACCTTGCAAACCACACATCATGATGATGGTGGTTTCTTCTCGCATCGGAATCGATGAATCCACAGGCCCTAACAGACGGACCAATTCCTCATTAACAATCGATACCAACTGCTCATGAGGCTTTAAGCTTAGCAGAACCTTCTCACCCAACGCTTTTTCGGTGACTTCACGCATGAAGTCCTGGATCACCAGATAACTTACATCCGCTTCCAAAAGCGATTGTTCGACCAATTTCAGGCCGTCGCGCATGTTCGATTCCGTCAGTCGGCCTTTTCCGGACAGCGTCTTGAACGCTGAACGCAAACCGTCTTGAAGTGATTCGAACATACAAAAACCCGTTATAATTGGCTGGAAACCCGGTGGTACCAGCCGGCAAATTCAAAATTCGGATAAGTCAACACCTCATCCGCACAACGTTTTTTTAGACCGGATCTTGGCAAGCAAGTCTGCCGCAAAATCCCTACCAAAGTCCCAAAAAAACGCGTTTCCGTCGTAATTCTTAGTCTAGACAGGGCGTAGAAAGTCCCCAGTCGAGCCACGCATCTTAGCAGCACAGCAGGCGTCTTGTAAATGCATTTGGGACCGACAATTTGGCCAGAATGTAAGAAAACTAGCAGCTTACGCAACTTTTGACCGCCAATGGACTCAGTTTCCCCTGATTTTACAGGAAGCCAATCGAATACCTCATCGTTCTGCCCAATCTCCAGCCCAGCGTTTTCAACTGCCTAACGGACGCAGCAAACGGGCTTGCCAGCCCCCGGTCCGCCCAACCGATGGTTCAGAAGTGTTCACGGCGAGACTGTTCAAGGATTGCCTAATCCGTTGTTTTAGCACCAGAATCCGCCTACCAGCAAGAACATTAAAT
>JBDNHU010000038.1:0-5956 GCA_041688615.1 Mariniblastus sp. | reverse complement strand
GCATAGACAAGCAAACAGTCGCACCAGGTGATCATCAACGCACCGATTGAAGTCGTCTGGAAAACACTAAGCCAGACGGGAAAGCTGCAACCCTTCTTTTTCAATTCGATTTCAATTCGATTCTGGAGACAACCACCTTGGACCCTGGCGCTCCGATGCGAATGCGAATGCGAATGCGAATGCGATCCAAAGATGGAAAGTATACCGGTGTGGTCGGCGAGGTATTAGATTTCCAACCTCCTTATTGTCTACGCAACCACGTTTAAGTTCACAAACTTCGATGATCTGATTTACCAAGTGACGCACGAATTGAACGAGGTTGCCGACGGTGTTGAATACCAAATGATCTCTGCAGAAATTCCTATCGGTGCAAAAACGGAACAGCACATCAAGCAGGGCGGCACCTATATCATCAGCACGCTGAAAGGCGTAATCGAAAACGGCAAGCCGCCTTTTTCATCGCGATTGATTTTGACAATGATCAGTCTACTTGCTTGGACGTCGCCAGAGATCTGCTTGAGCGAAAATTGGCCGCTAGATAAGAAGATTCAATCGCGAACCTATTCCACTGCTTGCTTATCAGCGTCCACCAAGAAGAATTGTATTTCAGTTAGATCGTTATTTGCGTTACCGCGAAAATCATTTCGGGCCTCTCGTGAAAAATCTCCCGAGTTGGAACTTGGTATTCAAACTGCTTTGGCTTCGCATGCTCCCTATTTTTTGGTAGAACCGGCTACGATGATCCTACGGCCCCAGAATGCATACGCCGCCGGGCAATGGACTGACTTGGATTTTCCCCATCAGATTCGCCTTTTATGACAGGCATCGCAACATCGAAAACCGCATCTTCACTTCGATATTCCGGGTCAAGATAAAATAACATCGACCTCCAGCGTGGGGGGAGGCAAGTAGAAAAATTTTCCGCTTCAAACGATGTAAGAATCGTTGCGGCAACGGACCAGTCACAGGCGATCTGTCCGGTTCTCCCACTTTCAGGGCCGAAAATGTTGCAGAATGCCCGTCGAGCGATCCAGTAAGATTTTCTAGAAATGAATTGGCAAGATTTCAGCTTCAGCGGCGAATAGACATTCCTCGCATCAAGCCGTGAACCAGTTCGATTCGCACCGAATAGGGAGCAAATCACTTGAAAACGGTCGGGAATTTCGAAGGCTGGTATGAGGCCACCAAAATTTATCAAGCTTTTCGCTTTGGCCAGAAAGTCAATTAATCATGGGTCACCAACACAATCAACCCTACGACAGTTCACAACAAGGTCCGTGGGCGGAGCAATTCTGGGCAGGATCTCAAGGACAAAATCCCAATGCCCAATCTGCAGCAGCCCCATCTGGTTACGGTCAAGGCGATTCAGCTTCCAATGAACGCACCTTCGCAACGTTTTGCCACTTGGGCGTGTACTTAGGTTGGAGCATCCTACCAGTGGCAGGTTTCTTTTTGGGACCAATGATTGTCTGGCTATTGAAGAAAGATGAATCTGCGTTCGCGGATCATCATGGACGCGAAGCCATGAACTTTCAGATTTCATGCATCCTATGGATGCTGATCTCCATTCCATTGTGCTTGATCGGCGTGGGTTTCATCACCTTTATTTTGGCCGCACTAGCTAGCCTGTTGATGCCGATCTACGCTGCATTGAAGGCCGCCGACGGTCAATGGTACAAGTATCCCTTAACTTGGCGATTCATCTAATCGGCGATGACCTGAAAACGAAGTATCCGCAACGCAGTCCTAGATATCGATCCCGTCCTGTTGGTGAAAGCCGATGCGATGGGATTTTCGCTTAGTAGGCCTCGCCTCTGACTAAACGACAGACCCGGACAAAGATATCGTTAGTTGGACTCAAACGGTGTTCTACGAAAAGCCACTTCAACCAGTTCATTGGACCACAAAGTCGCGTGCTTCGATCAAACGCGTCCAAGAGCACCAACTCCTCACGCGACAACTCGCGAATCGACTGATAGCTGCCCAACGCAGCGGATCGCTTTTCAAGGTCATCACCCAACAAACTGCCTACGGACCGAGACAAATCTGCCGCGACACAATCGTGACGCATGGCCCCATAATCAATAATTTGAACTAATCGATCACCTTCAAAGAATAAGTGATCGCTCCAGACATCCGCTAAAACCGGCCCCAGAGCGACGCTCATCCCAGACGCTTGCTGCAATTGTCTCTGGATACTGGCGGCATGCTCATTCCAATAGCCCAACACCTCCCTGGCAAGGTCCAACCATACCTGCCCAGCATCTGAATCACCCAGCGTTTGCTTGACACCCGACGTTACATTAAGCAGCAAACTGGGCACTAATTTATGCCACGTCTTCAGCTCTTCTAGGCGTTTCAAAATACCCGGTGAAGGCCCCAACGGGCTGCCGCAAAACACCACGGGTTCGATAAAACCACTGCCACTGACCACCTCAGGCGATTGCCGCCAAACCTCATGTAGTGCTGCCAACCCGGTCATCACACTCTCTAGCCGACGAAGATTAGGGTCGGCCAGAAAGTCGTTCGATCCCTTCGCCCACGGTTCCACTTGCCACAAGACCCCATCGACTTGGGCAAAACGCAGGGGATTGACGTTGGGCGCCAGCAGATTCACTTCGGCACCCAGAAAATCGATTCCCGAAGCCTGCCCCAAATTAGCCTCCGGTATTACGACCGCTAAGGGCAGGGTGATGAAGGACAAATGTTCTGCCGCGCGTTCAAGACAAGCGTGCATCCAAATTAGTCGTTGCACCGATGGGTGCGAGGTTGGCCAAGATCGCAAACACCAGTCGTGACCGCGACCCTCTGGTGAAGACAACATCTGACCTGCTGTACAAACACGCCAAAGCCTTGCACCCGAAAATCCTTGCCGATTCTGCAAAGGTTGGATACTACCTGCCCGCTCCAGTGCAGTTAAGCCAAATTGACTAAGTATGGCCAACAGTTCAGAATTCATTGCACTTTCTTCACAGGCTTTACGAACGGTACCCCAGTGGGCCCGACAAATTTGTTTCTAGGTGTAAATCGCCACCTGTTTCCCTATCCGCACCCTTACCAATCGAAACGATTCGCCCATGAAAATGGTCATCGCCGTAATTCAACCGACAAAACTTCAAGCCGTATACGATGCGTTAGCCCAAATCAATGTCCACCGCATGACCGTTTGCGACGGACAGACATTCATCGACGATGACCATCCTGCGATGCTATATCGCGGTGTCGGCTACGAAACTCAGGTGCTTCGAAAAGTCGTCCTAGAAGTCGTCGTCAACGACGACTTCCTAGACAAGACCGTTGATACCATTTTGCAGATGGCTCGGACTCAGTACCAAGGCAATATCGAAGACGGAAAGATCTTCATCATGCCAGTGGATCAAGTCATCCAACTACACCCACCTACTAAGGGGCCAAGCGCCGTGTGAATGGACAATCAAACATTGCCAGACGAAACACTCAAACTAAAACAGGGACAACCACACAACGGCATTCCGCTGACTCGACCTCGGGAAAATTAAGTGTGAATCGCTTCCCCATGAACCGCCAGTGCTGCTTCCTTGACGATTTCCGACAAGGTTGGATGAGCATGAATGCAACGAGCCAAGTCTTCAGCGCTGGATGAAAAACTCATGGCCACGGCAGCTTCCGCAATTAGGTCACCTGCACGATTGCCAATCGCATGAACCCCTAATAACCGGTCGGTTTTCGCATCCGCTAATATTTTGACGCGACCTTCGATATCACCTAAAGCCCGAGCCCGACCGTTTGCACCGTAAGGGCACATTCCCTTCTTGTATTCGATACCTTCCTCTTTCAACTGTTCCTCGGTCTTGCCAACACTACCGATTTCCGGGTTGGTGTAAACAATCGCAGGAATTACGTGGTAATCAACTTTACCGTATCCGTTGACCATCTTTTCAACACAAGCGACCCCTTCTTCCGAGGCCTTATGCGCTAACATCGGGCCACCAATACAATCACCAATCGCAAAAATCGAAGGCACCGAAGTTCGATAATCAGCATCAACTTCGATGGCGCCACGACGATCCACCTTCACACCCAACGCTTCGAGTCCAATATCGCCCGTTTTGGGAACTCGGCCTGCACACGACAGCACTCGGTCGGCATGCAATACCGCTCCATCTTTCAAAGTGACGACGCACTTTCCTGAAACTACTTTGGCACTTTCAACGAAAGCACCTGTGCGAAATTCAATCCCTTGCTTCTCAAAAATACGAACTGCCAACTTCCCAATCTCACCATCCAGTCCCGCCATTACTCGATCCATTGCTTCCAAAATGACAACCTTGGATCCCAACCTTCGCCAAACCGAACCCAACTCCAACCCAATGTATCCGCCGCCGATCACGATCAACGTGTCTGGCACCAATGCATAAGAAAGCGCCGTTGTAGAATCGCCAATCAAGTCGTTGTCAAATTCAACGGATGCCAACGGCATTGGCGAAGAACCGGTGGCCACGATAATATTCTTGGCAGAAACTACAGTCCGATCCGCATCCTCCAACTGGACCTGAGTTGGTGAGATCAACTTTCCGCGGCTTTGGTAGCCCGTCACCTTGTTCTTCTTAAGCAACATTTTGATGCCGCCGCACAAAGCTTCTACAACGCTGTCCTTACGGGCCAGCATCTTTTGTAGATCCAAGGTCACACCCGTTAAATTCAGTCCGTGATCGGCGAAATGCTTTTGGCTCTCTTCCAACAGGTGACTTGATTCCAAGAGTGCTTTACTGGGGATGCAACCCACGCGAAGGCAGGTTCCGCCCCACATTTCATTTTCATCGATGCAGGCAACATTTAGGCCCAATTGCGCTGCGCGGATCGCCGCCACATACCCACCAGGTCCACCACCCAAGATCACAAGATCATGCTGTTTTTCGGCCATCTTTACGTATCTTTCCCTAGAGAGAACGGTTTGGAATTATCCGTGGGTTATGGTCAGAAATATTTTCGAAAAAAAGTGCCACTTGGAACGACCCGAACCCAATCGCCAGGCCGCCACCCGCAAGTGATTTTCCATCCCTAAAACTTAGCAATTGTTCCGCAGTTTCACGAGGTGCCTTGGCCGACCTCGGTGCCTTGGCCAAGACCACCTTACCACCTTGGATGCGACACCCCATCGGCCCAGTATTCGCCGCAACCGCCCCTAATCGCACCGCAAATCCTTCAAGCAGAAGCAGTCCCCAACTGCTGCCCGCTGTCATTAGTCTACGTGCCAGGTTCAACAAGAAACGAAAAAAGCACTCTGATAGGTCTTAAACCTAAAGAGTGCCTTTAGCATTGTGTCAAATGGCATTAACACCCAATTTACAGGCATAAGTCAGCATTTTCCGTTTCAGAAAGACTATTTGCCTTCTTCGGCTCCCTTGACCTTCTTCTTCTTCTTCATGGCAATCTTGCGAACTCGAGTCTTGGCCATGCCCAAGATAGTCGATTCCTCATTCCACTTGCCCGCAGCCATCACTTGGGCCAAACGCTCAGAACGCTTCAATACATTGCGGTCTTTTACGGAACCGGCTTTAACTTTTAAACTCTTATCAATCGTCATTTTCAAATTCCGAATTATGCTTTGGTGCTCAACACAAAAAACAATGCCAAATGACCACCCATTAAACAATGTTATTGAAATTGTGCCACGATCTAAATCGTTCCACCAAACAAGTAAATAGCTAAGGTCAAAATGAGCGTAAACGCTATTAAAGGCCGAAAAAACAGGCGTTTTTTCGCCAAAAACATAGCTCGACAGACACCAAATTTGCAAGCGACAGCCAAATTCCCAGCCAGAGCCTAAAATCGTACCGCCCTGCAACCGGACTGTGCCGCTGTTGAAACAGACGCCATTGGTCCAGACGCTATTGGTATCGTGCGTTATTGGTATCGTGCGTTATTGGTATCGTGCGTTATTGGTATCGTGCGTTATTGGTATCGTGCGTTATTG
>JBDNHU010000323.1:0-3012 GCA_041688615.1 Mariniblastus sp. | reverse complement strand
TGATGAAAAACTAGCAAATTCTTATGCCGCGTTGGCAAACGACAAATCAGAGGAGTCTTCACGCTCTTAGGCACAGTGATTATGGTTGTGTCTTTGATTATGGTTGCGTGAGCGTCACGCAGTGCTTGCCGCCTTTGCGATTGGTGAGCTGTAAAGGTTGATCTGTGCAGCATGCACGGTGCTTCACATCATAGCCTGGCAAGCCACAGTCCAGGCGAGTTCAAATGCCCAAAAGCAAAGCACTGCACCTAAAGCACTGTAGCGAAACCTAAGTTTGGATCTGACCTTGGTGAAGTCGCATCGTCTTCTGAAAGCGATCCGCAAGGCTGGGGCTATGGGTGACACAAAGCAACATGCTGGACTCCTTGGCCTGTAAATCCAGTAAAAGGTCCGCCACTTTTTCGGAATTTGCTTCGTCTAAACTTCCCGTTGGTTCGTCCGCTAGTATCAAGTCGGGTTTCAGCAACATCGCCCGGGCCACGGCAACCCTCTGGCGTTCGCCACCGGACAAACGAGCGGGTATTTGATCGGTTCGATGGCTCATGCCGATTTGTTCAATCAACAAATCGGCCCGTTCCTTGATTGCGTCCGTCAGTTCACCGTGCGCTAGTGCTGGAAGCAAAACGTTCTCGCGAACGGTCAGTTGCGGCATCAGGTGGTGATCTTGGAAAACAAAGCCAATGGACTTGTTGCGAAACGCGGCCAAGTGTTGGTTGGACAAGTCAAAAGGAAACGTGCCGCCCAATTGAACGGTGCCCGAAGTTGGAACCTCAAGCGTGCCTAAGATGTAAAGCAAAGTACTTTTTCCGCATCCACTTGGTCCCACAATCGCAGCATTTTCGCCACCGCTAAGCGAGAATGAAATGCCGTTTAGGATCGTTGCCACTTGTTCACCGTTGGAATAGGTCTTGACCAGATCTTTGGCAATTAAGCGAACCTGTGAACCTTCACCAGTGTTTCGAGTCTGTGGTTTAGCGGCTTGGTCCATGGTGTGCTGACCTAAATGACAAAGGTGGTACGAAAAGCCCTGCATGGTTGCCAGGGTAAACAGTTTCTGTCTTCGTTTGCGGTTACAAAAGACCTGAAATCAATGCCTCGGTCCCTAGCCCATAAAAAGAATATTCTACGTCGTGGCCTGGATCCAACAAAGCACCTCGAAAACCACCCTGATCGGTCCGCAGTTGCGTCGCGAATTCTTGCATCGCTTTGAGATCCACTTCGCTTGCTGCACCAAGGTCTTGTAGCGTTAGCAATCCGGTGAACGTGCTAAGCAAATCGGCTACTGGGATGCGAGTGTTGGCGCGGATACCACCTTCTAACGTTTGCATGTCGCAAAGAAAGTCGACGGTTGCTTGAGCCGTCTCTTCGCTAATGGAATCCAAGATAATAAGCGACGCGATTGCGGCAGCGGTTGGGTTGGTACTGGATCGTTTTCCGACCCTTACTTCTCGGAACGCACCATCACCCGATTTTTGGCTGTTCAGAAATTGAACCGCTAATTCAGGTCGCGGGATGGATTGGCCTAACAATTCGTATGCCAGTATCACTAGGAAAGTCTGGTAAGTGCTGCCCATGTTGCCCTGGGTTGATTTGGCGTACCCGCCGTCATCTCTCCGCAATTGCTCCAACATTTGTAAGACACTACTTTGCCATCCTGTGGGCATGTTGGCAAAAACATCGTGACCACTGGCGGCCTGCAATTGAAAACCTGCAAATAGAAAGCTAAGCAGATCCACCAATGGGACGGTGCGACGCAGTTGATTGGTTAAAAAGTCACCGGCCTGTTTGGCTGAATCACCATGCAATTCACCAAGGACGGCCAGACTGCGAATGGCAAACGCCGAATAGTACAAGTCGCTCTCGCCTTCGCGACCAGCGAACCCACCATCTTCCTGTTGCAAGTCTAGAAAGTAGTCGGCGTGTCGCTTGATTTTTTCTTCCGGCCAAGAACCGATTCCGCTAGACAAGCGAATCACAAGGCTTTGCAAGTATCCGTTCATGATTTTTCGTTCAACAGAGATTCTAGGTGCGAGCGGATTTCTACGGGGATCTTGAGTGGCTTTGGCGGCAAATCATGTTCAATTTCGCAGCAAACGGTCGTCAAAGTTCCTTCGGCAATCGGGCGCGTAGTATCGTCAAACCAAGAGGCATTCCTGATATGGCCGATATCATGCGGTTGACCAAGATTGCGGTCCGTGGGTAGTGTCGTACACAACAGATTCACGCTGGAAGGTGCGAGGAAGCGAAAGCGAAAGGTTGCACTAGAATTCCCCAATTTCACGACGTCCAATTCGACACCAAACACTTGCTCGAATTTCAAGGGTGAACGATAGTCGCAGGTAGCATTCACTCGCGGCCAACTGACCGTTTGCGGTCCAATCTTTTGCACGACGGACCAATTAAAGCCTCGAAACATCTCATGTTCGGTTTGTTCCATCCAATGGAAGAAGACCGAATAATGAGCGATCCCGGCGGCGTCGGTATCTCTGAAGTTTACGCGTCGAAGTGTTTGAAAATACACGCTAAAACTTTCTCTCGCTCATGCTTGAAATAGTCGAATTTTGGCAAGCATCCAGATACATTGTCATGCGATTGCTGCTTCGCCCAAGGTGACTTGATCGGATGCCTATTCTGGTCGGAAATGTCGTAGACCGGTAGCGGTCGAAGGTGGCATTGCAGGAGCGCGACACGTTCGAGAGAACGCGTTGAATCCAAAGTGATCGGATGTTGCTGAGAACCGATGGGTCAGTCCATAAAAAAACCAGGCTCCGACAAGAACCTGGTCTTCATTATACATTTTTATTGGCAAAGCAGTCGCAGAAGCCCACAACGGTGAGGCTCACTTGGCAATCGCTTAGTCGGTTAGCTTAAACAGATCGTGATTCATACCGAAGGATCACAGAATCAACGATCCCCGCAAATCTACCTGCAACTGCAGGCCAGGTTCTACATTCAAAAAATGCCGTTGCCCTGGAATAAGACCGCTTCAAATCGAAACAACCATGCAGATCA
>JBDNHU010000322.1:0-12751 GCA_041688615.1 Mariniblastus sp. | reverse complement strand
CCAGTCCTTTCGCAAGGGGCCTGATTCCAATTCGTTTGGTGAAACGACGAAGTCGGTTGGCGATGATGACTAGTGATCGTGGTACGAAATTGCAGGGTACGCTTGTCGGCAAATCGATGCCTTGTACTTAATGCGGTATGCTTCGGCAATTCTTTTAATGACTTGTCTAGCGGGCTGAAGCTGGGAAATCCAGGCTTCGGGTTCGCATTCTGTTGTTGTTTGGCGGATGCATTTTGACCGTGATGGGTGCTAGGTTTAAGTGGCCTTGAGTGCTTGTGGGAAAGTGTCGTCTGGGTGCGAACCGGCCGAGGCGGGCATGGTTGATCGAAGATGCGTTGGCCGACAAAAAACAAGCACAAACAACCGCGAGATTTCGCGATGGCGGAGTCTTATTTTGCGTGCAATCTTTAGAATTTACCGGCGGAACCTGCGGTTTTGTGGCGGTTCTTCCCGCCGGCCACGCCTCGCTGTGGTCTCTTAAACTTGCTAAGATACCGCCTATTAACTGTGGTAGTCTGATCATGGTGTTGCCGCAAACGGTTCCTGTTTGCGATGGTAATAGCCGGGTAGCTGTTGGCCTGATTTAGCCCGAAGTCTTGTGGGTTTCTGTTCGATATTCCTTTCGCGACTCAAGTTCAGCATCGGGAGTACCAAGATCAGCGTTCGTAATACTCTGCTAGACAGAAATGCCCCGTTAAGATCTGCCCACAGTAATTTGCCCGCAGTAATTTGCCCGCAGTGATATCTGCCCGCAGTGTTTGGCATAGGGAGGCGACAAGTATCTGCAGGCGAGACATGTCCAGAGATTAGCGGGCGACCTATCGAGTACGGCAAACAAAGCAGCGGCCGCAATTGAATTTCTGTCGAGTCGGAAACAGAGCGTTCTTTTCAAGCAAGACAGTAATTCAAGCAAGACAGTAATTCGGCAAAATGGTGATCGATTGAATTTGATTCAAGAAAGCGAATGAGGCAAATATGGCATTGGCAAAACTGAAAACATTTACGTTGGTTGGCATCGAGGCTCATTTGGTCGACGTGGAAGTTGATATCTCACCGGCTGCAGTCAACCGGACAACCATCGTTGGCTTACCAGACGCCGCGGTAAAAGAAAGTGCTCATCGGGTGGAACGAGCGATGGTGAATTCGGGCTTCTGTTATGTTGACGATAATATCCTGATCAATTTGGCCCCTGCAGAACTGCGCAAGCAAGCGGCAACGTTTGATTTGCCGATTTCGATTGGACTCTTGGTGGCCAGTGGTCAAATGACATCGGACCTGTTGGACAGTTATGCCATCGTTGGCGAACTTTCCTTGGAGGGGCAAACTCGAAAGGGTCGCGGGACGTTATCGATTGCGATTGAAGCCGCCAAATCGCAAGGGTTGAAGGGGATTTTGATTCCTCGTGCTAATGCCCAGGAAGCCGCCATTGTGGAACAATTGGAAGTGATCCCAGTGGATTCCCTATCGCATGCGGTCAGTCTACTGTCTGGAGATTTGGAACTAGAGCCTGAAGTTTCTCAAGTGGATCGTTGGTTTGTGGAACATGGAGCCTACCTTGTCGACTTCTCGGATGTCCGCGGTCAAGAGATGGTTAAACGAGCGTTAACCATTGCGGCCGCCGGTGGTCATAACATATTGATGCTTGGACCTCCTGGTAGTGGCAAGACGATGTTAAGCAAAAGGATGCCGACAATTTTGCCGCCTTTGGTTGCAGAAGAATCGATTGAAACGACACGAATTTACAGTGCGATGGGTAAATTAAGCGAAGGTCAACCCATACTGGCGGTTCGTCCGTTTCGTTCGCCTCACCATACTATCAGCGATGCCGGATTGGTGGGTGGCGGAAGTACGCCGATGCCAGGAGAAATCAGTTTGGCACACAACGGCGTATTGTTCTTGGACGAATTGCCGGAATTCAATCGTCGAACCTTGGAGGTTTTAAGGCAACCCTTGGAAGATGGTGTGGTGACCATTTCTAGGGCGATGAGTTCAATTACGTTTCCGGCCGACTTTATGCTAATCGCCGCGTTGAACCCGTGTCCGTGTGGCTATCGCGGAGACCCCCGCCGACAGTGCAATTGTTCGCTCCCGCAGGTCGAGAAATACATTGGTAAAATTTCGGGGCCCTTGGTCGACAGAATCGATATTCACATCGAAGTACCGGCAGTCCCGTTCAAGGAACTTTCTTCTAAGACCGATGGAACCAGCAGCGAAACCATTCGCAGTGAAGTGGTTGCTGCCCGCCAAGTGCAATCGGTTCGGTTTGTCGACCGAGTCACTAGAAACAATGCTCAGATGTCGACTCGTGAAATTCGCGAATTTTGCGTATTAGATGCCCAGGGGCAAGATGTGTTGAAGGACAGCGTGCAGGACTTAGGCTTATCGGCGCGGGCGCACGATAAAGTGCTACGGGTAGCCAGGACGATCGCCGATTTGGAACAATCCGAAGCTATCCAAGTGGCTCATTTGATGGAGGCGGTCAATTATCGATTATTAGATCGCCAAATGTGGCACTGAGTGTTTGTCATGTGAGCATGCTCGGGCGATTTCGCGGGTGTCGTAGAAATGTGTGTTTCGTTGTTCAAGAGTTCGTTGTTCAGTGGATTCGGGCAGAGGGTTTTTGCAAGAGGGTTTTGCAAGAGGGGCATTCCGTGGGAGACTGGCTGGTGCTTCAGATCGCCCAGTCAGATCGCCCAGTCAGATCACCCAGTCAGATCACCCAGTCAGATCGGGCGGGATTGGATGTTTCGGGGCTTGCGGGGCAGCGTGCTTCGGTTTGTCATTGGTTAGTTGGGTTGCGCTTTGGGCGATTTCGACGGTTTTTACCACTGGC
Organism: Mariniblastus sp.; assembly: GCA_041688615.1. Classification (GTDB taxonomy): domain Bacteria; phylum Planctomycetota; class Planctomycetia; order Pirellulales; family Pirellulaceae; genus M30B19. The sequence continues at coordinate 9,918 of JBDNHU010000322.1, read as the reverse complement.
TTCGGGTTTAGCCGCAGGAATAGGCGATCGAATGGTGTTTTATCCTTTTTTCGTGTCGGGAATAGGTCGATGAAAATTGGAGCGGTTTCCTATCTGAATACCAAACCCTTGATTGATTACTGGCAAGCGGGGGTTGGAGACACCCTGGAATTGGATTTACCCAGCAGGCTTGCTGACCGATTGAAGCAAGGTGCTTTGGACCTGGCTTTGATTCCGGCGGTCGAGGTCTTTCAGCAGCCCGAATTCGTGATCGTCCCTGATGCGTGTATTTCGTGTTGGGGAGAGGTTTGGAGCGTCAAGCTGATGAGCCGCGTCCAGCCGTCCCAAATCACCAGTTTGTCACTGGACGAAGGTTCGCGGACCAGTGCTGTGTTGTGCCAAGTTTTGCTGCAGCAACTGCATGGCATTCGTCCGGAAAAGAGTCCTCTGCCGATCGCTGCCGATTGGACTGCGGTTGCGACGGACGCGGTGTTGGTGATTGGCGATCGAGCGATGCAGGCGGAGCATATCGATTTCCCGTACGTTTGGGATTTGGGTGAGGTGTGGAACCAGTTGACCGGTAAGCCTTTTGTGTTTGCGGTTTGGGCGACTCGAACTGACGTTTTGGAATACCAGGCCGAGGGGTTAGATCGAGTGCAAACCTCCCTGAATTTGGCTCGCGATATCGGAAAGGCGAAGGTGAGTGAGTTATCCAAGCGATATTTTGCGGACTATGGATTATCGGAGTGTGCCTGTCGCAAATATTTGTCCGAGTATCTACACTTTGATTTCCAAATCCAGCAGCGGGAAGCCCTGCAATACTTCCAGAAACTAGCCACGGACCTAAATTTTGCTCCGGAAAAGCGAGAGCTGATTTACCATGAATGCTGAAAATAGAATGACACACGACGGGGAAGTTTTATCAATCTTGGACAAGGCCATTGCCGGGACGCGGATCACGTTCCAAGAGTGTCGGCGCCTTTTTGATTGCAATAATTTGCCATTATTGGGTTGGGCTGCTAGCCAAGTTACGCTGAGAAAGCATCCGGAAAATTATCGCACCTACAACATTGATCGTAATATCAATTACACCAATGTGTGCACTGCGGTTTGCGACTTCTGTGCTTTCTATCGCAGCCCCAAAGATCCCGAAGGCTATGTTCTTTCCAAAGAACAGTTGTATCAGAAGATGGAAGAGACCGTGAAACTGGGCGGTGATCAGATCCTGTTGCAGGGTGGTTTGCATCCGAAGTACCGTTTGGAATGGTATGAAGAAATGCTTTCGGACATGCGAAGCAAATTTCCTTCGATCAACTTGCACGCATTTAGTCCGCCCGAAATTTTTCACTTCACCAAGGTGAACAAACTGTCGCTGGTCGAGGTTTTACGTCGCCTCAAAGACGCAGGACTGGGCAGTGTGCCAGGCGGCGGCGCCGAGATTTTAGTGGATCGAGTGCGAAGCGAAATTACCCGTGGCAAGGTGATGACTGACGATTGGTTGGATGTCATGCGCCAATGGCATCTATTGGGTGGACGAAGTTCCGCGACGATGATGTTTGGGCATGTCGAAACGTTGGATGAACGAGTGGAGCATTTAGATCGACTTCGCCAGTTGCAAGATCAGACGAGTGGATTCACCGCATTTATCTGTTGGACGTTCCAGCCTGACCATACTCAAATGTCACACATTCCTGCGACGGGGTCGCATGAATATTTGAAGACTTTGGCGATATCGCGGTTGTTTTTGGACAACTTTGACAACCTGCAATCAAGTTGGGTGACTCAGGGCTTGAAGATGGGGCAATTGTCATTGCAATTCGGTGCTAATGACATGGGCAGTTTGATGATCGAAGAGAACGTAGTGGCCCAAGCAGGGACGGTTCACTATTTGACGCTTGATCAAATTCGTGATTCGATTTCGGAATTGGGATTCGTTCCGCATCAGCGAAACGTTCATTACCAATTGATTGGCCAGGAACTAGAGTTGGCGGCGGTTGCGTCGAACCGAGAATGGGTCGAGCAACGGAAAAAAGATGACGCAGGTTTGATTCAGTTGGTCTAGAATGTTGCCAGGGCTTTGGGCGACTTTAGCTAGTGGTTATCGATACAAGACCGGGCCGGGCATCTAGAAATGGCATTGTGAAGAATGAAAACGATCTTAAAAAGCTTACCTTTGATCCTGATCTGCACTTTGATCGTCTGCTTGACGGGTTGCGATTTGGGAACTTATGAACAGAGAGCTGCCGAGCCCTACGGCTCTAAATTCGGGTCTGGACAGCCCGCGGTGGCGGCTGATCCTGAAGGGGCTCAAGAGTTGGGAAACTAGCCAGGAATTTCGTTCCCAATCCGTTTGGAGTTCAATAGTACCCAGCGGCTTGGCTGAATTTACCCGATCTTTGGATGGCGGGCAGTTAGAAACCGTGGGGCCTACGCCATTGACGAGGCTGTGGTTTGCCCAGGTTTAGGCGATCACTGGGCGATCACTGGGTTTGTGCCCAGGTGATTGTGGCGGTGGGCAAGTCGAAGTAAGTCCCAATTTCTGTCGAAAATAGCTTTACAGCCAGATTCGTGCCGTTAGAATCGTAGTTTAAGGCACGTTTTTCCGCTTTGACCCGTCTTGCAACCACGCCCCAGATCCCTTGAATTAGAATTCGGATCTCAGCCGGCAGAACGAACTAGTTTGCCCTTGGCAACAATGTTTGGTTTTTGATGTAGACTGATGTACTGTGAGCAAATGGGTTTGGTTAAAGTCTGCGGCCGTTTGAATGGTATGAAATTTTGGAGAATGTTCGATGACAAAAAAAGCTTGGCTCCCGTTGGGGCTGTTGGCAATGTCGGCGTTTTTATGGGTTGGCTGCAGTGCACCAACCACTTCAACGACGGCGGATAGTTCTACCACCTCTTCCAAAAGCGGACCCTCTGCTCCCCCATCGGGTGCAGGCACCGGCGGCCAGACAGAAAATGCGGGTGGTGCATCCGCAAGTTTAGAAGCAGAGGCGGCCGCAAATGGCGAGGCTAATCCTCCAGCGGCATCCAATTCGGGCTCTACTCGGCGAGGCCCGATGGGGGTCGGTTCGGGTGGGCAAGCCGTGACCAGCGGTCAGGATGCGGCGGCAACCCAACAAAGTGGCCGAACAAATCGCCGTGGTCCTCAAGGTGTAGGTTCCGATGGTTCGACCAACCAGGCGAATCAACAGCAGGATTCTTCTTCAAGCAACATGTCAATGTCATTGGACCAAGAGTCTGGGCAACAAGGCAGCAGTCAACCGGGACGAAGCGGTCTTCCAGCGGGTTCCGCATCTGGCGGGCAAAGTGGTCCGCCTCCGGGTACGAATTACGGCGGGCAAAGTGGTCCGCCTCCGGGTACGAATTACGGCGGGCAAAGCGGTCCGCCTCCGGGTACGAATTACGGCGGGCAAAGCGGTCCGCCTCCGGGTGCGAATTACGGCGGGCAAAGTGGTCCGCCTCCGGGTGCGAATTACGGCGGGCAAAGTGGTCCGCCTCCGGGTGCGAATTACGGCGGGCAAAGTGGTCCGCCTCCGGGATCGAATTACGGCGGGCAAAGCGGTCCGCCTCCGGGTGCGAACCAGCAAGGTCGCAGTGGCGCAGGACGAGGCCCAACAGGTGTCGGCTCAGACGGTTCGACTTCGACGGCGGAGCTGCAACTGGTGGCGGAGCTGGTGGTGAAAGCATGACGCTAGATGGCGGCAGTCCGCCTCCAAGTGCAAATAACGGTGGGGGTGGTGCCGGCGGCGAAAGCATGACTTTGGACGGTGGTGGGCCTCCTCCGAATCGAGGTAATGGATTCGGTGGTCCGGCCGCTCAAGCTCCGGTAGAAGTCGTAGAGACGTCATTTTATGATATGGCGATAAACGCCTTTGCCAAGGGAGACGACGCCAAGGGCTATCGCTACTTGCAAGCGGAATTGGCTTCAAACCGAACACGTTTCGATGAGATGCCACTCAGTTTTTGGTCCCAACAGAGACGACCTGAGGTGGGAATTCGTTTTGGGGTAGGAGTCGAATACATTGCCCAGCAGGGAGTCACTCAGAAGGCTCCTGTGATTGGCGATCCTGCGCCGACCATCAATCGGAACAACGGTCGTGGTGGTCCTCCGCCAGGTGCTGGATCGTCCAATGGTCCTGGCGGTTTTGGTGGCCAAGGCGGCGGGGTTCCTGCCGATGCCAGAGGTCACTTGGAGTACTACGGGGGTGATCTAGCTAAGGCTTTGATTGAAAAATTGGAGCAGCGGTTTAAAGGTGATAACGTCCTGTACGGCTCTGCTTTTTCGCAATTGAACGTGAAAGTGGTCATGCCTGGCGGTGCTGCGTCGACCGCGAATTCGAATTCGGGTGCGGCTGCGGCAGCAGGTCGAGGGCGTAGTGGTCCATCACGCGGTCCTGGCGGTGCTGGGTCCGGCGGTCCGCCTGCGGACTTCAACAATAATCAAGGTGGAAACCAAGGCAGCGCCGAAGGTTTGTTTCCCGGGTTGGTAATGCTGGGTGAGGGCACCTTTGCCGATTTGATTAAGAAGGCCAAGAAGGAAGGTCTGGATGGTGTGTTTGTGTTGGAGCAACGTGGCACGATGGCTCGGAGGACCGGTCAAGTTGGTAGTCAAACAACGCTTAAGTTTTATGACTGCGAATCTGGCAAAGAGAAGGCATCCACCAGTTCAATGAACTATGCAGTGGTTGCGTCCGCCCGGGCTTCGAATTCGGATGCCAGCAAAGATCCGGTTGAAAAAGAACTAGTTTCCATGTTCGATAAAAAGCTTGATAAAATGTACTCGCTTCGTGCGATGCCAACGTTAGACGGAGACCAATCGGTCGGACGTCTGAAGTCGATCTTTGAAGAGAGCAAGGATGACCCCATGCCATTCCTGATCGAAGCCAACTATTACGTCCATCAAGGCTGGTTGCCCGAGGATAAGGCTCAGGAATACATCATTGCTCTGATCGGTGAACCTTCTGCATTGAAGTTGTTTGACGAGGACTTTGAAAAGCAGAAGTCGGGACTTTCGAAATGGTTACCCAAGTAATCAAGTCTCGGCTTTGGTCGATTCCTGATCGAGGTGATTTAAATCCTTGGATACGTTAGCTGATTAGCAACAATTAAATTGAAAGGCTGCCAGAAAAATCTGGCAGCCTTTTTATTTGGAGGCAGAACGTTTTGGGTCCCTGTCGAATCGTGGTGCGGTTTCGAATTGCAGACAAATGGCTTAAGCGGGCAGTGGGAATTCGATGAATGCGAACACCAAATGGATCACTAGCACGGCGATAGTTGACCAGAGGATTGTTCGAGTCACCGAGCGCGAAACATCGCGACTGGAATACTTCTCTTGAACACCAAAGTAGTAAGAGAAGTATCCTACGACCCATCCGCAACAAATTAATTTCATCATCGTCCAGCCCGTCCCATCGTAAATCACGCTATTGGGAAGTTCTAATCGCTTGAAAAAGTATTGCTCCCAAAAAGTCAGGTCATATTCTGGATGCGTGAAATTAAACGAAACTTGACTGACAATTTTCGCAACAAAGAAAGAATAGAAAACCAGGATTGGCATTCCGACCAGGAATGACCACATGACCGAATGCTGAATGTAAGACCTAGGCCGAGCGCCGAAGGTTCGCAGGGCCTCAAGTTGTCCGGCCAATTTCTTGCCGCCAATGTCAGCCGTTACTGCGGCACCACAATGGGCTGCGACCAAAATGGAACCGATCACCGGAACCAGGATTCGATACAGCGCGAAACCGATCGCCGAAAGTAGATTTTCGATGATTAAGGGCTCGGTATAGTTTCGAAATGGTAAGAAGCGGAAAGTAAAGTGAGTGGTAACCCAACCGACGATGATGCCGGCGATGCCCATGTAGATCCAGTTAGACCACCCCATCACCAAGCCGAAATATTGTCGTTGAAAACGCAGGCCCCATTTTGGGCTTTTCCATGTTGGGAAAAGGTTGATCGCTGAATAGATCAATTCCAAGAACAACGTAGTGGTCGCGTCAAAGAAGCGAATCGGAATACTTGCCCAAGCCGTTCCCGAGGATGCGATTGGAGGACTCTGGGAAAGGGCCCCCACACTAGGTGATTGAGTTGGGGTTCGGGCTGGTTCATCCGGCGTATCCCTGGTGGATTGAGTTTGATCGTCAGTTTGAGAGTCAACCGAATTCTGGTTAGTGGGTATCGTGACACTTGGCGGACTGTTGCGATCGATTTGAGGTTGTTGATTGGCCGCCGATTGTAACCGTGATTCGATCGTACCCCATTGTTCTTTGGGTAACGCGACAATCTGCTTTGCGTGAGTGTCGAAGAAGAAGATATGGTCGGCGATTTGTGTCAGATTTTGATAGTCGTGTGTGACGACCAACGATGTGCGGCCAAATCTTGACTGGGCGTCTTGAATCCAGTGCGAGACAGCGGTGGCAGTTGCCCGATCCAATCCACTGGTGGGTTCGTCAAACAAGATGACCGGTGGCGATGCTGCTAACGTCCTTGCGATGGCGAGTCGTTGTCGCTGCCCGCCACTAAGCACACTGGTTCTTGTTTTCCCGGGGATCCCAAAAGAAGTCATCCATTGTTCGGGCGATAAGTTATTCCCTTGATTCGGATTGTTGGATTTCTCTTTGTGGGCAATCGCGAATCGGATATTATCCTCAGCCGAAAACTCCTCAAACAACGCGAACGACTGGAACACCACTCCGGCTGTGCCGGCACGTGCGTTTTCTTCGCCAACCAAAACGGTACCTGCCCAACTAACGTCTCCTTTCTTGGGCAATAAGCCTGCGATTATCTTTAGAAACAAGCTTTTGCCAACGCCCGAAGGCCCCAACAATAAGTTGATTTTACCTGCGGGGATGTCAAGTTCTGCCTGTTTTAGCAAAAGGCGATCGCCGGCATGAATCGTCAAGTCGCGAATTGAAATTGGAGTTGGCATGTCGTTCAAGTTTGTTGGAAGCGGAGCCTCTTGTTTTGAATTCACTGCTTCCCTTTCTTCGTCAGGTGCATGACTTGGATTGCTGATTCGGTCAGCGGTATGATTGGACAGGAATCGACAAGAAAATGTTTGGCCTAATCCAGAATCGCAGCATCAGATGCGTTTTCTTCGAAAAACGGTGGCATGCCTATTTCAGTCGCTTGGTAGATGCGAATTTGGTTTGATTTAATGGTGGGTGAGCTCGCGGATTCTGGTAGTTCAGCAGTTTCAGGCTTGTTCCCTCCTGATTCAGTCGACTTTGCTTTACCTGGCACCCAAACGATCCATTGTTGGTCCTTCTTAAGGATCATGTGACGCAGCACCAACGCGAATTCTTTGGTCACCTCATCCGGAGACCCAAAAAGTTCCTGTCCGATTTGAACGGCGTACGGTTCGAATTTGTCGCCAACTCGTTTTAGGGCAAGTTTTGTTTCCTGAGATTGCAAAATCTCTTGCATCTGTTTGCGGATATTCGCATTCTGAGTCAGTCCTTCATTCAAAATGATTCGGACCAAATTGCCCGCTTCTGCATCGGTGGCAATTTCGTTTAGGCTTTCGCGAATGACTTGCCTCACGGTCTGGTTATTCGATAATTCTGAAATGATGCGTGATTGCACATCAATGAAATCCTCGGTGTGGTTTTTTAGGATGGGAATCGCTTGATTGTCCAGGAATCGTTTCCATTCTTTATTGACCAGTGATTCTTCAGGGCCTAGAGATTCATCGTAGAAAAAACGCCAAGCGAATCTCCACAGCGAAACCTGCTGCCACATCTCGCTGCCGATTTTCTCCATTAGTGGTCTGGCATGTTTTTGTACCACGGGTAAGACTTCCTGTTCGACCATGGGTAGCAAGCGATCAGTGATAATGATCTCTTTGTACTTATTGGTCAGCTTATGAATTTCGGTCTGGTGATTCGAAATCGCTAAACGAAACTCTTGTTCGATCATGGGGCCTAACTGAATCAACGATCTTTGGAAGATGGGTGACAATTCGGCCAGGACCTCCTGTTCATGTCGACGCTTGGCCTGTTCACCAATTGCGGTAAGTCGTTGCAATCGTTCGGGGGTTAACATCACCTTCATCACTCGATTTAGGTTGCGTTCGGGTTGATGCAATTCTAGATGTCCTTGGTCCCATTTTTTTAGAACGTCGCCATGGATACGGAATTGCATTCGCGTACCGGGCTCGACCCACATTTGCGTTGGGCTAAGCACTTGTCCGATTCGTTGAAATTCACCAGCTTCGTCAAGCTGAAAAACCGGGTCTCGATTCAGAATGCAAAGCGAATCGACAACGGTGGCGGTCTTCACTGTTGGGGTGGACGACCAGTATTTTGCCAATCGATGGAATCCGACCGAAAGTTGATCGCGGTCATTTAGTTGGAAATACAAGCCGCAGAACCCTAACGCAGCTGCTAGCCAAATTAGGCCACCAAACGCTGTTTTTATTGTCCATTTCGCCATCTTATTCTCGATGTCCAATAGAGGATTTCTTGGTTAGTTTAGTTGCACCACTTTAGCCAAGGGGCGTAAGGGTTGTGAATTTTACAAGTGTGTTGATTTCTACCTTCGCCAGAGCAGAAGGGGCTGTCCGATTAATTGTCGAAACTTGTGGCGTTTGGGTTGGCTTGGCTGCCGGTTCTGAGCAAGTCTGTGGTGGGTGGGTGAACTACATGCAATGGTAAGCTAAAAGGCATACAATGGTAAGCTAAAGAACGCATGATAGTGAGCTGACTGGTTGCCCTACCAGCCCGCTTGTTGGGGCGCTCAGAATCTGCCGCCAGTGACTCGGGTGTGTCGCGAAAAGTGACGGCTTGAATGGTCGATTGGAAATTGATTCGCTGGGCGACTCGATAAGCAGCTTTCTGCAACGCAGTACCAAAACAGGTATTTTCGTATCGACAACCCGAGTATCAAGAACTTTGCTGCTTGAGCAATTCGAGTGTCCGACAGCCCATTCGCTTTGTTGCAAAAGACCGCATATCATGGATGCTTCTTTGTGGAAAAGGTAGGGTGTTGACTGATCGTTAGCGGTTTATCCTTTGTTATTAGTGTTTTCAGGAAGCAAAAGTTTCAACTTTTGCTGCGACTTTTCGAGCTTTTTTGATGGCTAAACGCGATCGACTCTTATTTTTCGATACTGAGACATCGGGTCTTCCCAGGCGGATGGAGGCCCCAACGACTCAGGCTTCCAACTGGCCTCGGGTGGTACAGTTGGCCTGGGTGTTGACCGATCCTACGGGTCAGCCGATAAGTCAAGGCTGTTATTTGATTCGGCCTCGCGGTTGGCGAATTCAGCCCGGTGCGCTTCGTTGTCATGGGATTACCCAGCAACACGCAACGGACAATGGCTTTCCACTTTCACAAGTGTTGCGTCGCTTTGCGATTGATTTATTGCAAACCGACACTGTGATTGGTCACAATGTTGATTTTGATCATAAGATCGTGGGTGCAGAGTTTCATCGTCTTGGGCAAGGGAATCCGCTGAGTAGTCGGCAGGTGCAATGCACAATGAAGATGGGGGCTACGTTTTTGCATAAGCGAATCAGGGAAGAAGGCGAGCCGTACGTTGTCGGCGCTTCGGTCAATCCCCGCCCTGCCCTGCCCAGCCTGGATCGACTGCATCGTCAGCTTTTTGGTAGGTCGATTGATGGAGCCCATGATGCGTTAGTAGATGCAACGGCGTGTATGAATTGCTTTTTCGAAATGCAGCGACTTGGCGATACCGCCGCGCGTCGTTTCGTTTCGTCGGTTGATTGAACTTGGCCAAGTTGTGTGCGGAAATTAAGCGAGTTGGCTACCCAGGGTTCGCTTGGAATGGCGGGGGATGGCTTGATTTTTGGTGCAGGAATTCAGCCCTACGCTAGGTTGTGGCAGCAAAAAAGCATCTTGCGTTCGGCGGAATCGCCAAGGGCAAGAGGCTAATATGTTTTTCGCTATCGATCGATTCCAGTTGCCAGCGAT
>JBDNHU010000321.1:0-4531 GCA_041688615.1 Mariniblastus sp. | reverse complement strand
CAAGCATCCTAATAAATTTCCGACCGTATTGGTCGATTTGGAAGCTACTATTTGGAAGCTACGATCGAGGTAAGTTTTCCGCAAGTTCTAGCAACCCCGCAAGCTCTGGCAAATAAGTGTCTGCACACGAAAAAAGCCCACAGAAATTTCGGTGGGCTTTTTCATGATCTCTACTAATTCAATATTGGCGACGTATTCCACTGAGCGCTAACTAGTTGGGCGCTAACTAGTTGAGCGTTAACTAGACCGCTCCGGTAATTTACCGGAAACTAGTTGACTTCAGCGAATACATTGACGCGACGACCTTCTCGGTCGAATTTCACTTTTCCATCAACCAGTGCGAACAGCGTGTAATCCTTGCCTTGTCCAACACCCTTGCCTGGGTGAAACGAATTACCTACTTGGCGAACGATGATGCTGCCAGCAGTCACTGCTTCACCTCCAAAACGCTTTACGCCACGTCGTTGTCCGTTGGAATCGCGACCGTTACGAGTCGAGCCTTGGCCCTTCTTATGTGCCATTTGATCAAACCTTTATCTGTCGGTACAAACTATTTAATTTGTGATTTATGTCGTTAACTTCTGCGTCTTAAATTTCGGGTACTGGCTACTTTGTTTGGCAAATCCAATTGAACTTGGCTGTTCACCGCACCCAAAACACCGCACCCAAAACCGCACCGGGGCTACTGCCAACCGATTTAGGATTCAGGGGTTCGGATTGCCGGAAATCTCAAGGCTGGGCATCCGATTTCACGAACCGCGTCCAAAAATCTAAAACCAATCCAGCCCCGTACTTGGAGAGCCAGCCCCGTACTTGGAGAGCCAATTTGGCGAACGGAAATTAAGAAACGTTTCCGTTACCTTGGCTCCCGATTGGTTAATATATGTAGCGAAAATCCCAGAAAGAATCAAGAGGTCCGACGAAGTCGATTTTCTCGTCGTTGACTTTCCAAGTGATGGGTCGGGTGACAACAATAAACTGGTTTCCGCTAGAATCTTCTAGAGTCCAGCGTTTCCCTGCCGTGGCGACGGAAACATTCAGCCCTTGATCGTCGGTATATCCAAAAGTAGCCAGGAATTGGGCGATCTGCTCAGGCGTTTGCTGCCCATCTAATTGGCCAATCAAACTTGATTTAAGCGTTTCCAGGTCATATTCGGCCGAAACTCGGCCCATTTCAATTGGAGCCCCGGTGTCGCTGTTAATTCGTTCGATCACTAAATCTGGGCCCGGCAACCGGTAACGCTTCAGCAGGCTAACTTGACGTTTGACCTCTTCGTCGTAAGGAATTCCCAATTTGAAGTTGTCACCCGAGACGGTTGAATCTCCGGGTCGCCAGAAATTCAACTGTAACGTCTTGACCCTGTGCTTGTTGTCGTCAGCAGCGCCGTCTTGATCGGAACGGAATGCGTTCGACAGGCCTTGTACTGAAATGGTTGCAAAGTTGATTCTAGGATCTAGATCAATCCAAGTCGCAACGCCCCAAACACCCTCAGACTGCGATGTCGCAGTCGGCAGGTTCTGTTTTGCGATTGAAAATCCGTCGTTCAAACGACCCACCAAGCGTTCTTCGGCCGCGATTTGCTCGACGGCGGCAGGCAGGATACTGTCGCGGTAGGCCTTCAACGAATAATTTCCTCCAGCGTCCTCAACCCACCCTTCTAGCAAAAGCGAGGGGAAAAAGCGTCCTGGAAGCGTGTTTTCATCCAACTGAGCCAGCGGCGTTTGGGAATTCGCGGTGGTCTCGCCGGTTTCTGGATCCTTAGGAAAAGACAGATGCTTGTCCAAGTTCCGAACTCGGTAAATCAAGTACCACACTTCTGCGATTTGACTTTTCCCCCCTGGTAGAGGCAGGCTTACTTCCGTGTGCCGAAGATCTTTGAACGCAAAATCTAGCTGCCAAACGTCGCGATAGCGGACCACGCCAGAGGTTTGCCCCCTGAGAGTCTTAGAATCTGGCGTAAAATTAGGCTTATAGTTGGCAATCGTTAGTCCCGGAAACGGCCGAGGGTAGACCACTCCTTCGTTGATGCCAATGTTTGGGGCGATCTCAGTAAGTACGCCGATCGCCAATTTCCGTTGGTCATTGCCTTTGTTTGAAAGCAAACCCTGGGCTAAAACGGCATTGGTGGTTACCGCCGACGCAATCAAACTGGCGGTAATAAGTGCAAACGTTCGCAACATGGACATCGACCAATGTTCACAAGGGATAAGAAATTGAATTGTCATACGCTTGGACAAACGGAAAACGGCGCTGAATCCTACCGCCAAAAGTCGATCTCTTGGGCGGTAATTGCCTAGCTAAGCTGCTCGAAGCTACTTAGAAGGCTCAAGTTTGCAACCGAATAAATTCCACTCTTTATCATAATAAGGCATTTTTGCCTAAGTAGCCCAAGCTTCCAGAATCCGTGGAAAAACATGGACGTCTAGTCAATTTATCGGTGTTTCTCACTATAGGTCTGCATCGAAGTGGCCGCCACTGTCAGAATTCATCTCAATTGTACTGGAATTGCGCGGGTTCTGGCGTTAAACGCGGGTGGTTGAAGAATCCTTCCGCACAATTTAAACCGCAGATTGAGGCGAATATGTTTTTTACAGCTCCCATCGACGGTTGCTGCCGATGATTTTTTTCCCCCAGTGCAGAAAGATCAAGTGCTTGAAGTCACGGCCGTGCACCTAAAATCGCCGTGCCCCTTAACTGGCCAGGGGTCCCAAATTATTGCTCGGAACGTATAGGGACTGGCGGCATCCGCTGCTTGTGACCAAGCCATGTGCAATTGTCGGGTTGAAATGGTGGAGCAAGTCGATAACGTCTGGCTGCGACGTTCAAGACAGGAAACCTAGTTCTGCTTAACGGTGGCAAGGATTAGTGCTGCCAAACTGCATCACCGCGACCCGTTGGGACTGGCATTGATGGTTACCAATAAGTACTAAATTTAGGGAAACCGGCAGACGCGAGAGTCAACCGTGATTGCAGATCGCGGCATTGGACAAGGGCAGGGTGATTTGCAGGTTGCTTTGTCGCTGGTCAAAATGGTGGCAGGCACACGCCAATGGATGAAGCAGAGCATTTTCGACTGTACTACGATTCGTGGCATCGTGGCCCTTCGATAGGAATCAAAGTTTGAAGCTGAAAGTGTGTGAAAGGAATCGCCATACACGATTGCCAACGGTTTCGTAGCCGACGTGAATTCTGGCAACGCCTGTCGCATCTTTCACAAAAATACCGTTTGGGTCGTTTAGTTTTGCAACCACTAAATATTTTGCGGACTCTGGCTTGAACTGTCCAGAAAGCGAAGGTGATGCTTCGATCGGCCCGGCATTCTGCGAAGCCATCTGGGCAGGGATGAACTTTGTCGGGTCAACAGAGACTTCGGACAGTGTGGTGTGGAAGACTCGGCTTGGAAATTGTGCTAACCAAATTTTTGCCACCTGTCCAGTTGTGGTGAATTCCACTTCCTTTTGATCGACTAGAATCAGGGCTTCCCATGTGGTCATGTCCGGAGCAATTTGGCACACCAATGTTTGCTCGGGCAACGTGCAAAGACGGTTTTGTTTGTCCAGTGGGTTGCCAACCAAGGATGGCAAACGGTCGGCGTCGGGACTGGGTTCTTTTTGCTTTTCCGCTGGTAAAATCCAGCCGGAGATAGGTGCTTTGATGTGTAACGATTCAATTCGTTCTTGATAGTCGTTTAGCACCGACAGGCTATTTTCTTTTTGCACTTGGGCGGTCTGGATTGCAAACTGGGCTTCGGTGTCGCCGTTGGCACGCAAGTTCTTTACGGATTCTAGGATTCTTTCGCGTTGTTGATAATCGCCCTGTGCTGCCAGTGCTTGTTCTTGCAAGTCAGGGTTGGTTAATTCTGTGATGGTCTGGCCTTGGGAGATGTATTGATGCGGCTTTGCGTTTGTTGCATTTACAATGCCTGGCACTTCAACATACACATTGGTTAAGTTGGCCGGCTGAAGATAGAGCGGCATGTCCACATAGTGTGGTAGTCGCAGGAAGAGGATTCCTGCAACGACCGCCATGGTAATCGTGGCGGTGATGGCAAGTCGAATTGGTTTCACAGCATCAATCCTTCCAGGAATAGATAAGAACCTTGAGACTTTCATGACTGGCGAAACAATCAGCCCGTAAATCGAAAAAAGTGCCAACAACTGGCCAATGATTTTTAGGCCATAAGGTTCCAGTAGTTGATACAGGAACCAAAAAATTGTGAAGGTCAATAACCAGCGGTAACACAACGCCGCGATACTGTAAACGATGAATAGCCAAACGTGATGCTTGGGAATGAATGGGTCGGGTGCCGCTGGCAGGCCAAGGATCCACTGACTGGCCGAACGTTCTAGCAGTTTGGTTGACTTTTGCCTTAGATTTGGGATTTCCAGTAAATCCGAAAGAATGTAGTAGCCATCGTAGCGTAGCAGCGGATTCAAGTTAAATAACAGTGTGCTAACACCGCTTACGAAGATGATATTTAGTGCCAGGTAGTGAATGATTCCTGGTTGCGAGAACCACCACACCCAAACT
>JBDNHU010000320.1:0-12999 GCA_041688615.1 Mariniblastus sp. | reverse complement strand
TATCTACGCTAACCCGTATCTATGCTGACCCGTATCTATGCTGACCCGCAACTAAGCGAAACGGTTTTTGCCTGACCGCCTGACCGCCTGACCGCCAGACCCGCCAGACCCGCCAGACGTCTGGCCACTGGTTGGCAAACGCAACCGGCTTTGCCAGATTTCTCAGCCCCAGTGTTTTCACACCCACGGTCAATATTCATTGACCGCGACGGCCCAACTTTCTTCAAGTTAAGCTGGCTATTAGCCTGGCTCCGGATTGTCGCTTGACCTTTCATTCTATCCGAAATCAACGGCGTACTCATCGCTAAAAACCGTACTTTAGTGCGTCTATTCAACACACCGACTGTAACACGAGTGCAATGACCACTTGTCGATGCATTGCCAGTACCTGCCGGCAAATTTCTTAAAAATCCAACCTTTCCCATTTCGCCAAAACATGGGCAGTCAGCCGGGTCAGCGTTAGGGCGGTCAGCAGGGTGAGCGTCAGGACAGTGGAGTCAAACCGTCCCAAAGCCAGTGCCGGTTCGGTAGGTGAAGTCTCTTCCCTCCAGGCCTTAGAATATGTCTGGAAATTACTTCCCAAACTACACTCTGCGGCACGAACTTTGTGGTTGCGGAAAACCGGCGGGGCCGACAGCGGTACTGCTGGTAAAATTTCCAAACCGATCCCAAACCCGAACCCGAACCCGAACCCAAACCGATCCCATTTGACTGCAGTCCTAGCGTCAAGCGGCGAATCGGGAGCGGGGTTGAGCAAGGTTGCGAAGGCGATTCGCTACTTTTTCTTAACTTCAGCAAGGAATTTTTGGAACGTCTGGGTCTGGGCAACCACCAAGTCGGCGGGACCTTCCAATTTGAAATACCAAGCGTTTTCGCCTTGGTCGACTCGAGCGATTCGCAACGCATTGGTCGATTTCGCGGTCGCAGCAGCGGCATCGGCGTCGATACCGGCTGCAGGCCATTGCCACAGGGAGGCGGCTTGGCCGGCGACTTTGATCGCCTGTGCGTTGGCTTGGAATGCCTCAGCCGAGGGTGCTTCCAATTCCGCTCGTCCGGCCCAAATCTCAGCCATGCTGGCAAAGGCCATGCTGCTGGGGAATTGGAACACTTCCAGTTTCACTCGGGCGTCATTGGACTTCAATTGCCAACGGGCCACGGCAACCGCGGTTGGTTCTAGCTTTTCCCACGGTTCGTCCAAGTCCGGAAACTCAAAGGGTTCAGGCGTGGCAACCGCAGTCGTCCCAGCGGCGGGCGCAGCCGATTCACTGGATGGTGAGGTCCCAGGTGAGGTCGGGGCGGCTGCAGGAGAGGTCGGCGAGTCTGGGTTGGGGACCGAGGGTGTCATCGAATTATTGGCTTGCGGGCCGTTCTTGTCGTAGACGATCACTGTTTGCTGGCCCGATTTGACTTCCGTGACATCCATTGCTTCTGCGGTTGTGGGCGGCAAACCGATTTGCCCACGCCAACGGTTCACGTTCATCAAAAGGTCTTGTCCGGGGGTCAACGAAGTGATCGCTACCTCGATTCCGTCAGGGGATTTCAATGTTGCAATGCGAAACATCGCGCCTCCAGGGCTTTGGGTCCAGCCTTCGGGCAACTTCCATTGCATCGAATTGTCTTCGAAAGTCAACGAAGTTGCCAAATCCTGGAACTGCTTTTCAATGGTTTCCAGCTGGCTTTGACTGGCCAGGGCTTTGAGGAAATAAGTTGCTTCTGGCCGCGAGATCATAGCCGCAAAGATCCGGCCGGGCCCCGAGTTGGCAGTTTCAGCACCGTTTCCGCTGCCAGTTCCGCTGCCAGTTCCGCTACTTGAGCCGCCGCCGCTAGGGTCCGAGTTCGCACTGATCGGAAATTGAGCAGCATCCAAATCCGTTCGGCTTCGAGCGACCTCGGTGGTGGTCACTTTCTCCGGCTCTTGGCATCCGGTGGTTGCCACCAAGCAAGTCAAAAACAGGCAAGAAATGCCACAAAAGTTCATTTTGTTCATTGCGAATCACTCGTTTCAATCGATTGTTTTCACACTATTGTAATCTAGGGTGGAGAATCAGGCGGGGCACCACCCAATTTGTCTGTCCCAATTTGTCTGTCCCAATGAGTCTACACGCGTTGAGCCTTGAAATAGAGCCCCGCCGGCGTGCATTATTGCAGCGAACGTTCGTTTGGTTAGCGGTTACGGCCTAACGATCTGCGTAAGCGGGGGTCGGCCCTCGGATGTCAGTTGCCAAACGGCGTTTGAACGCATGCCCGGGCGCGAGTCAATCGGGTTTTCCCGGTAGGCTCACTAGGTTTATGCGGTCGCTTTGGATGCCAAAGTCCAGAGCAGGAAGTCCGATTCTACTTATTGTCCCGGATACGGTTGAGAACGCTAACACCTGCAAACGATCCCAAGTGGTGCCCAATCGACGCAGTCAGCAACACACGAAACCGCAAGGGAATCGAATGTTGACGATTTTTGTGTCCCTTAGGCAGGCGAGATGGCACACGATCTATCGCAAAGGGCGATTCACGCTTTGGAATCGAACTTGGTAGGAATCGAACTTGGTAGGAATCGAACTTGGTAGGAATCGAACTTGGTAGGAATCGAACTTGGTTGTGTTCCGCTTCGCTGCCATGCTGCATTTGGAACCGCTGTTTTCTATTTCATCTTCCTGCTTTGCACGTTGTGGGTCGCAAAATAGCAGTTTCAGGAAGGGTGTAGCAGAATCGCAATAGCCTGGAACCAACCCACAAACACCGAGAAATTGTCACCTGTTGGCGGAAATGTGACTTAGTTTTCGATTTTGTGGGGGACGCCAGGAACTTTCAAACGTAATCCTAGTCTAAGCTCGGGCTATTCCCAGCCCTCGGGATGAGGATATCGGACGGGACTGTGGGCGTCTGCCAATTCGCGATTCTGATTTCGGGTTGGGGCGCTGGGTTCCGGTTTGGCTGTGTTGTTCTGGGGCTAGATCTGTTTTGCCTAAGGTTTTTTACCTGTTGGATTTGAAGTTATGAACCATTTGACTTGTTCACGTATAGTTCTGTTGTGCGTCGCAAGCTACGCCACCATCAGCGGCACTTGGGGACTGGGTAGTGTTTCGGTCGTTTTTGGGCAGCAAATCCATCCGATCGAAGCCTTCGTTCTGGCAGAAGATCGAGCCCAGGCACTCGAGCAATTTGTGCCAGGCACTGAAGATTATTTCTACTACCATTGCTTGCACTATCAACAATTAGAGAAGTTTGAAGAAGTGGAACGTCTACTGCGTGAATGGCGAGTGCGTACGGGGCGGACCGAAAAAGTTATTGAGATTGAACATCGCCGAGCGTTGTTGAGTTACCAATCTAATCCCGAGGAGTCCTTGCGCTATTTGATTGTCGCCTTGGATTTGAAGTTTGATCATCAACGTATCGTGCCAGACGCAGAAAGGCAATTGTCTTCCAAATTTGATAACGAATTGATTTCCGTCAACCGCCTGTTAGAAATTACGCTTCAAAAAGACGCTTACGCGACCAATGGACTTCACGTAAACGCTCTACCGCTGTTGGCCAATGCTGAAATGACGTTGCAGCGACGTTCGCATTTATTGGGACGTTTGGTGACGCCTGACTATCCCGGTTTGGTCGATTTGATTGTCAAGGATATGCGGGCCCGAGGGAGTTGGAATTTTGGCGAACTGCCGATCCACAATGCGCTCACGGTTTCCCAGTTGCAGACGCTGGTCAAACAAGAGCCACGATTGTTGAATAATACCAATTACGTGACGCTGTACTTGCGAAAATTGGCCCCTAATCAAGACAACGATTGGTTGGTTGACGACCAACAATTGCGCGCTTACCTAGATCGTATGTGGCAATTTGCGGAAGCCTTGGCTCCGGTTCATAATTCGTTACGGGCGAATATTGTTTATCGGAAACTTTTGTTAGACAAGCAAGCGGGTGTTTTCGACCGAAATCTATTTGAAACCTACCTGAAGTTGCCTCGAAATCTTGGCTATGTGGAAGCGAAGTATCGCCAGTTATATTCGAATCGCCAGAACGAATTTGTCAGCTTGTCGGCTTCGTATCCTGAAACGTGCCTGGCCCCTATCGGTGACGATGAACCGTTAGTCCGCTTCTATTTGGCCCATTATTTAAAAGACGCGGACGATGAGAAGGCGTTTTCTACCTGGGTTGCAGACGGTTACCTACGGCAACTGATGGCCGAAGTGAAACTGGTCAACGGTTTGGGAGATTCGCAGCGTTGGGCACGTGTCTTGAGCCCCGAACAGATGCAAACATTGACCGGTCGCGTGGATTTGGAATTTGCACCCACGACATTAAAAGAATGGGATGTAGCGGCGCCAGTTCAACTGAAAGTGACCACGAAGAACATAAAGCAATTGATCGTCAAAGTTTTTCAATTGAATGCCGAGAACTACTATCGACAATTTGGGAAAGAGATTGCCACCGATGTCAATTTGGATGGTCTTGTCCCCAGTTTTCAAGAGACGTACGAATATGACGACGCTCCCCTGCTTCGCAAAGAGCGAACCTTTGGGTTGGAGCAGATGCAGGGTGCAGGTGTTTATGTTGTGGATTTTATCGGCAATGGGATAAGCAGCCGAGCGTTGGTGCGAAAAGGACGGTTGGATTTCTATGTAGAGAACACTCTTTTCGGGCAGCGTTTTGTCGTATTTGATCAGGCGGGCAACCCTGTTGCCAATGCTAAGATTTTGGTAGGTGGCAAAGAATATCTTCCGAATGCTGAGGGGGATTTGATGGTTCCCTATTCGACCCAGCCAGGACCTGAAACGGTTGTCGTCAGCCAGCAGCTGAACGCAGTCGAGACAGACGCTGGAAACGTGCTGGCGACCTTGGGGCAGTTTCAGCATTTGTCTGAAGACTACCAGATGAGTGCCGGAATTCACGTGGATCGAGAGAGTCTAATTCGTGGTAATCTGGCGAAAATTGTGGTGCGACCGTCGCTACAACTGTTGGGGAATGTGGTACCGATCGGGTTACTTGAAAACGCGAAATTGACGGTCACTTCGCTTGATCTTGATGGTATCGCCAACTCGCAGACGTTACCGGTTCGGGTTCAAGATAATCAAGATATCGTGTCGCAGTTTACGGTTCCCAAACGCACGGTGTCCCTTGCGATTACCTTCAATGCTGATGTCAAAAGTGTTTCCAAGGCAGAGAGTCAAAAGCTGTCCGCGAATCGAAATTACCAAATCAACGGCATCGATCGGACGCATCAAATCGACCAGGCTTTACTGGTTCCTACGGCTTCGGGCTACTTCTTGGAGGTACGGGGAAAGTCGGGTGAATTGAAACCCGGTCGTGGGGTCAGTGTCTTGGCAAAGCATCATTGGTTTGACGAGGTCGTCACGAACCTGTTGGTCACCGATGCTGCGGGGCGAATTGAATTGGGGGTACTAGCGGGCGTGCAGTGGATCAAGGCCACCCCAAGTGAAGGCCAGGAAATGGTTTGGAATTTGGTCGATCCAACTCAGACTTTAGATTCGGTTTATCACGCTTTGGAAGGTTCGCCAGTGGTCGTGCCATTGGCTGCACTGACCTTAACCGGCGAAGCAGCGGCTGGTGGTGCTGATCCCAAAGCGAACGAACCAAAGAAGGCGGATGGCGAGTCCATCGAGGGCGAAATGAGCGGGAATTTCGTGGAAATCAACCGTAATGAATTTGCACTGTTCGAGGTGCGAAGCGGGTTGCCGGTTCGTGATTGTTTTGAAGAGGTGCGAGGCTTGCCGGGGCGGCTGGTGATTTCTGGTTTGTTACCCGGCGACTATCAATTGCATCTAAAAGACCAAGACCAGGTGGTGCAGATCAAGGTGACTCGAGGGCAGGCGAAAGCGGGAGTCTTGGTTGGGCGCAATCGAATGTTAGAACAACGCCGGCCCATCCGTTTGTCGATTGGGCAAGTCAGGCGTCAGGATAACGAAGTTTGGGTGCAGGTCGATGGTTCATTGGCTACCACCCGAGTCCATGTTTTCGCCAGTCGATTTGACCAGCCTTTTGATGCGTTTGCATCGTTGGCAGTCAATTCGCCTCGAGGTCCGTTCTCTTTGAAGCCGGGTCGTTCACTAAGTTCGTATGTCGAAGGTCGCGATATTGGCGAAGAGATGCGATACATTTTGGATCGGAAATCCATCTCGAAGTATCCCGGAAATATGTTGCCAAGACCTAGCCTGCTGTTAAATCCTTGGAAGCTGCAAGACACGATCAATAGTAATCAGATTGCCGCCGCTGGTGGTGAATTTGAAAAGAGAAGTAACGCGAATTTGGGCCTGCAAAGTGAATCGGCGACCGCGGCGTCTGTACGCTTGCCAGGAACCGGCTTGACTGATTTTTCTCAAATGGATTTTATGGTCCAACCTTCGGTATTGTTGCTGAATTTGGTTCCAGACAAAGAAGGTTGGGTTAAGGTTGCGGTTGAAGATCTGGTTGGAAAGCAAGTGATCCAAGTGGTGGCTCAGGACCATCAAGCTCAGGTCAGTGCGAAGCTGTTGCTGGGAGCTGAAAATGTGCGAAGTCGTGATCTACGATTGTTGAACGGCTTGGAGGCCAGTCAACATTTTGCTCAAACCAAAGTCGCAATGATTGTCAAGAAAGATCAGGAATTTTCAGTTGATTTGGACACGGACCCCACCGTCAACGTCTATGACGATTTGGGCGATGTTTATCGATTCTTGAAAGCGAAACACAATAATTCAGATTTTAGTGAATTTGCATTTGTGACCCAGTGGTCGTCCAAGTCACAGGATGAAAAATTGCGATTGTATTCTGAATTCGCATGCCACGAACTGCACTTCTTTTTGTTCTGCAAAGATAAGACATTCTTTGACGAGATTGTCCGACCTTACCTTGGCAGTAAGTTTGGGAAGACTTACTTGGATCAATGGTTGTTGGGCCAGGCAATTGATTCATACGACGAGGCATTACATTTTGATAACCTGAACTTGTTGGAACGTTTGCTGATGGCAAGTCGTCTGCCACAACGGCGAAGTGATATTGCTAAAAATGTCATCGAACAAGTGGCTTTGGTGCCATTGGACCGCAGTTTGTTGGACTTGAATTTTGATGCCGCAATTCAGAATTTTGAATTCCAAGGGGTGGACGCCAAGTCGCGGGGCGTTTTTCTGGGGCAGAAGGACAATGCAACGGCAATGATGGATGATGAGGTTGCATTGTCATTTATGGATAAGTCCAGTCCCGAACAGGATTTCAACGTGGATGGTTTGGCTGCTGGCGGTGGTGTTGGTGGAGGACTTGGCGGTTTTGGAGGTCGAGCAGGCATACCCTTGGCACCCAATTCAATGGATAAAGCGAAGAAGGCGCAGCCGATGACGCGTTCGCTTGGGCGGAGTGGTGAGAGTCGTCCGTCGGAGTCGGCGAAGGCTGATCTGGAACTTTCGGATCCAACAGCCGGCCTTGAAATGAAGAGAAACTTGGCTGAATTGGAAGATTCGGACGGTGCGGGAATGCAAGACTTGATGGAGGGGGGCGATGCCGCTGACAAATTAAAGGAACTGCGTAAACAGGTTGCCAATCGGTTGTATCGGAGACTGAAACCAACTTCCGAATGGGTCGAGAATAACTATTACCATTTCGCGCCCGATCAATCACCAGCTTCGTTGATCGCTGCCAATCGGTTCTGGCAAGATTACGCACAGTACGTGGAACAAGGTGGCGACGGTTCCTTTTTATCCACAAACTTTATGGATGTTGGGAATAGCTTTACCGAAATGATGATGGTTCTGTCTTTGTTGGATCTTCCACAGGATGGACCCGGCCATCAACCGATCGAAGGTGAAGAGAAATGGACTTTGACCGCAGCAGGTGATTCCATTGTGCTAAGTCAACAGTTGGCACCTGCGGTCATTAAAGGCGGCAATACAACGATCTTGGTCAGCGAAAATTTCTTTCAGCAGAACGATCGCTATTACACGGAAGAAGGGAATCGTTACGACAAGTTTGTGACCGAAGAATTTGTCACTCATACGGTGTACGGTGGCCAAGTGGTGGTGACCAACCCGACCAGTGCGCCGCAAAAGATCGAAGTTTTGCTGCAAATTCCCCGGGGTGCGATGTCGGTTGCGGGAACTCGAATGACCAAGATGATTCCGATGACGTTGGCACCTTACAATACGCAGACCTTCGAGTACTTTTTCTACTTCCCAAAGTTAGGCCAGTTTGAACACTATCCAGCCCATGCATCGCGCGAGCAACAAGTGTTGGCATCTGCGACCGGTTTGGCCTTCAATGTGGTTGATCAACCGACCAAGCAAGATACAACGTCTTGGCGTTTTGTATCACAAAATGGCAGTGAAGATGAAGTTTACGAATTCTTGAAGGCAGCCAATTTGCATGATTTGGACCTTTCCATGATTGCGTTCCGAATGCAAGATAAATTGTTCTTTGAACGTGTGATTCGCTTGCTTGAAAATCGAAAAGTGTTTCAGCCAGTGCTATGGTCTTATGCGTTGAAGCACGACGATCAACGACGTATTGCGACTGGTTTGTTAAAGAATAGTACCTTTGTCAGTCAAATCGGTAATTACTTTGACGGTGATTGGATACAGTTAACGCCTGCTGATGTCTACCAATACGAACACCGGGAATATTGGCCGTTGGTCAATTCCAGGACGCATCAATTGGGGCGAGATCGCCAGATTTTGAACCCTTCGTTCTATCAACAGTATTCTCGTTTGCTGGATATTTTGGCACGAAAAAGAAGCCTGTCAGCCCAGGATCATCTGTCGTTGGCATACTATCTATTTTTGCAAGATCGGATCGATGAAGCGTTCATCCAGTTTGACGTTGTGAAACCAGAAGATGTCGGAAATTCCATTCAGTGGGACTATTTCGCAGCCTACGCCGCCATATATCGCCAGCAGCCAGAAGTTGCGGGACGAATTGCCCAGGATTATCAGCGGTACCCCGTGGAACGTTGGCAAGAACGATTCCGATCGGTTGCCGCCCAGGTCGCTCAGATCACCGGCCAACCCATCAATGGTGATGGTTTAGGCAAGCAAAACGCTGATCCCTTGGCTAAGGATAATGTCCCGGTCGCGGATGATGCGACCGACAGTTTCGACAACGAAAAACTGTTTGGCGAACATACCGACCAAAGCCAAATTGCCGAAACCACACCTAGTTTCGATTTCGCGATCCAAGGCGAATTGGCCAAGATTCGTTACCGAAATCTAAAGCAAGTGACGGTCAACTATTATTCGATTGACTTGGAATTGCTGTTCAGTCGCAATCCCTTTGCGGAGGGGCAACAGCAGGGATATTCGTGGGTCAAGCCGAATCTGGTTGATTCCAAGCCGCTGGACAGCGCAGTTAGTGAAGTCGCAATTACGATTCCCGACCAATTGGCCAACCAAAATGTCTTGATCGAAGTTCGCGGCGGCAATCAGGTTCAAACCGAAACTTATTACTCGCGTTCGATGGACGTCCAGTTTGCTGAAGCATTCGGACAATTGTTGGTGACTTCGCAGGCGGAAAAAAAACCGATGTCCAAAGTTTACGTGAAGGTTTATGCCAAATTGGGCAGCGGTCAAGTTATGTTCTTTAAGGATGGCTACACGGACATGCGAGGGCGATTTGACTACGTTTCCCAAAGTAACTTATCGTTGGATAACGTGACCCAACTGGCAGTCTTGGTTTCCAGTGAAAAGAACGGAGCGATTGTCAAAACCGTGGCCCCGCCGCAGGAATAAGTCGCCAAGCTGACAAGGTATCGCTGTTTGCACAACCGAAGGCATACATTGCACACTGTGTAGCACACTGGGTAGCGTACTGGGTGGCATATAAGCGTTGTCACGGTACAGGTAATTCGACGAACTTGGAATGGAACGACAGCGAGTGCACGATTGCATTCGCTGTCATTTTTTTACCCATTCACGGCAAAATTCGACAGCTCCGACCCGCAATCGCCTCGCCGTGCCGAAAGTGGACAATTTCTTCCAAAAGAATGTCTTGTCTAAGGCTGTTCGCCACTCAACCACCTCTTTAAAGGGGAAAACCAGGTCGTTTGCTGGGATATTTACCGAACTTAATGGATTCTAAATTCGTTGGCTTGGGCTATTCTTTGTTGAGGCGACTTTTCTGTCACTTCGAATCAATAAACTTGTCTTGAGGAATGCCGAGGGTGACCGTGAATCGTATTATTTCATTGTGTGCGTTGTTAGCGCTGACGGTTGGTTTTGTTGGCTGCGGCGAGTCTGATAGTTCGTCAGCTTTGCTGAAGGAAGCCAATGGCACCAATATCAAGCGTTTGGCAAACTTGTATAACAAGTACCTAGCAGAACATGGTTGGAAAGGTCCCAAAGATGAAGCCGAATTTAAATCGTTTATCAGCAAGATTGACCCTTCGGTGATGAAGGACTTCAATGCCGATGCTTCCAAGGTTGACGGCATGTTTACATCGGAACGCGACAGCAAGGCTTTTGTGATTCGTTGGGAAGTTCAAGGCGGGATGGGAGCAAGCGACCCCGTGATCTTTGAGGACACTGTTATGGACGGCCAACGCCAAGTTGCCTTTACAGGGATGAAGCTGGAGGAGGTTGGAGACGCTCGGTACAAAGACTTTATGGCCGGTAAAGGCGGTGCAAAAATGAATCTCGGTGGCGAGACTGCCCCGAAGCAGGAGCTTTCGATCCAGGGCGACAAAAAAAGGCGGACTCGATGATTCGAGTCCGCCTTTTTCAATAGATCATCAAGTTTCAATAGAATGTATGGATAGTCCTGTGCCAGGAGATTAGCCGGGTCCTTGTCTGCTGGGTGGACTGCAAGTCGCTTGCCTTTTTACTATGTAAATCGCCACCGTAAAGACATGTTGCGACCCACCGCCGGGGGTTTAGCCGCTAATGATTGGCAAAGCTTGCTTGAGCGTTGGGTTATTGAATTGGATTGTCGGCGTAAACTCTTGGGTTGGTCGTTGAAGCACCGTTTCGATCAAGTAGAACATCAGCTCTTGCAGGGCTTTGGGTTGAGTCCCCTCGGCGATTTCTTCTGCGCGAATTTCGTACTTCTCAACCAGTTGACTCGCTTTTTCGAACACCCCAGCTTCGTGATAAAGTTGGCGAACGCGTTGGATTCTTTGCTGGGTGGACAGCGGATGATCTGGCTTGATCAAGCTTAGCAGTTCTTCCTTCAGCGGTGGGCTGAGGGCTTCCAAGGCAAAAGCCCAAAGCACCGTTGGGCGACCGCCCAGTACATCACCACCTGCCGAGCCTTTGTTGTCGCCGTCCTCGTTCCAATCTTTCAGGTCGTTCAAAATTTGGAATGCAACGCCCAAATGTCGGGAGAAGGTCTTAACCATCTCTCGATAAGGTTCGGCATCGCCAGCCAGGCGCAGACCGGAATAGAACGCAACTTCGAAAGCGGGGGAAGTCTTCAACGAATAGACCCGCAACGCATCGATCGCGCTTAGTTCTTTATTCGAACCATCTCGCCAGACCAGTTCCGCACCCTGCCCTTCACTTAATCGCTGGTGTGCTTCGGCCAGGTAATCCAAAATTTCGGCAACCGCGTCACCGCCCAATTCCTTGCTGTTTCGCGACACCAAGCGGTAGCCCATGCCAACTAAATAATCGCCTACGTTGATCGCCGTCGGGACGCCAAACCGCTTGTGCATTGCCGGTTGGCCGTAGCGGAAGTCGTCGTTGTCCTCGATATCGTCGTGGACGAGGGAAGCCTTGTGAAAGACCTCGATCGACATGGCCGTCCGCTTGATTGCAGGCGACAATTGTTCCAAAAACTCAGCACCCTGGGCACCTGTAGCTTTTCCGCCGGTCATCGCATCGTGAACGGCCATCGTAATGAACGGTCGCGAATGTTTTCCACCTTGGCACAAGAAGTCGTAAGCGATAGCTTCTGGGGCCGCGATGGGGTCGATTCCCTGTAACGGTTGTTCTGCTGATAGCGGGTTTCCGTCGGCATCGACCAGACGATTCTTGCTGCGAATTCTGGGTGCCAGTGTTTCCAAATGATCGGCTTGAAACAACTGGGCCGACCCTCGCATCAAGTGCAGATACGACTTAGTACGTTTGGTCAAAGGTTTGTAAGGCGTTTCCACCATCCATTGAACCCAATCTTCATCCACTTTGGTATTACGGCAATCGCTGGATAGAAGAGGGACGGCCATGCACGGAATGCCGGCCAGCAAAATCTTATCGATCGCCTTTTCCAGCACATTCAAGCAGGCAACGCCGGCGATCGCATCGATGTATCCCGAAACGATAATCTTGAGAACCACAGGCGAGCCTTCGGCCACCAACACGCGGTACCCCAGTTCTTCGGCCCGGCCTCGGAAGCCCGCAATGCTGCACGCACCACAGGTCTTGCAATCCAAGCCGAATTCATCGTAATCCGCTGGGCAGCCTTCGGCATGTTTCAAGCAATGTGGCAACAGAAACAAGCGGCGTTCGTAAGGCACGCTCGCCACTTGGTCACGCCAGAAAGACGTTGCCATCATGACCATCATCCAGCCCAAATAGGCGTCGGGTAGGTCTTCTTGGGATAGAATACGTCGCGAGATCACTTCCATCTCGTCTTTACTGATCGGAGTACTATGGTCAAGCGTTTCCACGATCTCGTCGCAACGCAAACGCAATTTGTCTCTTAATTCGCGCTCCTGTGGCACGTCTTTGAGATGCGAAGTGCTTTGTTTTTTCGACCGCCTCCGGCGAACCGTTGCGTCCAGGTCGCCGTCGTTGGGTGCAACACTGGCTGAATCGGCACGTGCTAGCCCCGTTGCGTCTGGCGAACCATTGGAAATGGTCCCATTGGGCGAGCCATTTTCGGAACCAGAAGCTATAGAAGTTTCCTCGTACATCGAACGACTCGCTGAAATATCCAACGTTATGACTCACTATTTATTGCGAAAGTACTACGGCAAAGTGGGGTGAATATCCCAACGGAACCGAAATTACTGTCCTAGTAGAAATTACTGTCTTAAGCGAACTCACTGTCCTGGCCTAACTCACTGTCCTGGCCTAACTCACTGTCCTG
>JBDNHU010000319.1:0-2988 GCA_041688615.1 Mariniblastus sp. | reverse complement strand
TTGTGACCATCGGCACTCTTGACGCCTCTCTTGTCCATCCCCGTGAAGTTTTCAAACCAGCGATTATCGAAGGATCATCGGCCATCGTTTTATCCCACAACCATCCGTCTGGCAACACCGAACCTAGCCGAGAGGATCGGCAAGTTACCGAACGTTTGACTGAGGCGGGGAAGCTACTTGGCATCTGCGTGCTGGACCATATCATCCACGGTGACGGCAATGGACAAGTCATTTCAATTCGAGAACGCGATTGACAACCATAGTCTTGCCTAGTTTGAATTACAACGATTCGCAACAACCAATTATTTACTTAGCAGTTAAGGTTTTTTGATGCGCTGCCATCTCAGATTTCAGCATTGTGCCGAACAACCAACAACTTGTTTCTTGGTAACTCGACTTTCTGGTGCAAACTCGCATTCACAGCGCTGCAGCGCAATTATAAAGTTTACAGTTGAATAGACTCCAGGGACAAAGCACCTGATGGCGTGCAACCACGAACGCGGTTTTGCTAGGAACGCGGACAGGCTTCCGCCAATTTGCGATGTCCGCATCTACGGAAATCCGCGTGTCTTCGCCAACAAGGATATGGGGGGAATTGAATAGGCTCGGTGGTGCATCGAACCTATCATTGGCCAGAGGCGAAAGTGCCTTGGCTTGGGCTTGCGGTTGATTCCAAATCCTTTTCATGCACTAGGTGCAATGGATTGAAAATCGTCGCAATCGGCTATTATCGTGCGTTGCGTGACTGAGCTTGGGCCATTTCTATTCCGAGTTCGAAATACTGGTGTTCGTCGACGACGAATTCTCGAAGATCCAGGTATGGGCCAGGTCAGCGACTTTGGCTAGCAGTGGAAGATCATCGCGACCAAAGCTGGTCGAGTCTTTCCAAATGTTTTCGTCCTTGTAAATACGAGTCAACGAAATGTTATGCCGATTCCCCTCGCGGGTCTCGTTCTCCCAAATGGCGGCCTTAATGCGGCCTAAGCGTATTTCATGCACTGGACGTTTGGCAGTTTGTGTTGCCATGATGGTATTACTCCTAAAGCGGAAAGTACGTGTCTTTGCGAACAATAGCGCAGACAAAAAAGGTGATCCTGCGATCAAGCTGGTCAAGGGACGATCTGGGATCATCTGTTTGACCTAGATCTGGCAGAACTTTGGGGGCGAACCCATCTCGGTTAAGCCAGTTGTACAACGAGTCAGCATATTCCGACGCTAGCTCGTCATCGCCATCGACGAGAGCTTGCAGCATCGCCAGCCAAGCGATTTGCGGATCCATGTAAAGGTCTCCTTTTGCAAAAGGGGTAAAAGAAACTAACAAGCCGAAGACAATAGTCGGCCGGTTTTGACATCTTGCTCGACCCGATCACCGGCGTTCTCTAGTCGGCCGGTAAGCCGGGTAAGCGCGTCAACTGCCTGAAACAAGGTGAACTGGCTTGATTGGTTCGCCATCATTTCAACAGCCGCCTTGATGTAGCTCATGCCAATGCCCTGAGCGGCGAGTGTCTTGCTGACTTCTTCAGCGGTTGAGCCCAACCTCGTATCCATCGCATTGCCCATCGCCTTAGCGAAGGCGTCTTTGCGTTGGTCACGAATTTGAACGAGGCGTCTAAGCAGCATGCGAATGTCGTCAATCGCCTCACCTACGTTGGCCGTATGCTTGCGACTGTAGGATGCTACCTCGGTTGCGTCCCAAACAATGTGGTTCGCACAGACTCTTTGATACCAAAACGTTTCGATACCAACGGTCCGTCGACCAACCTCGCTATTCCAAATGAAGAAACCGGGCGCGAACTGCTCTCCGCCAATTTCGACCCAGGAATCTTCATCGATCAAGAATGCGAACATGTCTTGTTCGCCGGCGTACAGTCCAGTTCCGCCGTTGAGTCCAACCGGCGGAGGATTGAAATCCATCGCTTCGTCGACTACCAGTTCCAGAATGTCCGCATCGAATAGTCGTGTATACGACACGCCGTGAATGGAGCGAATCGCATCGCCGCGCGTCATCACTTGGAACGGACGGGAGCCACCGGGCATCGTTTCGGTGAGAACCTGAGTTGCGGTATCGATTCGCAATCGGTTCACAGTTTCTTTTTTGACCTCCGCGACAGCACAGAATTGACCAAAGCTCCAGTCATTGAATGCGAAGGCTTGATCCGCAGGAAGCTTGAGTCCTAAGTTCCCTTGCCGGTTCACGGGAAAGACATCTGAGGGATGTTTCCAATGAACCGTTGATTCATCCTTAACTCTCAGACAATTCGAATAGAGATCGTCAAACGTTGAAAAGCGTTCGTCGACGGGTCTCGCAAAAAGTTGCTTGTAGGCTTTGTTTAGATTAGCCATGTTTAATCTCGCTTAAGAAAAACCTTGAAATTGAAAAACCTGAGGATGCACCACCAGACCTCACCGACCGCGACGTTTAATAACGAAGTCGATGAGTGCCGGAGGTTAAATTTCTTCCCAAGATCAAAGGTTCAAAGAGCATGGCGAACGAAAGCACTCTGCGAATAACATGGCGGCAATGCCGCTTGCGTTATTAGTTATCATTCAGCAGTGTTGTGGCAACGAAAAGAAATGTGTTGCAAAAGAATTTGGCGTATTCTGGTTATTAGGGCAGCGTTGGTGGCCTACCTTCCCCTGGGCTATTCCTGATAGGCCCATTTCTCAATGCCAAGACACTAGAACTAGTGAAAGAAACCAACTGCTTAGCACTTGGTGTTGGCTTTACGTCTGATAGCAGTCAGGACAGATAACGCGGCCTGAGGTTTGTCCTGATTGTCTACTTCGAAATCTTACTTTTGGCAAAAGTCATTCAGAAGTGTGCGTGCTGAATCATTCAGCCAATCGCGTTCGGTAAGTTCCATTGCTTTCTTCCGCAGTGCTTCCGAAGGTTGGCTTGAAATCCTAATCTGCAGATGGGTTTCCGCAGCCACAATGGCCAGCATGTAAACCAGTGCATAGAATTCTATTTGAATGCCAATCGATCGC
>JBDNHU010000318.1:0-8041 GCA_041688615.1 Mariniblastus sp. | reverse complement strand
TGTCGGTTTGACCGTTGTTGGCCCCGAAGTTCCCTTGTGCGAGGGAATTGTGGAAGCGTTCCAGAAAGCAGGGCTTAAGATTTTCGGACCATCCGCCAAAGCCGCTCAAATGGAAGGTAGTAAGGTATTCTGCAAGAAGATCCTTCGCGCAGGCAATGTCGACACCGCTCAACACTGGATGTACACTTCAGGCGAACAGGCGATCGAACAACTGCGGGAGATCAACGAAACTCGTCCTGATGCCATTCCGCTGATTGTTAAAGCAAATGGGTTGGCCGGTGGAAAAGGCGCAATTGTTTGCAATGACCTGGCGGAAGTGGAAGCCGCGATTCAAAAGATCGCCATTCGCAAAGAGTTGGGCTCGGCGGGCGATACTTTTCTTCTGGAAGAAAAATTGACCGGCTATGAGGCCAGCGTGTTGGCGATTACCGATGGGAAATCAATCATGGTGTTGCCGCCGGCGCAGGACCACAAGGCAGCTTACGATAATGATCAAGGTCCCAATACGGGTGGGATGGGGGCTTATTGCCCAAGTGCTGATATGGACGAAGCGATGTTGGAACGCGTCCTAGAAGAAGTGTTGATTCCTACGGTTCACACGATGAAACGGCAGGGCGTTCCGTTCTCGGGTGTCTTGTACGCAGGGTTGATGGTGGGCAACAAAGGCCCAAAAGTTATCGAATATAACGTCCGCTTTGGTGACCCTGAATGCCAGCCCGTTCTGATGCGTTTACAGTCGGATCTTTTGGAAATCATGCTGGCCACGGTTGAAGGTCGATTGGGGCAAATCGATCCTCCAGTTTGGGACCCTCGTCCCACTGTGTGCGTTGTGATGGCAGCAGATGGATATCCCAATGCCTACGAAAAGGGCAAGACCATCTCGGGCTTGGAAAAAGCAGCCCAAATCGAAGGCGTGAAGGTCTTTCACGCTGGTACCAAATTGGCAAGTGACGGAACTACGGTGCTGACCGATGGTGGTCGAGTGCTAGGAGTGACGGCAATCGCTGATAACGTTGCTTTGGCCAAGGAAAAAGCGTATCAAGCGGTGCGATGTATTCGCTGGCCAGGCGCCTGGTGCCGCAAGGATATCGCTGACAAAGCGATCTTGGCTTCAATGAAAAAATAGTGTTAAAAATTGATAGTTGCGGCAGACAATCCAGGCATGTGCCCAACCATTTTTTGACCGAAATGGGGAAGGCCAAACGAGAGTTGGTTCACGGCGTTGGTTCACGGCGTTGGTTCACGGCGTTGGTTCACGGCGTTGGTTCACGGCGTTGGTTCACGGCGTTGGTTCACGGCGTTGGTTCACGGCGTTGGGGCGCAGACAGCAGCGAAAAGGATCTCTTGATGCACCACAAACCAATGTTGGGGACAAGTTTAGATTGGCTGCAGTATCGACAGCAATTGAATGCCACGATCAATCAGGTCGCTCCGGAGCAACTAGCCTCATGGTCCGCTGCACTGCTGGACTTGTATTGTCGCCAGTCGACGGTTTACATTATTGGGAACGGTGGCAGTGCGTCCAACGCCGGACATTTCTGCCAAGATCTTTCCAAGAGTACTTTGCCCGAATCATTGGCTCAACAGTCTCCGCAGAAGCGGTTGCGTACGTTGAATCTTACCGACAACAGTGGTTGGATATTGGCTATCAGTAACGACCTGGGTTACGATCAGGTTTTTGAACAGCAGCTAAGAACGTTGGCAAATCCAGGCGATGCTTTGATTGCAATTAGCGGTTCAGGAAATTCTTTAAACGTCCTCAATGCGGTCGACTATGCGACGTTGATTGGAATGAAGACTATCGGATTAACTGGATTCGATGGCGGAAAATTGGGCGATAAAGTCGATTTGCACATCAACGTACCTTGCGACGATATGGGCATAATAGAAAGTGTTCACCTTTGCCTTTTTCATTGGGTATTGGACGACATCTATGCTAAGATCAATCGCGTCGGACGTTACGCATAGACGGACGTTCACTGCAGGACGTTCACTGCAGAACGTTCACTGCAGGATGTTCAAGCCATAATGCCAGAGTTGCCAAGTCGTTGCAATGTTTACGGCATTCCTGCGTCAAAGAAGACTCTAAATCGCAAGGCGAAGTTGCATGCCCAATTTTTCTCGTCGCCAGTTTCTTCAAGACTCGACTGTGGCGATCTCCAGCGCCGCTTGCTTGTTTACTTCTGCCCTTGAAGCCAGTCCCTGGGTAGACTTGGGTTCGCAGATCGAAGATCCGCAGATCAAAGATATCTTGACGGAAATGGTTGCCCAACAGCCGATCCCAGGTGTGGTTGCTGCCGTTGCGGAAAAAGGAAAAGAACTAAGAATCGCGTGTGCGGGTAAGCGAAAACAAGGTTCCAAAGCGCCCGTTCTGATTGATGACGTGATGCATATGGGATCATGCACCAAAGCAATGACGGCTACACTGATTGGGCGATTGGTAGATCAGAAAAGATTGAGTTTTTCGAGTACCATTGAAGAAGTGCTGCCAAATTTGGCCGCCAAAATTCATGCTGACTATCGTGGTGTGACGCTGGCTAATTTATTGACCCATCGCAGTGGTATGCCGGCCAACGCGAAGAACTGGTGGTTGCAAGACGGAACCACCATCACTCAGAAGCGTTTGAACGTGGCAGTGGATTCGTTAGTGGCCCCGCCAAATGATAAACCAAGCGAAGATTACCTGTATTCCAATTTAGGTTACATGGTCGCCGGTTTGATGGCGGTGACTACGGGGAAAAAATCTTGGGAGGAGTTGATTACGGCTCAGGTATTTAAGCCACTGGGTATGGATTCGGCTGGTTTTGGGGTCCCTGGCACTTCGGGTGAAGTGGATCAGCCTTGGGGGCACATCAGTTTACCCGGTGATCGAATTCGGGCGGTCCAAGGCGATAATGCGGCGGCGCTAGGGCCCGCAGGTACCGCCCATATGTCGGTCGCGGATTGGGCCAAATTTGCATTGTTGCACAGTATTTCCCAAGCCGATCTTGAGAAATTGGCGGGCTCGGGGAAGAAAACCATGGTCGGTGGTCTGTTGACGCCTGAAACGATGCTGACGCTGCACACACCCATCCAGCCTAGCTTTAAGACCCAACCCAGCCATGCGATGGGGTGGATTACTGGACAACGTCCTTGGGCAGCAGGAGAAGTCTTGACTCACAGCGGAACCAACACCATGTGGTACTGCACAGTGTGGCTTGCCCCCATCCAAAACCGGGCCTACTTGGTGGCTGCGAATATTTCTGGCGGCCAGACCGCGACCTTGGTTGATTCGTTGTTCGGCCCATTGATCCAAGCCGCCAATTCATAGTCCTTAAACTGGGTTGAGAAACTGGGTTGAGGACTTGCCAGATTCATGGCCCAGATTCATGCGCTGGTAAGTAAGTATGCCAACAAGCGAGAACGTTTCCGGGTCAGTGGTGCGCGGAAAATGGTTGACCATCTGGGTAACTCAAGTTGAGTTCAAAATCAATGAGTTTCCCTCAATCATTGGCGGTCCGGAATTTCAACGTTGCCAAGTTTTCCTACACTCGGTGTCGAACGTAGCCTTAGCAACGCGAAAGGCTCCGCGACAGGCATGAAGCCTAGACAACTGGACGGCTCTTACAATTGGCACTATTTTTGCGATTAACCCGAAGACTTTTGAATCTTAGCGTCCGGGTTGTACCACCGATTGAGTGAACTAGAACTTGGGCCCCGCTTCGCGAATTGCGACGCTTGCTTGGTCTTGGTACTCTTTAAAATTGGCCTGGAATAAACTGGCTAACTTTTTCGCCGTAGCGTCAAACTTCTCTTTGTCAGGCCAGGTCAATCGTGGGTGCAATGTTGCTTCGGGCACGTGCGGGCAAGAGACTGGTACTTCAAATCCGAAGATCGGGTCTTTCACGCACTCCACTTTGTCCAGCGAATTGTCGTGGATCGCGTCGATAATCGCTCGAGTGTGCAACAGGTTCATCCGAGTCCCCGTGCCATAAGGCCCACCGGTCCAGCCGGTATTCACTATCCAAGCATGAGTCTTATGCAGTCGCATCTTTTCGGCCAGCAATTCGGCATAGACCGTTGGATGCCACACCAGGAACGCCGCACCGAAGCACGCCGAGAAGGTTGCCTTGGGTTCTGTGATTCCAATTTCTGTGCCCGCAATTTTGGCGGTGTAACCGGAAATGAAATGGTACATTGCTTGTTCAGGCGTCAACTTAGCGACAGGCGGTAAGACGCCGAATGCATCACAGGTCAGCAGAATGATGTTGTTCGGGTGACGGCCAACGCAAGGAATATTCGCGTTGTGAATGAAGTTGATCGGGTAGGAAACTCGGGTGTTTTGCGTCAGCGATGCGTCGTTGTAATCGACGGTATGTGTGACCGCATCTTGGACAGTATTCTCCAAGACACTGCCAAAACGGATCGCGTTGAAAATTTCCGGTTCACTCCGTCGCGAAAGCCCTAAGCACTTGGCGTAACAACCGCCTTCAATGTTGAAAACACCCGTATCGCTCCAGCAGTGTTCATCGTCGCCAATCAAGCCTCGCTGCGAATCAGCGCTCAGAGTGGTTTTTCCGGTCCCAGACAAGCCAAAGAATAACGTGACATCGCCAGCCGTTCCCTGGTTGGCCGAACAATGCATCGACAAGACCTTCTGCTTGGGCATCAGATAGTTCATCACGGTGAACACGCCCTTTTTCATTTCGCCGGCGTATTGCGTGCCCATGATCACCATTTCGTGGCTCGCAAAGTTGATCGACACACTCGTTGTGGTACCCAGCCCATCAATGGAAGGATCGGCATCGCCCGTGCCTGCATTGTAGATGACAAAATCAGGCTGGCCGAAACTTTTCAACTGATCCGCCTTGGGTCGAATCAACATGTTATTCATGAACAAAGCGTGGTAAGGGCGAGAACAAATGACCCGCACCTTGATTTGGTATTGAGGGTCCCATCCGGCATACCCGTCGAAAACGTAAAGCTGGGGACACCGGTCCAAATGTCCGACCGCATCCTTCTTCAGCAAATCAAAAGACTCAGGTTTCAGCGGCTTGTTGATCGGGCCCCACCAAACATCCGCCTTGCTGCCAGCTTCTTCAACCACGCGTTTATCTTCGGGGACTCGTCCCGTCGTTGAGCCTGAAGAAGTTGCAATCGCACCCGACGAACAAATCATCCCATCGCCACTCTTGATTGCATCGTTATACAACCGACCTATGGTTGCATTTCGAAGTACCGTCGCTGGAAAGATTCCCTCTTGAATCTTCGCGATATGGTCAAACGATGGAGCATTCGAGCGAGCGGCGGGAGCAATTGGCGACATCTTGTTCTACAGACAAATAAGGGAAGTAAAGTAAAATTACTGAGACGAATTATTTTAAACCGATGAACCGAATCATTGGATCACCGCATCCAGAAATCAAAACCAGCAACTGACCCAACCGGGGAATCGTTCAACGGCACGTTCATTCAGCAAAGTAAGCACAGGTTTTCGGACCATTGTCAATCCAACAAGCCTTCAGTCAACCGGAAAGATCGAAGGTTTGTGGCAAGCCTACTAAAGGAACCACCGTTTTTGTTTTAGCAACTGTACCAAATAATCGTTAGCCCGAACTAGGCTAAGTCCGACAAAATTATCGCCTTACGTAGACACTTGAGCACTGGTTGGGCCGCCGTCGCTATCGGGTCGGTCACCGACACGGCCAAGTCCGCTTTGCATTGCCCCAGACACTCGGGTAACCGTTGCCCAAGACACATGCTGCGGAAAACTTAAACCAACCAATCACGCGAACCCGTCAATACGTTCTTGGCTTGCATGAATCCACGATCTTCGGATGGCAAGGTTGGGCAGCCAGGAGGGATCGCCGCGATGACCACGGTTTCTAGTCCGGATTCCAAGTCCCACAGCAAAGCCAACACAGCAAAGCCAACACAGCAAAGCCAGCACAGCCAACACAGCCAACACAGTAAAACCAACACAGCAGTACGACTGAAATCGTCACTCCAATGCTGGGCGACTTAAATGCAATCGTGTACCATGATTATGCCGCTTTGGCATTTGTAGGAAAGCGGTTAAAGGCAGTTAATTTGACTTTAAAGGGGAAAAGTGGCTGCCTCACCCCCCTTGCTTGGCGGATGTCAGTTTGGGCAAGCCCCACACACAAGCCCCACACACAAGCCCCACATATTCGCGTCGCTTACCCCGTAGATAGCGGTGAAGTCCAGTCCAATTCGAACCAAAAGTACAGTTCAGCAAACAGAACTAACTTAAATCTAAGGTCGTGCATGATGAAGAATTGTTGTCTTACCCAGTCATCTGTGTTGAAGCTTATGTTGTCGCTGCTGGCAATGATCTTTCTGGCCTGCGACTTTGGTTTCGCGGCGTCGGACATTGGATCGGAAAATACCCGAACCCAGAAAATTGTCCTGGTGGCAGGTAAACCTTCCCACCCGCCAAGGATGCATGAATTCAAGGCTGGTTGCCTTTTAATGGCTGAATGTTTGCGCGCAACGCCAAATGTGGAAGTGCAAGTGGTTCTTAATGGGTGGCCTGCGGACGAATCCGTTTTTGATTCCGCCGACGCAATTGTTTTCTTTATGGATGGAGGTCGCGGACATGAAGTGGTTCAAGAGAATGGGCGTCGTCTAAAATTGATCGACAAATTTGTAGATAAGGGAGTGGGGATCGGTTGCATGCACTTTGGTGTAGAAGTGGTTGCAGACCAAGCCGGCGTCGAATTCAAGAGATGGATTGGTGGTCATTATGAGCACATGTTCTCTTGCAATCCGATTTGGGAACCTGCCTTTGCCTCCTTTCCAATTCACCCGGTTACCCAGGGTGTTAAGCCGTTTCAAGTGAAAGATGAATGGTACATGAATATGCGATTCATCTCGGATCTATCGGGTAACGAAGCCAGCGTTGCGGCCGGTCTGAAGTTTACCCCAATTTTGGTGGCCGCACCGTCAGATGAAGTCAGGAACGGTCCTTACGTTTATCCTCCGGGTCCTTACGATCATATCCAAGCCAACAAGGGCCGTGCCGAAGCGATGATGTGGGTGGTTGAACGTCCCGATGGCGGACGGGGATTTGGTTTTACCGGCGGGCACTTTCATGACAACTGGGCTAACGACAGCTATCGGAAGGTGGTACTTAATTCAGTGCTGTGGATCGCAAAATCCGAAATTCCAAAAGATGGAGTTCAGTCCAGTGTTTCTAAAAAGTTACTGGATGCCAATCTTGATATGAAGAAATAAACTTGAATTTGCCGGAATAGACCTGAATGTGCCGGAATGGTCAAATCGAAAGTGTCGTCGTGAATCCAGTACAAGGTTGTCATTTACCGTTCTGGCAAATTGCTGGCGCCGATGGAAGAATGCAGCGACCTCTCTCCAAGGTGGTGGTTGGATTTTAGTAGAACTTCCGCAGCGGTTTCCTATGCGTCTGGGGTTCTTTCCCATTTGCTTTGGCCCGGCTTGAAGTTTCAGGCAGCCTCTTAGAAGGCCCCTCATATTAAGGGGCAGAAATGAGCCAGCCTTTCAAGTTTGACGATTACCAGCATTTGATCTTTTCCATTAAGCCGCGGGTGCAATCTGCTGAGCCTAGGAGTATCTGATTGAGTGTCGGCGGCAAGGTAGTTCGTGCGTGGGACGCGATGCCCAAGAATCCCTTCGTATTGGTTCGCGTTTGCCTGGTAATGCCCTTGAAGTTTGAAAAGTGACTGAGGCAGCTTGTAAATCAACCCGAGCATGCAACAGCGTTTTGGCAGGGAACGCTGATAACCGGTTAGTCCAAACGCTGAATTTCGGTAAGTGAAGACAGACTATGCTGGATTGATCAAACCTTCCCCGCGGCGACCACAGGCAATCGGACTACTGGAGGCAATCGGACTACTGGAGGCAATCGGACTACTGGGCGTCCTGGGTCCAGTAGGGTCCGAGTTGCCTATGGGAACGGCTAACAGGGGGGAATGGGTTGGTCAGGGGCACCGACTTCGATACACCGACTTCGATACACCGACTTCGATACACCGACTTCGATACACCGACTTCGATACACCGA
>JBDNHU010000317.1:0-6861 GCA_041688615.1 Mariniblastus sp. | reverse complement strand
GACGATCGGAACTAAATCCGCTTCCTGGCACAAGGCAGCGTAGCGAGCCAGCGCATGAGCATTGGCCGCGATGCAACTTCGACTCGGAAGCGAATCGTCGATCACGATGACCGCCCGCCACTTAGCAAAGCGAGCTCCCATCGCGGCGTACTCAGACAATCGTTCGCGCAGGCCGTCAAGACCTTCGGTAATCTTCTCACCCGGATGACCTGCCATGTCCTTGGCGCTAGCATCTACCTTGATTCCCGGAATGATTCCCGCAGCGGTAAGCACGCTGACAAAGGAAGTGCCATCTTTCTCCTTCTGCCGAATCGTCTCGTCGTACAGAATTACGCCGCTGATGCAATCGCCGAGTCCGGGAGTCGTGACAATCATCTCGCGATAGGCTCTACGTCGCTCCTGCGTTTCCGCAATCCCCAGCTTTGCGAACCGCTTGTTGCAAGTCGGAGTGCTTTCGTCGATCGCCAACAAGCCTTTGTCATCGGCGACTAATGTGTTGGCCGTTTTGATCAGCTCTTGCCTATTCAACTCTAAGACCTCCGCAGTGGTGTCGAATCGTCATCGGGCTCCAGCAAAGTTGGTTCAGTTCTGTCACGTTTGTGATCACGCTTTTGATCGCGAAGTCGCCCTAGGGTGCTTTCAATCAATCGGGTCAACTTACCAGCAGCGCCGTCGACGGCTTGGTCCACCGTCGCCGCATGATGTGTGACCGCGACGGGCTGGCGACCTTCAAGCCGGGCTTCTATCACACAACGCATGTCGTCGTTGCCGCCTTTCTTGTCACTGTTCTCATCGCTCAGTTGCACCTCCACTCGGGTGATGTGATCGCTGACATGTTTCAAGGCCTTCTCAACGACGTTACTTAGTTGAGTTGCCATTGCCTCGCGACCTTCGATGTTGCTGTCGGTATTCATTTGGATTTGCATGGTATTCTTCCTGTGAGAGAGTGAGTGATTCAATAACGGTAGGTAGCTGCCAGACCTGTCTGACTCGGCATCTGATCGGCCGGCATTACCAAGACTCGACCGCCCATTTTTTCGACCAGTTCGCCAAGATCGTCGAACAGGTCATCGACTTGCGGGTCGCTGAGATCCGCAACTTCGACCTGACCGGTGCCGCCGTCCAGGCGTCCGGGAATGTGGCGGTCGGCTTCAATCAGCAACGTTGCGACTCGCCCTTGGGCAGCCGCCTGAGCCACCTGCGTTAGGTCGTCATTGCCATGCCCTTTGGATCGGGCTTCTTCGAACTCTTCGGTCAACTCCGTCAGCCGCGCCTGGTACTGTGGTTGGATGACTTGCCAGGCTCGTTCCCGAAGTTCAGTAATGGTTAGGACGTCGGGATTGACCTTCAGCCCCTCGGTCATCAAATAGGGGTTATGACTAAGTTTGCGGAAAAGATCATGATGTTCCGGCAACGCCGCCAGGATCAGTGGCAGTCCCGATGGCTTGGAATGATGCTCCAGCACCGCGGGGCCGACAACACGAAAGAATCGTTCGGTATCGCTGTCGACTTCGTCTTTTTTCCCGCCGTGGCCATGGTGTAGATCCGAGCTATCGCCACCGACACAACCGTGGGAAGTGACGGTGGAAAGGGGTTCGGTAAGTTCATCGCCCAGTGCTTCGTTAATCGTCCGCGGGACGCCTGGAGCCAGTTCGATTTCGTCAATCGCATCACGGTTTCCTTCGAACAATTGAATCTTTTTCAGGCTTAATCCCAGAACCTGAAAATGAGTGACCGATTGTAGAAAGCGTCTCAAGGGCTTGATGTGGAAGCTGCCCGCAACGACGGCCAATGCGGCCACCGACCGCTGTAGCCGGAACACTCGAAACAGGTCCTGCCCGCTCAGCACGGCCAATCCCTCCCACGTATGATTCCAGAAGGCATCATCATGAGACAGATCAGTAAACGGTTTCAAAAGACGCTCGGCTTCTACGGCTGGATACTGCTGGCGCAGAGACACTTTCAACTCCTTTACAAGATTGCGAAATCGGATCGGATCCTGCTGGTTTTCGGGCCCGCAGCGATGCGTCGGCTGGTAAAGCGACAGGCACGATGAATTCTGAGCTGATGTCAATTCTGACAATGATTCGGCAGTGAGTAAATCGAATTTTTGTGTCATTTTATGTCTCTTATTTCAATAGTTTGGAAAACTGAATAGTCGCTCTTCACGACATTTGAACACTTTGCTGTCGATTGGCCGGGGACGCTATCTCCTGAAGCCATTGCAGCGCGTCGTCGTACTCGGATTCGGAAAAATGTTTGACATCGGGATGTAACAGGTTTGGAGCGAATTTTGGCAACGCTGCCAGTAGTCCGTTGTCGCTGACGATTGCCAATCGTTTGATCTTTTTGTGATAGTTTTCGATCAACTGCAAATGGCTAATCGCGGCTTCCAGGTTCAACCAACCCGGAAACGCCTTGGCGAAGATCAGTACGCCGGTCAGTGAACTATGTTCGGCCAGGTAAGGATCAATATCGTGAATCACCGCTTCAAAATCGGCGGATTCCATCGCGTCGGCAGGTTCGAGGATCAGAATCCCTTCGGTCGAAAGTAAGGTATGTTTGAGCACGGGACTTCCTTGGTTAGGTGAGTTTTTCAATTCCAACTGATGCCGACCGACACGTTGTCACCACACGGATCTTCCAGTCCCTGAACTTCGCCAGACGCCGCCCCAGTTTCGAGCGACTGGCGCACCCGCGTCAACCGTTTGTCGACCCTGGCCCGGTCATGCGGCAGTTCAAGGGAACGATCGACCGACTGGGCAATCCATTTCAGGTGCTCGTCCAAAGCGTGCCGTCGGCGCGGGCTGACCGTCAAACTGGCAACCGTTTGAATGGCGCTCAGCATCCGCAAAGTGATCGCGACGTTGCCTTTGGCGTTTCTGCGAATCTGGTCGAACGATTCAGCCAGCAAACTTTCAAAACTTGGACCTTTGGCGATCAGTCGCAGTTCACATTCTTCGTAGTGACGTAGTGAAGGGATTTCCCGCGGCGCGATCCGCGCCAGAATCGCGGTTAAATAATCCACACACATTACAGCGGTTGTGATATCGTTGACCCCGGGAGAGAGCGCTTTGAGTGCAATGTCTACGATTTGCCTGATGCCGAATGCCACGTCTTGATCCACCGTGCGGTGACGACGGATCGTGAACGTCGATTGCAGCGATAGAATCATCGCTTCATCCACCGGCTGATCCAAAGCCAAGGTGGCCAGTTCGGTGTTCTGGACGACGAAATCGCCGACGCCGTGTTTCATCCTAACCCGTGTGTTCGACTCCCGCGCCAATCGAACCAGTGTCGAAGTATCAACACTTTGCACGTAACCACTTTTGTTGGCCATCACCGCTTGCCACTGCTGCACAGCCGGTTCGTACACGGGTGGTTGATCACTGTCCTGGACTACCTCGGCCAGATCGTTGGGAAACAATCGATCGATGGCAGCGATCGTTTCGTCTGCGACCGAAGCGATGATGTTGGACGCTTGGATCGAAGAGGCGATGTGATGGATGAAAAAGATCAGTACGCCGACACCACCCACCGCCAGAACAAAGCCGAAGGCAACGGCCAAGTCGGGGACAAATTCGACTTCATTACCACTGTGAATGGATCGCAACACGATCAAACAATAAGTGAAAATGCCGGCGAAAATTCCCAGCACAACCTGCGTAACTCGGCTGCGAATAAAGTTTCGAAGAATACGTGAGGTGTATTGACTGGATGCCATCGCCAGCACCATCAAAACCATCGAAAATGTCACGCCCACAACGGTCATCATCGATCCCGCAATGGTGGACATCATCCCTCGGGCTCCGTCTGCCCCACTGCCAAATATTCGCGGCCACTGCGTCAGCCATCGTTCGCTCACAACCGTGTCGACTTCGATCAAAATTGCTGCCAAAGCTATGCTGGCCAGGACCATCATCGAAGGCATAAACCAGAAGCTTGACCGCAAATTTCTCCAGACCTGCTTGAATCTATTCATTGGAAGACTCCGACTTGCCGTTGCAAATTTCTGGAAAGGCTTTTCCGTCTTGATTGTGATGACATTTTTGTTCGATCCGCTTGAGCGTCGGCTGGCACTGTTCAATCGTGGCTTCAAGATGCAGCCAACCCGGAAACGTCCCGGCGATGGTCTTCACGTCCGCTAACGAATCATGGTTTGCCAGATAGGGAGCCACTTCGTCAATGAGCGCTTCGAAATCAAAGTTTACCCGATGGCAACAGGGTTCAAGAATCTGGAGCCCCTGAGTTGAAAGTGAAGCGTTTTGAAGCATGAACTAATTTCCTTTCGAAGTGGTTTCATTCTTTTCGCCTTCCTCTTCCATCGTGTTTTTTTTGACTTGAAGCGGTTCCAATTAAGTCCCACTAACTATGTCTTGGTTTGACCGTTGCTAAGAATCAAATCACTTTGGCAGGCGCTATCCCAAGATCAACACATGTCCATAGAAAAGATAGAGATTCGACGTGGGTTTTGATATCGTGGATCCTTCGATTCAAAGATGGTGGATTCCACCA
Source organism: Mariniblastus sp. (assembly GCA_041688615.1). Taxonomy (GTDB): domain Bacteria; phylum Planctomycetota; class Planctomycetia; order Pirellulales; family Pirellulaceae; genus M30B19. The sequence continues at coordinate 2,346 of JBDNHU010000317.1, read as the reverse complement.
CGACCGAAAGTTTGCGAATCAGATTCCCCTCGGCCCAACCCGAAGTGCGTTCGAGTATGAGACAACCTGACGATGTCCTAATCGAACTTCTTAAACGTCAACAAGCGAAGTGCATTTAGTACAACGACTAATGTTCAGCCTTCGTGCAGTACGACGGCGGAGCCCCTTGCGATTCCGATTTTCGGTGGCCTCGTTGGCAACCATCAGTTCACTCAATCGACCGGCGAACGCATCATGCTCATTCGGTGCCTAAAAAAGCAAGCTTTGGTTATCGCATCGTGATTATTTGTTCATTTATTGCCTATCCGTCTGTGATATGGTTCGGGGTCGCAATCGTAAGCAGGAACGAGGAATCCTCGGCGGCTTGGAGTGCGTGGGGTTCTCCGGCCGCGAGATAAAGCATGTCCCCTGCCCGAAGACTCTTCTGTTCTCCTTTCGTCGTGAACGTGATATCTCCTTCCAGACATTGCACGATGATGTCGCCAGGGGCCTTGTGTTCGGAGATCACTTTGCCAGCCGATAGGACCATGCGGATCACTTCGACATGTGGGGTCTTGATGAGTGTTGTAGTCTTGGACGTCGCCAGCGTGTCCGCCAACGGACGCACGTCAATTACTTCCCCGTTTTGTGCATGGGCAATAGCCATCGTTGTCTCTCCTGCTTTATGTTTGTGATGCTGAACAATTTACTATGTCGGTTTCTCGGTCTTGAATCAGTAACCCGCCTGCAACTGGGCCACGAACGCTATCCATAATCGTTTCACACTTTTGGGCTTACCTTTGTGGGTAAGTTGGTGCCGAGGATAAGGTTGAAACCGTTGGCTGAATCCCATCTGATTCCGGTTGTTGATGTCCCGCCGCGGCGAAGTCTTTCTGTGCGGCTTGGATGGCTACAAACTCGCCAACATTGTCCATCGTGACTAGGCCTACCAGTTCGCCGCGGCAGACCACGGGGAACGTGTGGCATTGACAACTTTGTAGACGCCGAAAAGCAGTTTCCAGCATTTCCGACGCATCGACCGTCTGAAACTCGGTCTGCATGCAGTCGCGCACCGGCCTGTCCTGGCCGTGTTGGGTTAGTCCGACCAGCAAATCCTGCCGCGTCAGGATGCCCACGACTTGTCCGTCGTCCACCACAGGGAAATCTTGTTGCGAACCGGCCAGAATCTGTTCCATGGCGCGGGTCAACAGATCGTGAGGACTCAGCGTTTGAAAGTCGGTGATCATTGCGCGGATCACTGGGATTCCGGCGAGTGCAGATTTCATCTGCACCATGCTCGCCTCCTGGGCCGCTCCGATCCAAACGAAGAACGCGATAAGCATCAGAAGGGGGTTGTAGAAGAACCCGATCAACCCAAACACCAGGGCCATTGCTTGCCCGACGTTCGCGGCAATATGCGTCGCCCGCGTGTACTCAAGTCTCGTCGCCAGCAGTGCTCGCAGCACGCGTCCGCCGTCCATGGGAAAGGCTGGCAGCATATTGAAGACGACCAATAGGATGTTCACGAACATCAGCCGTTGCAAAAATGGGCCGCTTGTCACGTTGAGCTGTTCCAGCGGTGCCCATACGGTTGTGAATTGAAGCCATAGAAACAGCGCTGCTGCGATGACCACATTAACGGCTGGACCGGCCAGTGCCACCCACAATTCCTGCAGTGGTTCGTCCGGCATCCGTTCCAATCGTGCCACGCCGCCAATCGGTAACAGGGTAATGTCGCGTGTCTTAATGCCGTATCTCGCAGCCATCAACGCGTGCCCGAATTCGTGCAGCACAATACATCCAAACAACGCAAGAATGAAGCCAACGCCTTCAAGCGTCTTGGTAACACCAGCGCCCGCCGATAAGTGACTCACTACGATGAAGCCGATCAGAATCAGAAACGTGGCGTGCATGTAGACACCAATGCCGCGAAACTCGCCGATTTTCCATGACCATTTCATTACTTAGCCTTGCTCTTTCTAGGATGCTGTTTTCGCCACGCGATCGCAATCACGTTCGAACTTGTTAAGTTAGAACGTCCTTCAATACGTCATCGTTGGGAATTATCCACAATGCACTGCGGACCCGTTGGACCCGCTAACTTCTGGACCCTTGATCGCGCATCATGGAATCGAAAATGTCATTCCAGCGGGACTATGCAGTTTCTTCGCTGGCCACATTTTCGAGGATTCGTTTTGCGTCGGAGTTTCGCCAACAGGTTGACGTATCCACCCAGATGAATTCGCGCCCTTTGGTGGAAATCTGATTTGAATCACAGGCCGGTCGTAGCCTCCAAATCTAGTAGCCTCCAAATCTAGTAGCCTCCAAATCTAGTAGCCTCCAAATCTAGTAGCCTCCAAATCTAGT
>JBDNHU010000316.1:0-6707 GCA_041688615.1 Mariniblastus sp. | reverse complement strand
CAGATAAGCGCGACATCGCTGAAGATGGAAACGCTGTACCGCTGGATTAAAATCGATCAAACCCACGGCCACACAGCAAACTGAAATGATCGGCAACGAATTGGCGGCGCAACAATCTTTGATTAATCGGCGCTCGCGAACATCGATATCTAACGGGTCCGCAAAAATATCGATGGAATCAAATCCAATTTCTTTCGTTCTTTCAATCCCATAGACCGTGCCTTTTCCCGATTGCACCCAAGCCGAATTGATCAGACCTAGCTTCATAGCAATAAACTCTTTTCTCAGAACGATTACAAATCTAACGGCTTTATCGAATCTAACGACTTTAGCTACCCTAACTGCAAACCGTCATTCCTCCAGGCATGTTGGTTCTGATTATATCAACATGCGGACCTGGATAAATCGGGATGCCAAGCTTATGTCCGGATCCGAAGCTATTCACAACCTACATTTAAGACCTATAGCTCTCTAGAGTTCCAGACCCCCACACAGATTACCTATCGATCTCACCCTGAAAATTGCTACAGCGATTGGTTAGATGGCTTCAAAATCAAGTAAATCAAGTAATGCGAAAGCGAACCAACCAGCCATCGGTTCGCAAAAAACTTCTGCGCTAATTGATATTCAGATTGCCAAACTGCAGCAGGGGATCAGCGACCTGGAAGTCCTCCTTCACCAATTAGAGGCGACTGGCACAGAAGTCCTCACCAAAGTCCTGTCCTCGCCAAAAGCCACATTGAGTTCGCTTTCCCACGAAATTAAACAACTACACGCTGCTCAAGAACGAAGCGAAACTGCAACCAATGATGATGCCAAGCGTGTAGAACCACCACTCAACGGCAAAAAGGCGAAGGCAAAAGTCAAAACAAAACCCCGGCGTTTGCCCCAAACCACCCACTTGAAACCACCGGAACGACCACCTGCAAAACCGCGAAAATCATCTACCAAACTCACGCCTGCTACTGAACCCCTCGAATTCGTAGACTTCCCGCCGGTCATTGAGGCTCCCCTGACTCGCGGGATTTCTCAGGCAAATTGGCATTCACTGGTGAATACCATTTTTCAGAAAACCGATTTGGGTGTTGCCGTACAGCAAGACGGCAAGTGCATCTTTGCGAACGATCAAATTGGCCGATTACTGGGGCAGCGCGCAGACAACCTTGTCGGCGGAAATGTGCTCCAACTCATTCTAAATTCGAACCAGCAATCATCGCTACCCGACACTCTGTCGGTCGAAAAAATCATTGAAGGTGCGATCGCATTCGGACATTGTCGAACGGAAATCGAAACCCTGGATGCCGACAACCAACATCGATTCCTGGAAACTTTGATCCAATCGTCGCAAGAGAACGGCAATCGCTATCTGGTCGCTTTTGTAAAGGATATTACGAACCAGAAATTGCTTGAGCAGCAACTTCGCATGGGTCGAGACTTCAATAACAAACTGATCAACAGCGTTCCTGATTGCTTCTTCGTTACGGACAAGAACCACCACATCGTAATTTGCAATGACTCGTTCTGCCAAATGCTGCAAATGGACCGAGACGCCTTGCTAAATCGTCACATTTCCGAAGTCTTCCATCACGACGCCGCTTTGAAACTTTGTGAACAGGGTGACAACATGTTCAAATTCAACCTGTGCGAACGAGGCGAAATCGCTCTATTAGGAACGGAGCAATCAGCCAACGTTTTCTCGATTCGTCGCAACGTTTTTGATGACGACGAATCCGGCGAAAAATTCATCGTTTCCTCTGCCGAAGATGTGACTCACGCGCGCCGCGACCAAATGCAATTAAAACTGCTTGCCAGCGCTTACCGCAATGCGGGCGAAGGTATCGTGATTTTAGACCGAGATGGTCTTTTTTGCGAAATCAACCCAGCCTTCTCCAAATTGACCCAATACCAAGCCCAGGAATTGTTTGGCAAACCCATGAAGGAGATCTTCGACCCGGTCACGGTTGGTTCGCAAGCCGATATTTACATGACCCAAATTTGCAACCTGCCCGAATGGAATGATCGAATGATCATTCGCTCCAAGGACGGCAAGTGCATTCATAGCTGGATCAATGTAAATCAAGTTCTCGGCCCCAAAGGCGAATTGTCACACATTATTGCAATTTTCAACGACATGTCAGAGATGCACGAAACGCAAGAACGACTACGGTACCAGGCGTTTCACGATTTACTTACGCAATTACCGTCGCGGGCCTATTTCCACGATCGTTTGCACGAAATCCTTGAAAAAGCACAGAGCGACACGACACCCTTTGCCGTTATGTTCATGGATCTTGACGACTTTAAGAACGTCAATGACACCATGGGACACAACATGGGCGACGCGTTACTACAGCAAGTCGCTAAACGCTTAAAGAAATGCCTGAGCGAAAATTGCTTCGTCAGCCGTTTTGGCGGAGACGAATTTGCCGTTATCATCCCCGATATCGAAGGGCCCGGAAATGACCCGGTAACGCTGGCCCGATTGATTATTCGCGAAATCGAGCAGCCTTTTGAGATCGCTGGCAATCAATTCTTTGTCGGTACCAGTATTGGCATTTGCCAATATCCTGAACATGGTAAAGATATCGAAAACTTGCTCCGCAATTCGGATACTGCAATGTATCGAGCGAAAGCTTCGGGCAAGAATCAATTTCGAGTCTATTCGCACGAACTAAGCAGTATGGTTCGTCGTCGAATGACGCTGGCCGCTAAATTGCGCACGGCCGCTCAGAGGAATGAATTCAACCTTGTCTACCAACCCAAAGTGGAACTAAAAACCAATCGAATCTCTAGTTGCGAATCGCTGCTACGTTGGAAACTGGACGACGGCAATTTTGTTCCACCTGATGAATTCATTCCCATTGCCGAAGAAAGCGGTTTGATCGAATCGATCGGCGAAATGGTACTGGAAACTAGCTGCCGGGCTATCAAACATTGGGATACGCTGAATTTGGGAATCGACCGAATTGCAATCAATCTCTCACCACGTCAGTTCAATCACAAATTCCAAGAACGAGTGCTTGGCATCCTGAAAGATAACGACCTGGAACCCGCACGAATTGAATTCGAAATTACCGAGACCATCATGATGGACGATGCGAAAAAATCTGCTGCCATCATTCGACAACTGTCTAACAAAGGCTTCCACTTTTCAATCGATGACTTTGGAACAGGACACAGTTCGTTGGGTTACTTGAAGCATTTCCAAGTCAATGCGATCAAGATAGACCGAACCTTCATTCGCGATCTGCCCGAAGACCAAGACGCATTGGCCATCGTGCAATCGATTTTGACACTGGCCCGCTCCAGAAAATTACCCGTTGTTGCCGAGGGCGTTGAAACTTTGGCACAATTGGAACTATTGCGATCCGAAGGCTGCGACTATGTTCAGGGTTACTACTTCAGTAAGCCACTGGAAATTGATGAATTCCAAACCTTCGTCGCGAACTTCTCCAAGAATGCCCAACAACTCCGCTAAGTTAGAAGAATGCATCGCTTACGCAAATCCCTCGCCTACGCAAACTCCTCCCCTACGCAAACTCCTGGCCTACGCACACGCTTGGCCTACGTACGGGTTGCTGAAAGCAGTGAATACCAGGAAGGCTAATTCGAAGACAAAAGTCGGTAAAGCCGTTCCAGACGACTACGATGAACACAGGCTTCCCAGGCTTGGGCACTGGTCAATTTCAAGTAACTCAGCAACTTCAGGGCTTCCGCCGCTTTTCCTTGCCGCCGCAACGATTCGGCCACAAAGTATTTCGCCTCGAACCAATCATCGGATCGCTCTTGGGTCAGATAAGCGATCATACGCCATTGTTGTTCGGCAACCGCGGCATCACTCGGGTCATTCGATCCCGCTAAACAATAGCCTAATAGTTGATTCGCAAACAATTCTTTAGGAAATCGATCCACCAAAGCTTTCGCGGTTTGCTTGGCGTCGTTAAATCGATCCAATTGCAATAACGCTTTGGTCTGTTCAATGACCAGCCAACGATAGTGAACACTGTCGGGTGAAGTCAGGTCTTTTCCAAGACAGTCAAAACAAGTAACGATCATCTGCGACGCCTTCACCGTTTGACCGCGGCTATTCGCCGATGGTGTTTCGGAATCATCAATCCCCAACCCTGGAAGCTGACGCGCGAACACTTTCAATAACCAAAACAAATCAGCTTGATTGACGATCCGCTGACCGTCACCAGACTTCCACTGCGGTACGATCACCGTCGCTGGACTGCGTTGGAAGTCGGCCAACAGTTTTACCGCTTCATAGCGAGATTCTAAGTCCGCATCTAATTCAGGAAGCTGCTGCTGTACTTTCCGCAACAAATCCGGCACCCATAACGCTGACGAATTGTCGGATTCCAACTCAGCTTGCACTAAAACAAGCGCCAGGCGTTTTTTCGGCAAAGTCCAAACACCAATCCAGTCATCGCCTTTCCTTAGTCCCGGCGTGATCGCAGCAACCGCTTCCCTAGCAAACGGTTTGGCAGGTTCAACGTCTGCGGCTTTGTAACTTTGATTGATCGCATCTGACAGAACGGGGACCATTAGTTTGGTAGCGGCATCAAATGACGGAGAATCTGGCGACACCGCCACTAGCACTGCAAACGCCTCTCGAAATTGCTCTCTGGCAACCAATACGTTCGCCAATTGCAGACGCAATGCATGAGAAGATTCGCGATTCGGCCAATTCTGCACGTGCCTTTGCCAAACCGCCAACTGGCGCTCAAGATTCCCATTGTCTTTATTCGTAATCAACGCAGCCAAAACATTCGCGTAATGGTGCAACTGATCGGCCTCGGGTGCATCTGAAAAGGCAATCGTAGCTGTCTCGATCTGCGTAACCATCCAATCCGCAGGTCCAGCGGCCCGAGCCGTCGCAGCGGTCAATTTTGCCAGGTCAAATGCCAAAGACTGATTCTTGGACGCCACGGCTTGCTGGACACCGTTGTCAATTAATTCACGAACCTCAGTCCATTTTTGACCTGCAATCTTATCTCGCAACAAGAGCAAAGAAACTTGAGTCCCTACTTGCCGGGCACTGTCGGTCCCCAACAAGCGCCGGGACAATTCGGCGGCCCAATACAGCCCATGCTTCTTCGCCACCTTCTTCGAAAATTCTAAAACGGCAGATTCCGCAGCCAGCCGGTTACGATTACTGCCGTTTCCCACACTTTCGTCGTCTTGGGCCGCCAATGCCATCACAATACGACTTCTGGCTATGTCAAACTCGGGCCATGCCGAAGCCGCGCGTAAGTCATCCACCGCCCTCAATTCACTAATACTGGCCGAATCGCGAATTTCGATCAACTTAAAGAACTGGCCAGCCTCGGTTTTCGCTTTGACCCAATTTTTGCGATCCAGCAACATGTCTATCCGAGCGGCGGCCATGTTCCCCAACGCCTCGTCGGGCGCATCGCCAATGACGGCGTTTTCCCACTTCGCATCCCACTGGTCCCATTGGTCTAAATTTCGCAAGGCTTCCAAAGCTAACTGCTGTGCCTGCCACCATAAAAGGGAATCGGTCGGAATTTTGGGCTGCAACCCTTGAGCTTGTTCGGCTATCTGCTGATACGTGTCCAAACGACTAGCCTGCGCATCCTGGCCAGCACCATACAACTGGGCCCGTATTCCCAGGCTTACCAGAACCTGAAACTCGACATCGCGAGACAACGCTTGCAATTGGGAACGAGAAAGCTGATCGTAGGGATCATCGGTGTTGGTTTTATTGGAAGCCTTGGGAACGGCGTTTAGAATCTCTCGCTCAAGTAACTGCAGCTGAGCCAAGGATTGACGAATCGCGGTCAACCCTTTCTCTCGATTGACTTGGCCAGCACTACTGGAACCACTGGTTAGATTCCACAGCCGCGCCTCGGCCAAACCAATTACCGCCGATTGAAATCGAACTAAAAAATGCTGCGGGAAGAATCGACTTTCCGCATTCAACTTCTGAGACAAGCTTCTGACTTCCGCCCACGCAGAGTCTCGCTCCAAGGCGTCGGCATTGAGCGCCGCAAGCGTCTTGGCTCGAATCCAGCGAGACGCCAGCTGCGAACGCCGCCCATCCGCACCCTTCAACGTCTGAAATTTATCTTCACAGTGCCAGGCAATCGTTTGAAACAATTGGCGACGTTCCAAGGCATCCAAGAACGCTCCTTCACTTCGATCCGCCGGCAATTGACTGTGCAGTAACGCTGGGCTAACACTGCAAAAGACAAAAAAGCAACCGACGAACAGCCAAACAGCCATCCAAGCCGACCGCCGAGAAGACCGCCGAGAAGACCGGTAGACAATTCCATTGATTCGCTGTTGATTGATTGCCATCCTGTTCTCAATTCACTAAACAAGGTCGATTCGCCTTCGGTTTCGCCCACTCTTTTTCACACGCACTGACTTGAAGCACCTGACCCATTTCGTCTCTGCCAGCCCTTCTGCGACTCCTGCGTTTCTTTCTGTTCCGACAGTTTACGGTTTGTTTGAACTGAAGCGATCCGAGGTTGCGACTGGATTCAATAGGACGAAGCCTAAAAATCAGTGTCGGTTAGAAAACGCAGGCTCGGTTCTCCTTCGGATACTAGCCACCACTTTTACCGCTTGAATTTAATCTTTTGGGAATATTACAGCAAGCATTCCCTGAATCTTCCCGCGAAGTATTTCGAATACGTCTTTTAACCGCATAGCAGGAGATTGGTTTACGGCGGTCGGTT
>JBDNHU010000315.1:0-4254 GCA_041688615.1 Mariniblastus sp. | reverse complement strand
TTGGACAAATTGGGTTCTGGAGTCTTGATCAGTGCATGGATGTGGTTAGGCATCCAACAATACGCGATCACTTGCCAACCCGAACGAAGAACTTCCGCTTCCAGTCCCTCGGTGAACCTTTGGTAGTGGCCATCATCTGGTAGTGGCCAGCATCGTAAAATAATTTTTGCTTTCTATCACCCCGCGTCACGATGTGATAAATAGCATTGGGAAACTGTACTCGCGGTTTTCTCGGCATCCTCTCGACCCTGAATAAACGAAATCGGAATGTCGCCAAACAGCATAGCACCTAAAAACCGAAAACCAAGCCTGACCCCAGCGCCCAGCTGACAATACGCTTCGCCTAGTTGTCAGCTAACGCCGGCAATTGATTGTTTTACTGGTCTCTTTTATTGAGCGAATCACGAATCAATCCGGGAAGCAACGGATCCTCTTCAATTCAGCACTACTCATGGCTATGATCTGGTTGAACCCAGGTGACTTTGCATAGCTTCTTCGCTGGATCAAAGTACTTTCCGTCCCACGCGATCTCAAACGATTGTGCGTTCATCTTGAAGTTCGTAAACAGATCGTACAGCAAACAACCGTCTGGTCCCGCTTCTATCTGATGGATATTCTCCCGTGTGCGTGTTAAGCCAGTCGCTTGGCCTTGCTTCAACACCAGTGCCCCTTTCTCCTGGATTAAGAACTCTTCTTCTATGGCCGGGACCTCGCCTGCAGCAACATCCCATTTAGCTTCTCCCTCATGCGTGTGAATATCAAAACTGCGAACGCTTGCTCCCCCTTCGCGGACGCTCAAAGCGCCGTTGTGATGCCGATGGTCGTGCAACTCGATCACCGAGTTGGGACTCATTCGAATTTGGTAAAGAAGCACGGGCGGGACAAAAGCTTGAAAATCGGTCTCCCAACCACCGTTGCGACTCGGCATAAAACGGTAAGTCTCTAGCTTGTTAACCTTGATTAATTCCCGGATTGCAATTTCGATGTACTTCTCTTCATCAGGCTTCTCGCTCGCGATCAACCGACGTGCCTCGGGACGTACCCTGGCAATCAATGTCTCAAGCTCAATGGCATCTGCGTCGGGTATTGGCTCCTGGGTGGATAGGAGTTCTTGACCGAGAGTTTTTTGCGAGCCGGAGTAGAAGATGGCTGCTAGAGCACCGAGCCCGCAACCGAGCACTACTCGCCGCTCTAAAACGACCCCGGGCGATAACTCTCGATCGGTGAACTCAATTGAGCTTTCTAGCTCATCGAGCTTAGACGACAGACGGCTTTGAAAGAATTGCATGTTTTGCTTTTTGAATAGTGGAAATAGAAAAACGTAGACTAAGACCTTTGTGGCCAAGTAATAGCGGATCCCAATTCGTAGCCAGCCTTACGGAAGAAAGGTTGGGCGATGCTTGTTCGAAGCCAGGCATCCGATTAAAGTGACGATGAACACCGCTTCCGTTCGGCATCGTTGTGAGATTGACACCGGATCATCGAGACTCCTCGATGATATTCCGTTTGAATTCGATCCAACCCGACTTTTCTCCATCGAAAGTTACGTCTATGTGATCGCCAACGGACTGTGGGTTCCGCGGTGATTCGCCTGGATTTGCCTCGAAACCTATCGACTTGATGCTGGCTCGTGTTGCCTCGGGCTGAACGAATACCATCACGCTAAAATCAGGGCCTCGCAGAATCCAAGAACGCGAATCAAACTCTTCGCCACGCCACCCCAACTTTTCTAAGTCACCTCGCAAGCGAGTTGCTGTCTCACGTGGAAGTTCAATCGTAATGCTGGTCACATTCTTGAGAATCCGAGTTGCATCGTAGCGAGACTCGAGAAAGTCTCGACGGGCAATACGGTCGCGATCAAAAGTCTTGTGCGGGTAGAGGGAAGGAATGAAGTCGACGTGAGTTTCACTGAACCACCAGACGGCATCGGCAGACGCTGGCTGCTTTCGGAACAGCGAGTGATACCAATTGACGGCCCCCTCTCGATCAAAGTCCCATTGATTCAAAACTCGCGTAAGGTCGTCCGGTGTCTCTGTGGCAAGCAGCTTTGCGACGACGTCCAACTCGCCAACCTTTTCCACCGTCCATCCTAAACCCACTTTCCCGACGGGCTCTTGAAACTTGTTCTCAGGTCCAAGCAATTCGAGGTACGTATCGCGCCCCCGGAGATAAATCGACTGGCAGTGGCCATCTACAGGAAGAAACTTTGGGAACCCTTGGTCAGATGCCGCTAGGTGGTCGTTTACAAAGTCCGAATCCCGAATGGATTCAAAAACGTTTTGATTCAAGACGATATAAAGATGGTTGAAATTTACCTCGGGCCTTCGGGGTTCTGCCGCGCTCCAATTGGCGATTTCAGCATCGAGTTCGGTCTCGGACTTGCGAGGCAATTTGGCAAGGAGATGTTCCGGATGGCAATACCCATTACCATCATCCATCCAGTCACGTAACAGGCTGCCGGTGTTCTTCGATAGATCAATGTATTGAGGCCGAAGACGCTTGTATTCCGACAGAAGTAAAGCAGCTCGACGTTGTATCGCGAGCTCTTCAGCGTTAGTGGAACTAAGCTTGGGCACAGCGTACACAAAACGTCCCGATGGACTCGCGAAGGTTGGAATCTGTCGAAAGTCTCGCTCCACGAACTCGCCGGTGGTTCGTTGATGCATGCCAGCGGTGACAAAAAAATCGATGGCGTATCTCGGATAGCCAAAGACAAGTCCAAAGCCACGCCATCGATCATCGGGTTGGCGGCTTCGTTCGATAGCCAGCATGACCTCGCCTGGTGGAGTATTGGCGGTGATTCCCCAGCGCGCAAAGAACTCGCTCTCTTGCTCTATCAGCTTCCTAAAGCTCGGGAGGTGGATCAGATAGGCTGACGCATACCGTTGACCATGCTGAACCGACTCATAAACTAGCACATCCGCGAAAAACATGTTGGGCACGTTCCATGGCCGAAGCGCCGCTCGCACCTGTTCGATCTCCGTTAAATCGGCAGGCTCAACGCTGAAGTAGCCTCCCCAAAACCCCTCCGAGACCGGCTTCAATTGACCGACCAGCGTGTAGAAGGCTTCGCTATCCAATGCCTTTAGGAGCAGTTCTTCCGAAAGTTGCCTGGTGTGTTCGGCGAGCGATTCGAGGGGAAGGAATATGTCGCGCGGTACGGCATCGCTCAGTAACTTTGATGGTTCCCGGTCTGCAGCAACGACTGCTTCTTCCTGCGCAGGAATGCATTCCGCCAATGCACAATGCAGCCAGCAAGCTGCCAAGAGAAACATAGTACGTTGAAAAGCGAGCATCATTCTTGCCGTCGAGAATTGTTTCAGATGGCTACCCTGAATTCTTGCACTGTATAGCGATTTCATTTGGACACAATACTCTCTATGATTCGAGGGAGGCGAGTAGATCGGCGACGGTACGGTTCCACTTGGGAAAAGGGTCTGAGTAGGATGCCCATGCTGCGGGTCCGGCGGCTAGTTCCTGATCGGTCAACAGACACTCTTGAAGCGAATCGTAGATTTCCAACTCATCCAGCTCAATTCCGATGAACACCAGCTCCTGGCGACAATCGCCAACGGTGGGATCCCAAATCTTTTCGATTGGTTCGCGGATTTGCGGAAAATCGGGCCAATAATCTCGGGGAATCGCAGCCCACCAAAATCCGCCAAAATCCAAACTGACGACCTTGCCGGCCTGAGACCAGACACCGATTTTGTCGAGCCGGCTGGCTAACCAAAAGAACCCTTTGGATCGCAAGATACCATACCAATCTTGGCTGAGTCGGTCGTAGAATCGCTGCGGATGAAAGGGCCGCCGAGCGCGATAGACAAAGCTCGTAACGCCATACTCTTCGGTTTCACTCGCCCCCTCACCGCGGAGCGTCAATTGCCAGCCCTTCGACTGCTTGGCAATCTCGAAATCAAAGCGGCCGGTTCCGAGTATCTTGGCGGGTTCGATCTTGCCGAACGCGCTTCGCAGCCTGAGTGCGTAGGGATTCAGTTGCTCGATCAGCGATTCGATGATCTGTACCGTCGCTTCATCCACCGTATCGGTCTTATTGATCACAATGACGTTTGCAAATTCGACTTGGTCGATCAATAGGTCCGCGACCGTCCGTGTATCTTGCGCGCTAACTGCTTCCCCCAAACTTTGCAGGTCTTTACTGCGCTGCAAGTCATCTAGAAAATTAGCGCAATCGACGACGGTAACCATCGTGTCGAGCTCCGCGAGTTCCGATAGCGCGATTCCATCGCCGCC
>JBDNHU010000037.1:0-4611 GCA_041688615.1 Mariniblastus sp. | reverse complement strand
TTCTACAGCCACGCTTACACCATGTTCAACTCCGAACCGTTTACGCACACGGGTGCCTTGGCAACTATTGACGCCAACGATACCACAACGGTTTACGCAGGTTGGACATTGGGTTGGGATACCGGTTTCAACCAGTTCAACGGAGGCAGCAGTTTCCTTGGTGGTTTCAGCAAGACCTTGGGGGAAGATGCCACCTTCACTTACATCACCACGGCCGGGAATTTGGGATGGCGTGGAAGCGGGTACTCGCACAGCATGGTCTTAGACATGACCTTGACTGATCGACTGAACTACATCGTACAGTCGGACTTGTTATCCACTGACTCTTCAGGTGGCAACAACAATGAAGTCGGTTTGAATCAATACCTGATTTACCAAGTTTCCGAAAAAGTTGCTGCGGGTACTCGTATCGAGTGGTGGAAGAGCGACATCGGTGGCACTGCTCAATCGACCTATTCGATGACTTCGGGTCTAAACCTAAGGCGGTCTGAAAACATCATGATTCGTCCAGAAGTTCGCTACAACTGGGGAGCAGATCTAGTTGGAGCCGCACAAGAGACTCCAATCTTCGGTGTCGACGTAATCTTCACCTTCTAGAAAATTTGTGAAATATTATTGACGTCCGTTTCGTAAGTTATGACCTACGAAATCAAAAGTCCCAGGTCATTCCCAAATGTGACCTGGGACTTTTTCGTTAATTGGCAACCTACAATTCCGCGAAAACCTCAGCGATGCACCCCAGGCAAACGTGGTACAAAATCAATCCAGTCGCTGGTCCGTTGATGCCACTCACCAAGGTAAACTCTGCCGCAAATTACTCGTCCCTGCGGCGTTCGACAACCGAAACGATCCCAGCAAGGAATACCAGCAAGCCCAATAAATGGGGTTCGGGAACTGCAGCAAATCGAAGATTGTCCACCGCAATATAAGTTGGCGTATTGACCCCAAAGTTACCCGAATCGCTGGACTCGTACGACAATCGAATTTGTCGCGATCCGCTAATTGCGGCTAAGTTCAATTCGCTCCAGGAATCTAAAATGTAGTCCAAACTGTTGTCGGCAAACGTGTAATCCGCCAAGGTCAAAGATACGGTACCAATCAAGTTCGCGTCGACATCGATTCCATCATAACCCAACAGGTTCACACGAAAATAATCTGGATCATTGCCCGACACTCCACCAAATTTCTTGGCGATTGAATCCCCATTCATCATCGATAATGCTGCGTAGGTTGTGTTGCTTATATCGATAGATTGCAATTGGACGCCCGATGGTAGGTTAAAGTAGGCGCCGCTGCCAAAAGCAACCGCATAGTTCTCTTTATCCACGAATCCACCACTTCCATCCGAACCACCTCCCGCCCACGAAGCATATTGGTTGGTGAAGCCCGCTGTGGTTGTATCGGTTCGGTTGGACCAGCTCCAACCCGACCAATAGTCAAACGTGTCATAGTAGGTAAATGTGTTTCCAAAATCGACGCCGTCTGACGCCCAAGATTGCTGAGTTTGATTACCGCCAAATCCATCATCACCCGATGACAAGACCGTAAAAGGATCGCGGTAAGGGCTGCCTAGCCTTACGTCACCGTTATTGAACCCACCACTGGCTGATAAACCGCCTGGCACCGGTAGATCTTCGAATTGAACAACATCGGCTAGCGACGAATTGACGGACCAAGTAGAAACGATTGCCCCGAAAAAAATGAACACGAACACTCGAAATCGAACATAACATTTGCAAAACATAGGTCTTGACTTTCATAGGAACTGGGTAACGAAGATAGGAAAGCGATGGAAAGACAGGCAGATTTAGCAAATCTAGGGGATGATAATGTCACTACGAACTGATCCGGCAATATCCCAATCGCGCAATATCCCAATCGCGCAATATCCCAATCGCGCAAGATCCGAGTCGCGCAAGATCCGAGTCGCGCAAGATCCGAGTCGCGCAATATCCGAGTCGGTCAAGTAAACCACACGATCATCACACCTTGGGGACGCCCCCAAAAGCTTGCACCATTCAGACGCTTGCACCATTCAGACGCCTGCACCATTCAGACGCTTGCACAAACGATCAGCCTGCTAAGGATCAGAATTCAAAACCAAAGCGAAAAATCTTTTGACGAATTATCTTCGGCGTTAGATCTCCACGCTGGTGTTGCCGCAACGATCGGATTGACCGTTGGTCCTGTAAATCGATCGCAATTCTTGGCAATTCTTGGCAATTCGTTTCAAGTCCACGCTGAAACGGGATGCACTCGCTTAGGGGTAGGTCTTCTGACTTACGAGTCGCCACCGCAATGCCTTCTCGCGCCAAAGATCATCTTCCGAACAATTTGAAGAATATCTTCAGCCCAATGGCCATTAAGAATTTGCGATATCGAACACTCGTTCACAGCGGGCGGGGCCGTCTTGGGTTTACACCAATGTTCCCTGTTTGTTGGTCTTGAAGATTCAAGAAACCAACCACCTCTAAACACAGAAGTTAGCACTTTAGTTCACCCCTGACAGGCAGTCAATGACTCAGGAATGCTTGTACACTCGCTGTATTTATCGAATTGCCTTTCGACCACAGAAGCACCAAGGGTGAATTTGCCCAGTCAATTTCGCACTCACCATTGCGTTGAAATGAACCATTGCGTTGACCTGAAGCGTTGCGTTGAACTGGCACTATTGACTGATCGAAGCAACATGTGTCAGCCTGGTTTTACATTGCGGTGATTTTTGTCATGGATGCAGCGGCGTGTTCATTTGGATACGAGCTACCTAGCTGGTCATTGCCCTCAGCATTTATTTTTAGAAAAATAGCCCCGCCGCGTTTCCATTCGGCAGTCATCCAACAGTTCGCCAAAAAGTGGCAGATAGCAGAGCTTACAGATAGCAGGACCTTGAGTCCGAATTCTTTTGACTCCCAGCGATGGCAGGCCGGTCGTTTCAACTTATCCACATTCCAGCTGTTTCAATAGGATTTATCATGGCATGGTACAGTCTGGTTCTAGCCGGCTTATTTGAAGTCGTCTGGGCGATCGGCTTGAAGCAGTCAGACGGATTCACTCGTTTCTGGCCTTCGGTGACAACGGTTTTCGCGATGGTGATCAGTTTTTCGCTGCTCGCATACGCGTTGCGAACACTTCCGCTTAGTACCGCGTATTCGGTATGGGTTGGAATTGGTTCAATTGGTACAGTATTGGTTGGCATTTTCTTCTTCCATGAAATTGCCACCCCTCCACGTATCGTCAGCATCCTGTTGATCATCGGTGGGATCATCGGTTTGAAACTGACCACGCCGTTATGAGTCCGAAGCATACTAAACCTGAAGTTTAGGAAAGTCACCCAGCATGCCTATGGTTCAAAAACAGATCGCCACCACTTCACCTGGGAAATGTGCTGTAAGCTGGGTAGTCGAAAACTGGGTGATTGACTTATTCGAAAGCGTGACAAGCAATCGTGGTTGGCGTATATTTTGCGTAGCGGGTCTGGGTTTGCTAGTCACCCTACAATTCTGTCACGCTGCGCAAGGGCAAGTATTTAAGTCGGATTCAGGCGATATGACACGGTTTGAAAAGCCAGTAGATTCGGACAACAATTTCAACCTTCGCCTGCCAACCCTGGGTGGTAAGCAAATTTGGACGGACCATCGTTGGTGGTTTGGCTGGCGAATTCAACAGAATTTGTTGACTCAACATTGGCGATTGGTCGACGACCGAAACATCCGAATGGCGTGGGGGAGCCGAGCGTCCTGCGAACTGGCTTTGGACAAGGTGATTGACCAAAATCCGAAGCCCAACCCAACAAAAGTTGTCGTCCTGCTACATGGCTTATTGCGCAGTAGCGATTCGATGAACAGCCTTGGACGTGCGCTAAATTCGGCCGGCTATGATTCGATTATTTCCTTCGGTTACGGTAGTTCGCGTGGATCTATTGCCGACCATGCGGCCGCCTTACGTGAATTAGTCGAAAACATTCCTGGCACACCTGACGTTTATTTTGTTGGGCATAGCATGGGGAATATTGTCGTTAGGCACGCAATCGGTGACTGGCAAAGTGACCAAGAAGCCGAGGCCGTGTTAGGCCAAGTCAAGCGAGTTGTCATGTTGGGCCCGCCCAACCATGGTGCGACGATCGCAAAACGATTGGGCAAGATGGGTTTGTTCAAGATTGTCACCGGGCAAGCAGGAATGGAACTGGGCCCAGAATGGGATCGCTTAGAACAGAAACTGGCAATTCCTGACTGCCCATTCGGCATTGTGGCAGGTGATATGGACACTTGGACCAAGTTTAACCCATTGGTCGACGGAGCCAGCGATATGATCGTAAGCGTTGAAGAAGCAAAACTGGAAGGCGCGACGGAGATGCTGATCGTACCCAATCTGCACTCGTTCCTTCCTGACGACCCAAAAGTACAAGCTGCGGTCGCGAGATTCTTAGACGGTGGAACCTTGGCCCAATAGCGCGTTAAAATATTATTCTTAAGTGCATGAACCTCTTGAAGATTGCGGATCTCACGACCAGACTTGAAGAATAGGAATACTTGGTGGGCGGCACGAGGGCAGGACGAAGAATTGATCGAAATAAACGTAATCTCACAGACGTAATCTCACAGACGTAATCTC
>JBDNHU010000314.1:0-7270 GCA_041688615.1 Mariniblastus sp. | reverse complement strand
GCCCATTCCCATCGGTCTGCAATTATAGAGAAGCGATATGGGTAGACTTCGCCTGACTTGAAACTGACTTGAAACTGACTCGAAACTGACTTGAAACTGACTTGAAACTGACTTGAAACTGACTTGAAACTGACTTGAAACTGACTTGAAACTGACTTGAAACTGACTTGAAACTGACTTGACCAGGCCAAGTTCTCCATCCCCGTCGGTATATTCGCCGCAAGTTGGTTACGGACCCCAACGCCCTAATTCTTTAAGATGGAACGAAGTAAGGCTAAGCCAAACACAAGAACGACAAGGTTGCTGGCCCAGACACTGATTGCCGGCAGCGTTCCATTCTTTACGCCATCCGAGGCGAAGGCCAAGATGGGATAGTAGACGACCAAGATTGGGATGAAGCAGAAGATGAAAATGCTCCAGAAGTCAGTGAATCGGAAGCGAATCGCAACCGCTGCTCCTACAAAAGCAAAGCAAAGGCAACTAAAACCGCCTGCCCAACGCCGAACGCCTTCCAGTTCCAATTTCTTCACACGAGTCTCTCCGTACTGAAGATCAGCCATTTGCTTTTGCCAAAGGCTCGTCATTTGCGGATCGCTTTGCCCGCTGATCAATGCCTTCGACGCCTCGCCTGACATCTCATTACGGAGCGTCTGGTTTTTTTGCTGCTGTTCCGAAATCGCGGAGGGTAATTCGTTCATCGGAATGTTCGAAGGACTTGTGCTGACATCGCCCTTCTTGATCAATTCGTCTAATTTTATGACTTCGCGAAATTCTTTTGGAAAGCCCATCGAAACGTTGTTCGCGGTGATCTCGCCATTGTACGCGATCAAGATCAGTTGATTATTTAGTGTGTCGCAGTCCAATTGAGCGGTCGAGGCGATTAAACTCATTCTGCCTTGCATTTCAATTACAGGATGAATCAAAGACTGGTCGGCAACATCATCCACTCGAATCGAGATCGGACCTTTGTTGTATGCTCGTTTGGATCGAAGGGCGCCATAGATGGTGTGATGGACCGAATGCAGAACCACTTGATACATGCCGGTTCGACCCCACGGCACGGCAACATCACTCAAGTAAACCGTCACGAAACTCAAGGCCATGGCCACGATAATGGCGGGCCGCATCACAAGCCACGGAGAGATTCCCAGCGACTTTATGGCAATCACTTCGTTGTCTGCTGCCATGCGCCCGTAAACGGTACAAACCGCGAATAGCATCGTTCCAGGAATCGCAAAAATCAACGCGCCCGGAATCGCGTACGGAATCAATTGCAAAGCAGTGATTGGTGTTAAACTCTCCCGTAACATGTCTTGAACGACGAACACCATCATGATCACGCTGGTCAATCCAGTCAGCGTAACCAGGAAGACCCTAAGAAGGTCGATCGTAATGGTTCGAGTAATCGCATTCATAGGATCGAATTGACTTGTCTGGATTGAAAGTTTGGCATGCGAGTGAAGTCCCGATCAATTACGTCAAACAACGGTTGTTAAGCCACTCACCTGATTCCAGGCGAATGCTCCACGGGTCAACTTAGTGCCATCGAAGGCAAAACGGCGGGGTATTTAGCGTCTATTGTCATCAGCACCCGCAATCCGTCCACAAGTTATCGCAAGCGCATCCAAAACCGTTCGTTGCCAATCAGCGTTCCAGCCGATCACGAGCCTAATTGTCTAAGTCGCCCGACTGTACCATTTTCACAGAGAACTCAAAAGACGAACTTTGGGTGACGGATCGTCGATTCGATGCCAAATCCAAATGTTTGGTAAACTAGGGTCAGGTGGTATCTGGTTTCCTGAGGGCTAAAGTCATTTTCAGACTTGTGTTGCGACTTAACGATGCTGGCATCACAATAGACGTTACCAAGAGGCGGCCGTTGCTCCAGCTTCACTCAGGCCAGTTGGTGCGGTTGAAGATAACGTTTCCAGCGATTTTCCGCGGTCATCAACGACTCGCAACATTTGCGTCACCTGGTCCAGTAGAATTGAGAACCATGAAAAACGTATCAAACTTCGCTTGCCAATCGGTGCTGGTACTGTCGCTCATGTTGCTGGCAACACACTTGGGTTGTGGCGGATCCACAGTCCGCAACGTTAACTCGACAGACGGTGAGAACTCGGCGGCTTTGACGGCCAAGGTGACCGATGCCGGGCCAAGTCGTGCCAGTGCCAGCAAGTTGAAATCCAGTTCGCAAGTCGAGGCGTTGCCTGATTCGCCTTTAGGTCTAGCTGGCGATCGTTCGATTTCCAGTTCATTGTTAGGCAAGGCCGAGCCAACGACCCTATCGACCGGGAAAAAGTCAGCTGCAAATCCGAATGCATTTCCCGAGGTCAGCCAGCAAGAGGCCGGGGTCAGCAATCAGGGGCGTAGCGAATCCAACATGCCAGAGGGTGTGGATAAATCTGACCGCGTTGACCCAGGGTCACAAGTCTTTGAGGGAAGACCTTCGGATTCTAGCGGCAAGTCAAACGATGCCGCCCCTTTGGTGGACGACAAACTTGATAGCTTGTCCGCAGTGACTACGGATCGATTTGGTATTCCTTCGGTCAAGACGACAAACGATGGCTATAAGCCCCAACGCAAGTTAGGACCTGGCAACATTGTTTCGGTTGATTGGGAACGATGCCAAGCCGCTGGTTTGCGTTATGTCCAAACGCGACATTTTACGTTGATCACTGATCATCCGGCCGATCCTATTATTGACGATTTCGGCAAAGTTTTTGAACAAGCGGTGCCGCAGTGGATCGAATTTTTTTCCGCGGATGCCCGGCGATTTAGAGACTGGCATGTTACTTGTTTTTTGATCGTGGATATTGAAAAATTTAAAGTCGCACAGTTGTTGCCACCGGCAAATTTGCTGCCCGGTGGGCGATTGCCGCCAGGTGGTTGGGAGTACGGAAATCAAATCTGGGTCAATCGACATCCGGGAACTTACTACAATCGGCACATGCTACTGCACGAAGGCACCCATGCGTTTTGCTACTACAACTTTGGGACTTTGGGACCCATTTGGCTGGCCGAAGGTTTGGCCGAACACTTGGCGTTGCACCGTTGGAACGACGGCAAACTAGAAATGGCGGCACGCGTTGTTGATAAGAATGAACTGGCGTACTGGGGTAGAGTGAAGCTGATCCAAGACGCCTATCGAACGGGAATCCCCAAATCATTCCAAGAGGTAATGGCGTTACCTATTTCTGCGTTCCCGCAAACCGAGGCCTATGCTTGGAGTTGGGCTGCGGTCAACATGCTGGACACTCATCCGATGTTGAAATCGGAATTTCGCACCGCATTGAAGGGGTTAGGTACCAATCGACCTGATTCTATCTCGCGATCCCTGTTGCACGAATCGTCTCTGAATGTGGAACAATTGGAAGCTCAATGGCAGGTCATGACCAAGGAAATGCAATACGGATACGATTTGCAACGATCTGCCATCCAATGGAAAGAAGCCAAGGCATTGACGACGGCTAGTCAGTCCTTGAAAGTGCCAGCTGATGGCGCTTGGCACAGTACGGGACTAAATTTGCCGACGGGGCGGTGGAAGATTCAAAGCAAGGGTTCGTTCCAAATTGCGAAGGAAGGAAACAACGCCTGGATTTCTGAACCTGAGGGCATCACGATTGCGTATGTTCACGGTCAACCCTTGGGGCAGCTTCAATATGCCTTGGTAGGGCGAAAGGCATTTTTCCAAGGTATGACCGAGTTATCCAATGCCCAACCAGCAGGCGAATTGGTTGAATTTCCCGCGTCGGGTGAGGAACTGTTTTTGCGAATCAATGATCTGCCCAACCGTCTGGATGATAACCAAGGTGAGGTCGAAGTCGTGATCCAAAAGGTGACGTCGGAACCATAAGTAGAGACGAACCAGGCTTTGTCTAATTCAAAATCGCATTCTCGGTGTGGGAACTGAGTCGCACTTGCGAGCTGAATTGATTTTTCCTCAGGCCACTCTCAAAGGTCTTCCGATCATACCGATAAATTTGCCGACGGATCCGCCGTCTTTTGCTGGGCCGCATCGACTCCTGCACTGGCCACTGGGTACTGGCTGTTTTCTATTTCAAGGGATTCGTTTTGCTGTTCGTTTTTCTCAGCCCAAGCCAGTCGATAGCAAGCAAGCAAAAGTACAACGCCCAGAACTAAACTTGAATACCATGGCAGTGCATGATGGATGCTGTATAGCCGAGTGCCGATCAGTGGCGCGGCCACCAAGCAAACCGAAAAACTCATTGAATATGCGGCCAAATATGAACTGCGACTCTTGGCCGTGCTGCGGTGACTGGCGTAGGCAACGCTTAAAGGCATGGTCAACATCTCGCCGAATGTCCAAAGCAAGACGCTTGTCATGGCCACCGCAATTCCACCACCGAACGCGACGATACCAAAGCCAAGTCCAACCATTAGGCAGCCCCAGCCGATGACTCGAAGGTGGTTGAAGTTTTTCAATTTATCGACCAAAACCATTTCAGCTAGAACGATCACGATCGTATTGATCGATAGTAGGCACCCCAGGTTGAATTCGGTCCAACGAAAGTCGTCACGCAAATAGACTTGGAAGATCCCCATCACCTGGAAAAATATCAGACCCGTTAACGTGTTAACCAGTAGCAGGCCCAGATAGATTTTGTCTCGCCAAGGCGAATCGCCGCGTTTTTGTTGGCTGGGTGAGATGGGTTCTGCGACAACCTTGGTTGGCTGCCATCCGAAATAGACCATAAGTAAGAGGGCAGCCAACGAGCAGAAACTGGCATTGATTAATACCAAATAGATAAATCCATATTGATAGATTGCACCTCCGATCACTGGGCCAATCGCCATACCCAAGTTGACCGCCATTCGGTTCAAGGCAAGGGCTTTGGTGTGTAAGTGTTTGGGACACAATTCGGTGGTCGCGGTTGTGGTCGCAGGACGAGCGGCTTCGACGAACAAGGCCATTAATGGCAAGAACAACGCTAAAGAGTAGAACTGGCGAAGTAGCCCAAGAGTGACAAACAGCGGTGCACTAAAAGCTAAGCAAACGATCTGAGTGCGGATTGCGCCCGCAGTTCTACTTAAACGCCCTCCCAAGTAAGCGCCAGCAATCGCGCCAATTCCATAAAAGCTAAGTAAGTAGCCGAAATTGACTTCGGTCAACGCTAATTCGTCCGACAAATACAATGCCAAGTACGGCAAAACCATTGTGCCGCTGCGATTGATCAATAAAATCGTCGAGATGACCCAAACGGCACGGGGCAGACCGCTATAAGCCTGACGATAAGTTTCAATTGTTGCTTTTAACACTGGATTCCAACCACAGAAATGAAGCGAATCAACCTTTTTAACTACCCGTTTGACGTCCCAGAAATTTCCTGAAAAACCGCAACCGTGCATTGCGAAACGGACGCTATCCACGCAATAAACCTGCAAGCAGAACTGCACTCAACAACGCCGGTTGCAAATCGTATCACGACGGCGTTCTGTTTTGCAGGCGGCAGGCTACCTAGCCGGGCCATTGCAAAAGCGAGGGCTAAGATTTCGCTGGCAATGGTAGTAATGTCCCAGTTGCAAGGCCAAGATTCGACGGTGGCGGAGACACCATTGTTTGAACAGTGGTTCGCTTGACCTGGAATTTGCCTGGTAGTTGGCAAAGCATTTAGTTGGCATAGAATGGGGATCATGACAAAATCGCAACCAACCAAAAACGATGCCAAACCGGCAACGCCCAGCCCTACGGTGGATGTTCAATTGATGGCAACCGCATACCACGAAGCAGGGCATGCGGTGATGGCTTTATTAATGGGGCGAAATGTACATCGCGTAAGCGTTAAGCCCAAACAGTCGCGATTAGGTGAATGCGAACTGCGGAAAGATAAGACGCGTCAAACCAAGGATCCAATCGAGGCCGACGCATTGATCATGTTGGCAGGGATGGTTGCTGAATCTAGATTCACCGGCAAGTACAACGCCGCCGCCGCTCAGACGGACTTGCAGGCTGTTCAAAAGTTGGCGGAATTTCGAGGCGGCGGTGAACGGCAAATCGCAAAGTTGTTTCGACGTTGGATGGATAAGGCCGAACATCTGCTGGACCAGCCGCCACAACGATTTGCAATCGATGCCATCACGCAACAATTGATCGAACGAGAAAAAATCAGCGGCAGAAATGCTCTGCATCACTTCAAAGAAGCCAAATTGAAAGCCGAGAAATTGGAAGGCAATCAATGATGATGTGGCAATAATTTGGCCGTTATTTTGGGACACAGTTCCACAAAAAAAAAATCGTCGAACCCAGTTCAGTGGAACTCGGTTCTACGATGTTCTTAATTCTAAGCGAACTTATTCCCGCGATCCCCTCGAAATCCGGATGACCCTCGAAATCCGGATAACTTGTGTACCGTTGTCGTGTGGAATCGACACTGTCACTTGGAATAGGTTCCTGGTTGACCCAGCGTTTGCTTAAAGTCAACTTCTAAAAGTTAAATGCTACAAGTCGATAGATTCTTAAGTCAAGTCAGCTGCAGGATAGGAAAAGGCCTAATCCTCTTTTTGAGTTCCGTTGAATTTGCCAATTTCAGCCAGCAACTTTTCAGACTTGGCGCGATTTCGCAGGTCTCCGTCGATAATTGCGGTGATCACTCCATTCTTGTCAATCACGTAGTTATCAAACTTCATCTTCCCAACACTATACTTCTTAGTCTTCGACGCGGGAGTATCTAAGCCTAAAGTGAAGGGAACTTTTGTCTTGTCTTTGATAGCCTGCAAACCCTTGACACCCTTGGCTTCTTCGCGAAATACCGCAATCACCTCCACGCCGGCTTTCTTGAAACCATCCGCATTCTTATTCAGCTGGACCAGCTGAGCCATGCAGAACGGTCACCAATTGGCGCGAGAGAATAGTAAGATGACCGGTCGGCCATCTTTGCCAAATCGTTCGGATAATTTGATACGTTTTCCGTCTAGGGATTCAATGTCAAAGTCCGGCGCTTGATCACCAACTTTCAAATTAACTTCTTGGGCGGAATTCTCTGGCGTTGCCAGTGTTTCGCCGTTGGCATTCAATTCAGTCGCTGCCACAGCATTCGTCGTCGGGCAGAGTCCGTTCACCGCGCTCGCCAGCGCAATGCAGAGTCCAAATCGCCCTCCAACTTTCAAGTACTGCTTCATTTCTAAATTCCTAAACACGATTAAGGATTAAGTGACCCAGGTTAGTTTCCAAGACCGATGCCCGCTTCACCGGCGAATGGCAAATTGATACACGCAGGTTTTCGGAATCAACTTGGTGGTCACGGTGATT
>JBDNHU010000313.1:0-5823 GCA_041688615.1 Mariniblastus sp. | reverse complement strand
TTCTAATTCAACTCCCAACGACTCCTCAATTTTCTTCCTTAGTGGATATTACTTACCAGAAATCCCACTTAAGAGACAGAACTTTAGCTTATTCTGGTTGCTAGCCGGCCTGGTCGTAGTTGCAGCCGTTGGCTATTGGCTAGCGCCTCATTTTCTACAAAGTCGCAAATGAATTGCGTACGGTATGCTTCGGTATAAAGTGAAACGATAGCCAATACTTGTCTTGGGAGCCATTCGAATGCGGAACCATCGAAAGTTGCACAAATCGGGTTTTATGCCCAGCAGTATTGGCTTCACGCTCGTGGAACTGATCGTCGTGATAGCTATCGTAGTCATTTTGATGTCGATACTGCTCCCTGCGATTCAAAGGGTGAGAGAAAATGCACGTAGAACCACCTGCATGAACAATGTTCGACAAGTTGCAATCGCTACGTTGTCTTATGAATCTAGCCATGGACATTTTCCTGCTGGAATTTCCGGTTCCGATTCGACTCCCTATCGCTCCCAGAGTTGGTTGCAGCAACTTCTACCTTATGTAGAACAAGTCGCTGTGCATGATCGAGCCATCGCAGATTATCGACAGTCTCCGTCTCCATTCTCTCACATTGGGCTACAAACGGTAATTCCAACTTACCAATGCCCAAGCGAGCCGGATTATGGTCAGGTGCATTTGACTCACGAATCTATGGTTGTTGCCTCGACTAGCTATCTTGGCGTCAACGGTGTCAATTGGAGCACGGAAGATGGGGTGTTCTATAGAGATTCGGACACCACCTTAAGCGAGATTGTAGACGGGGCCTCGAACACGCTCTTGATCGGTGAAAGACCTCCAAGCGCTGACTTTTGGTATGGTTGGTGGTATTCCGGTTTCGGTCAACAGGGCACAGGCTCTTGCGACATGTTACTGGGGGTTCGAGAAACCCGAGCTTCAGCTAGTATCACAACCTATTTAGATTCTTGTGACGTTGGCCCCTATCAGTTTCAAGCAGGAAAATTAGGGGATCAGTGTGATACGTTGCATCATTGGAGTCATCATCCAGGCGGGGCCATCTTTGCTTTTGCGGGAGGTAGCGTCAAATTTTTTGCTTACAACACCGCTAACTCTCTCCTGCCACAATTGGCAACGCGACGCGGTCGTGAAAGTGTTGTGCTGCCTGATTGAGATGGGTCCCTTTTCGCCTGTACCGTCCGGGATCACTCACATGACTTTGACTATCTCTTCCCCACTGAATTTTCCAACTTGAATAAATTGGTCAATTCGATCCACTAAAGCTCGGTTGAATAGCACTGACGAATGCATGCCTGGCACCTCTAGATAATCTGGCACCTCTAGATAATCGACTGCCCCATCCAATTGTTCGTACGGGGCTGGTACTACTAAATCGCCATTTGCACGAATGATTCCAAATGAATAATCAGGTCTTGGAATCTGATTGACCAAGCTATCGGATCCGGTGGTTAATTGCCGCAACGGAGGAATACACCATCCAAAGTTAGGAGCTAAATAGTTTGCAATGGGAGAACCTTGAGATGGCGGCGTCATCATCACCATGCGGCCAAAATTAGTTGGCTTAGTCTCCAACAGTGCCAACCGCCCTAAGATGCAACCCATGCTGTGGCCAATAAATTGAAGTCTTCTGACATTGGGTTGGCATGCCAACTGCTTGATCGTCTGAGAGACCATCGGTACCAAAGTGGTGATCGACTGAAAACTAAAATACCCAAAATTGTGAACCAAATAACCCTTGCGTCGCAAGCGTCGCTCAATCGCATGCATCAACAGTTTATGAGCGGCAAAACCATGCACCAGCACGACCATTTCACCGTTGGGTTGCGACTTTGACATCTTCGCGTCTCATTTGTTTCTTTTGGTCCATTAACCACACGTGGAGACCATTTGCAATTATAAATCGATGGACCTGCTAAATCACATCAACCAAGCTGCGCCTAATTTTCAGCCCATGTAAGTATTTCGATTTGCAACTGCTTCGATTTGCAACTGCTTCGATGTGATTTGGTCAACCAATCGCAATTAGCTTTTGTCCCTTGTCATCGCCAACCGCCTTTTTAGATCAACTGCAAAATCCAGATACTCGTATCATGTTTAGGCAATAT
Source organism: Mariniblastus sp. (assembly GCA_041688615.1). Lineage (GTDB taxonomy): Bacteria > Planctomycetota > Planctomycetia > Pirellulales > Pirellulaceae > M30B19. The sequence goes on along the minus strand of JBDNHU010000313.1, from coordinate 3,708 downwards.
TTTCAAAGCCAATGATGGAATTGGGTAGCCAGGGCAACGCCATCCGCGCCTGATGCATTGAATTTGAATAGTTTGGGGCAAAATAGGCGCATAAAAATGCCCAAGGACGACGGCTGTGGGTAAAGAATGTCGTCCTTGGGCGGCGTGAATTGCCAACATCATTCAAAAGTCGGCTTATCCTCTAGACCAAGCTTCCTCATCTTTTTGTACAGCGTGGTTCGGTTGATTCCCAGCGCATCTGCGGTTTCGTTCCGGTTGCCTTGAAACTCTCGCAAGACTTGGGCGATGATTTCGCGTTCGGGTTCTTCCAGTGCTTCCTTTAGACTCCGCCGACGACTAACGCCTTGATCACTGATCGTTGTGCTTTTGCGACTTCCGTTGGCGATGTGGCTAGGCAGATCGTTCAATCCAATCTGAGGCCCTTTGCATAGTAGCACAGCCCGCTCGATCACGTTCTGCAGTTCGCGCACGTTACCCGGCCAGTGATACGAACCTAAGGCATCGATCGCACTGTCAGACAGACCCTCTAAATCTCGGCTTGCCTCTGATGCCACGTTCTTCAAGAAAAAGTCCGCCATCGCTGGGATGTCACTAGGACGCTCTCTTAGCGAAGGTAATTCCAAATTGATAACATTGATTCGGTAAAACAAATCTTGTCGGAACCGACCTTCGCTGACCGCAACTTCAAGATCTTCGTTCGTCGCGAGAATCAAGCGAGTGTCCACAGTAATGGTTTCAGTACCACCTACCGGTTCAAACTGTAACTCCTGCAAGACTCGCAATAATTTGACTTGCATTCCAGGAGATGCGGTTGCGATTTCGTCCAAGAACATCGTGCCATTGTCCGCCTGTTGGAACTTTCCAATCTTGCGTCCGCTGGCTCCGGTAAAGGAACCTTCCACATGCCCGAACAGTTCGCTTTCCAGTAAATTTTCAGGCAACGCTCCGCATGCCACTTCTACAAACGGCTTGTCCCGACGCTGACTTCGTTGATGAATGGCTCGGGCAATCATCGATTTGCCCGTTCCGCTTTCACCGGTAATCAATACCGTCGCTCGAGTGTCAGCGATGCTTTCAATGATTTCAAAAGTCCGCACCATCCGATGGTCGTTAGCAATGATGCTGTGAAGGCTGTAGCGCTGATCTAGTTGGGCACGAAGGTTATTATTTTCTTCGATCACTTCCCGCTGCGCAAACGCTCGACGCAGTGTTAGCTCTAATTATTGATCGATCAAAGGCTTGGTTAGCAGATCGAAAGCACCAGCCCGCATCGCTTCAACACCGGTATCCGCGGTCGCGTAACCTGAAACCAAAACAACAGGAATCTGAGGATAGTGTTTCTTGAAGTGACTTAGAACGTCAAAGCCATCGCCATCACCCAAACGAAGATCGACCATCGCCAGGTCAATATTTCGCTGTTCACAGGTTCGCTTTGCCGCAGCGACAGAATCAGCAAGGGTAACATCGTAGCCGATACTACCTAGCCACGAGCCCATCGATTCCAACAGACTTCTGTCGTCATCAACTAGCAATAATCGTTTAGGTCGGTTGTCTTTTCGCTTCATCATTTGCCTTTTTAGCCACGTCTATGACGCTAAAGTTGCACAGCGGGAACATCAGGTTTATTTAGGTCAGAACGATGATAAAGCGACACAGACCTCGTGATTTGCTGTGCAAATGCCTCATGTGCAGTCAAGATTTAACGATCAGGTTGATGTCAGCGATTATGACACCGCCGCCACGTTTCCCACACAATTCAAATAATAGTGGTCATTAAGCGAACTAAAACACCTTAAAACATCCCAAAGGGGGCTTTTAATTTCCTCTGCGACAGACACAACCTGAATTTTGGTGTAATATTTTATGTTTCGGGTAGCCCGCTTAGTGGGTTCTAGTAATCTAAAACCACTGTCCCCAATTGCTGGTTTGCTCGTTTTTCTTCTAGGTAGATAGGCGGTCAAGATTATGAGTGTTCGGTTGGTCATCGCTGACGATCATGAAGTGGTCCGTCGCGGCATCGTATCGACACTCGCAGGCGAATCTGTCGAGATTGTCGGCGAGGCGATCGACGGCGTCCAAGCGATTGAAAAAGTGCTGCAACTTCAACCCGACGTCCTGCTGTTAGATGTCCGTATGCCCAATAAGGATGGTTTGACCGTCTTGAGCGAATTGAAAAATGCCGGTGCGAGTGTCAAAGTTGTCATGCTATCGTCCCACGACAACCCGACCTACGTCGCCAGAAGCGTTGCGTTGGGCGCAAAAGAGTACCTGCTAAAGTCGGTGAAGCGAGAAGAGCTTATCAGTTCGATCCATCGTGTGATGGCCGGCGAAGAAGCCCCGGCGGGCAGTTTGATCAAACGAGTTCGAAACGTAATGGACAGGCGCCGCGAATCCATCGAAGACTCGGTTCCGCTGACTAACCGCGAAATGCAAGTCCTTCGACACGTCGCGTTGGGACTAAGTAACCGCGAAATCGGTTCATCTCTTAGCATTAGTGTCGAGACCGTAAAAGAACACGTTCAGAATATCCTAAGAAAACTGGATGTCGCCGATCGGACTCAAGCAGCGGTCTTGGCGGTTCGCAAGGGCTGGGTTGACTAACCGGATCATTGATCTATCTACAGTCATGCATCTTTTTTGATCTTGGCGATGAACAATCCGTCCATGGACTGGTTCGGCAAAATCCGCCGGCACACATGCAGGGACTCGGGGAATGCCTTACCTTGCCACTGGGACAATCCCACTTGCCAGTTATCGAAACCTAGATCAAATGATTCAATCGACGCTGAATCCGAAAATCTCTTTAGTAGGTCCGCAATAACGCTTTCGTTTTCCTCGGGGGAAAAGCTACAAGTGCTGTAGACCAGGGTTCCACCGGGCTTTAACGCATTGAAAGCAGACTTTACCAAGCCACGCTGTTTCTTGCGGCATTCGGCAACCTTTCTCAAGCTCCAAATCTTAAACGACTCGGGGACATTGGCTCGGAAGCGAGCTTCGCTACTGCAGGGTGCATCTAACAATACTCGGTCGAATCTTGGGCCTGTCTTCCTAGCCACTTCTCGACCGTCCATCAAGTACGTTCGTACGTACTCGGCCCCGCCTCGCCGTAAGTTCTCTTTCAACTTAAAGAATCGGCCTTTGACCACTTCCACCGCGCTTAACATGCCCTGCCCTTGCATCGCTGCTGCGATATGCAATGTCTTACCACCAGGAGCGGCCGCCAAATCCAATACGACCTCGTCCGCCTGCGGATCTAGCACCAATACCGCTGCCATGCTACTAAGGTTCTGCAGATAGACCTCGCCTGATTCAGCTAAGCGATGATGAGTCAGTTCGGATCGCTGAGTCGAATCAATCACAAAGGCGTCGGCAAACCATGACACGGGCTTGGCGTGAATTCCCGCCTCAGAAAGTTCCGCGATAACCGTTGCCGCGTCCGTCTTCAATCGATTGACCCGGAACGCCGTAGCTTTGACGGCTGAGAAACTGGACGACACTTCGTCTTTAAACTGCGCCGGAACAATTAAGTCAAGACGTTCCCTGAAATCCGCTGGAAGCAGTTGAAAAGATTCTTCCGGATGGTCCATCAGGGCTAATTTAATGTTATGAGAGAAAGAGGCGAAAACCAAATGGCTTCGCTTAATTGGTAATGTATTTCATCAACCTTGAATTCAATCCGCTTGGTATTCAATAAGTCTGGTATTCAAT
>JBDNHU010000312.1:0-16159 GCA_041688615.1 Mariniblastus sp. | reverse complement strand
TGTCAACCGAAGTGGTTTTACTCAAAGCGAACGTCGCCCCGATCCTGAACTATTATTGCGAGGATATGAACGAGCGGCGTTGACGTTGAATTTTGTCCGCGCGCTTTGCAGTGGCGGCTTTGCAGACTTGCATCATCCAGAGAACTGGGACCTTGGATTCGTTCGCGATTCGAAGGATTCAGAACAATTTGCTCGCTATCGATCGATGGTAGACAAAATCGGTGATTCGCTGCGATTTATGGAAGCGGTTCATGGGATGGCGATCAATCAACTGAATGCGGTTGAAGTGTTCAGTTCGCACGAGGGACTGCATCTAACCTACGAACAAGCACAGACTCGTCCGGTTCCCCGCCGGGATGGCTATTTTAATCTTAGCACCCATTTGCCTTGGATTGGCGAACGGACTCGTTCGTTGGAGGGGGCTCACGTGGAATACTTTCGCGGGATCCAAAACCCTGTTGGCGTGAAGGTCGGTGCATCAATGGACCCTGATCAATTGAAGCGATTGATCGATATTTTGAATCCCGAGAACGAGCCAGGACGCTTGATGTTGATTCACCGCTTCGGGGCGGAGAAGATTGGGGCAGCACTTCCAGGTTTATTGAAGGCGGTGAAGCAAACCGGCAAAACCGTTTTATGGTGTTGTGACCCGATGCATGGTAATACGATTTCCACCGATGTTGGATTCAAGACGCGAAACTACGCAACGATTGTCAGCGAGATTCGGGATGCGTTTGCGATTCACCGGTCCGCGGGCACGATCCTGGGCGGTATCCATCTGGAATTGACGGGGGATGATGTCACCGAATGCGTTGGAGGTGCTCGAGGGCTGAAGGAATCAGATTTGAATCGCGCTTACAAGAGCGCGGTGGATCCAAGGCTTAATTACGAACAAGCGATGGAAGTAGCCTTCTTATTGTCCGAAGAACTGTCCAAATCAGCCGTTTAATGTTCATCCTTGAATTGGCTAGCCGTTGTGTCGGCTAGCCGCGGCCGAATTGACTCTGGATCCTCTCTGGCAGGTGATCAAGCCAGGCATTCTTAAGGGGCTGCGATTGGTATTTGGGCGATCTGTCGGGTGTCCGAATTCCCGATTTTCCAAGCGAGATTGTTCTGATCGGGCCGGCGTCGGGTCTTGGAACTGACCACAACTGGCTGACGCAGCCTAGCTAGGCCAACTTTTTGCGAGGGAACTAGCCGGTTTATGCGGCAAAATGCCGCATAAACCGGCCGCTGAATTGACTGTTTCGTTAAGATGATAGGTTGGTGCTCGGTCCCTGAACTGGGGTTCTGCCGACCCGATTGTTTCGATTCGAAACGGGCATTCAGGCCTTCCCGCATTTACAAGCATCGTTAGCCGTAGATTATTGGACAAATCCGTGTACCCAAAGCATACAATCTTGAACGACTCCGCCTTGGTTTGGGCGACATTGTTGATGGCCGTCGCCGTGCAGGTTGGCTGTACCCCTGAACCGCAATTTCGGGCAAACAATTTGGAGTGGTACAAGCAGGAGAAGTTGGCGGGGCTGGAAGACGGAACACATTTTGAGCCTGTGCACTTCCAGGACGTATCCGACATCATGACGGCTTGGTTCGGCACACCCGATCGTCCCTTTTTTCCGCTGATTGCGGGAGAGGAAGACCCGGCCAGCACTTTGGTCTCGGCAAAATGGTTGGTCGAATCGGCAGGTGCGGTGAGTAGTGACCGAGTGGACAAGCATCAAGGGCTATACCGCGAACATTGTGCCCACTGTCACGGAATCAGTGGAGACGGCGCCGGGCCGACCGCTTCTTTTTTGAATCCCTATCCGCGAGATTTTCGCCTTAGTAAGTTCAAGTTTAAATCAACCCCGACAGGCACGCCGCCAACCAAAGATGATTTGAAAAAGATTCTTCGCAACGGTATTCCTGGTACCGCCATGCCATCTTTTCGTTTGCTGAAGGACGATGAACTGGAGGCTTTGTCTGACTATGTGACCTACCTTTCGGTGCGTGGAAGCGTCGAGCGTTTTTTGATCGCTTCGGTTCGTGAGTTAGGCGACGATGTACCTCGGATGGTTTCGCTTCCCGATTCGAAGCGATTGTCAGATTTGTTGCTTGAAAAATCGGGAAGTCGTTCGGATTCGACCAAAGCAGTGCCAGTGACTTCTGAATCTGAAGGCGGTGCAGATTCTGGTAGTGTGGGTGCTGAATTGTCTGATGCTGAATCGACTCAGGCTGGACCAGGCACTCCGGTGGCTGCCTTAGACGAAGAGGTGGTTTTGGAAGAATTGGATTATCTAAGCGAAGATTATTTGTCGCCGGTGACAGGTAAGTGGATGGATAGTCTTCAGTTTGAAGACGAAACACCCGAGGCTCCGTCTTGGGTGACGGATGCCGGTGCTTCTGTGCACAAGGAAAAAGTGGAGTTGGGGCACAATTTGTATTTTGGGCAAGCCAACTGCAAGCAATGTCACGGTGAGACCAGTTTGGGTGATGGGCAGTTGAGTAATTATGATGATTGGGCTAATGATTGGCTGAAAATTGAAAGTGTGAATCCGCAAGATCCCGAGGCGACCGCTCCGTACATTACCGTTGGTGCCTTGCCGCCGCGTCCGATTCTGCCGCGGAACCTGCGTACCGGCGTGTATCGTGGTGGTGATGATGCGAAGGATATCTTTCGCAGGATCAAGTATGGCATCGAGGGAACGCCCATGCCAGCAAGTTTGACATTGACGGAAGATGAGATTTGGGCGTTGGTCGCATTTGTTCGGCAATTGCCCTACGAGACACTAAGTCGCCCGAAAACCGAGGATCGGCTAACCAACGAAAAGTCCATTCGTTAAGTTGGCCGGTGACCGGTGATCGGGTGTGGGGCCGTTTGTTTTTTGCGATTTTTGTGGTAATGAATTGATCGTCAATTAGGAATGATTTTGTGAATCGTCTTTGGGCTCTGTTGTTTGCCTTGGTGCCAATTCTGGGGGTCGGTCTGTACTTGATCGCTTTCATCGGGACTGGAACGATCGGCGGTTTCTCGCTGCAGGGATTGTGGTTGCCTGAGAATGCGAACCCCAATGCGTGGGCTATTGATCATCTTTTCGAAATTGTACATGTGATTTGCGGCGTTGTGCTGGGATTGACCACTTCGATCCTGGCTTACTTGGTGTGGCGTTATGCGGATGTTCCTGGGCGTGATCCGAAAGACGTCGTTTACGTCAAACACAATCATTTACTTGAGTGGACCTGGATATTGATTCCCGCCATGATCTTGATTTTTCTGGCGTTTTATCAGTTGGAAGTTTGGGACAACAACAAGATGAGTCGGCCCGTGAGATTGGTCGGCGGAAAAGAGGAACCGATTGAGCCGATGGCAATAGTCTTAGCAAAACAGTTTGGTTGGGAATTTTACTATCCTGGCAGTGATGGGATTTTGGGAACTTTAGACGACGTTCGAGTTGAAAATGAACTGGTTGTGCCAGTGAATCAACCGATCGTGGTTCGAGTGGAATCCAAAGACGTGCTCCACAGTTTTGCGATCCCAGGACTACGGATCAAGCAAGATGTCGTCCCTGGGATGACGCAGTTGGTTTGGTTTGAGATCGATAAGCCTGGAACTTATGAGATCTTGTGCATGGAGCTTTGCGGTTGGGGGCATTACAAAATGCGGGCCCGGATCAAAGCGGTAGAAACGACAGAGCAGGCGAACTTATTGATTGCCAACTTGAATTAAGTTTGCCGGTTGGATGTGATCTGTAACCCGCAAGTGGGTTAGGCCTCTGGGACTCATGGTCCCTCTGAAACAATCGAAAGTTAGAAGTACGAAATGGTTTCACCAACGCTTCCTGGCGAATTATCTAATGCCGCCCATTCGGATGCTAACCTAAAAGGTTGGGCACTGAGTCGATTCGTATGGACCTACGTTTTTAGTCGCGACCATAAAGTCATCGGCATCCAATTTCTGATTTCATCATTGATTTGGTTTTTGGTTGGTGGGTTGATGGCGGCGGCGATGCGATGGCAATTGGCTTGGCCGTGGACCGATATTCCGATTTTAGGACAATGGCTTTTCGCTGCCCAGGGCGGCCAAATATCGCCCGAATATTATACGATGCTAGTCACTATGCATGGCACCGTGATGGTGTTTTTCGTAGTGATCCCGATTCTGGCAGGTGCCTTTGGGAATTATCTGATCCCGTTGATGATTGGCGCCGACGACATGGCGTTTCCAACGTTGAATATGCTTAGCTATTGGTTCATGTGGCCAGCTTTTGGATGTTTGATGTTGGCGTTCGCGGCGCCCGGTTTTGGTCCGGCTGCTGGCTGGACGTCCTATCCACCGCTGGCAGTTCTAGAGCAAGCGGCGCCTGGCAGTGGGTTGGCTCAGACATTGTGGTTGACTGGGTTAATATTCGTTGGGATCTCTTCGATGATGGGATCCATTAATTATATCACCACAATTGTTCAGATGCGTGCACCTGGGCTGACATTCTTTCGTTTGCCGATGACGATCTGGGGGATGTTGGTGACGGCGGTTTTGCAAGCGTTCGCGTTGCCAGTATTGACTGCCGCGTTTGTGATGCAGATCACGGACCGAGTCTTAGGAACGTGTTTCTTCATTCCCGAAGGATTGGTGGTGGGACAGATGGAACCATCCGCAGGTGGCGGCCAAGTGCTTTTGTGGCAGCATTTGTTTTGGTTTTACTCGCATCCTGCGGTTTATATCATGTTGTTGCCGGCGATGGGGATGGCCAGTGATGTTTTGAGCGCCATGGCGAGGAAGCCTTTGTTTGGCTACAGGGCCATGGTTTACTCGACCTTGGCGATTGCCATGTTGGGTTTTGTGGTTTGGGGCCACCACATGTTTGTGTCAGGGATGCAGCCGATGTTGGGAGTGGTCTTTATGCTTTCGACCATTTTGATTGCGTTGCCTAGTGGAATTAAGACGTTCAACTGGATGGCGACCTTGTGGGGTGGCCGGCTACAGTTGACCACGGGGATGCTGTTTTGTGTCGGGTTTGTCGCAATGTTTGTGATTGGCGGTTTGTCCGGCGTACTGATGGCGGTGGCGCCGGTGGACATTTTCATTCACGACACCTATTACATCGTTGCTCACTTTCACTACGTTTTGTTTGGTGGAACAGCCATGATTGTGATCGGGTCGATTTATCATTGGTTTCCAAAGATGTTTGGTCGCATGATGAATGAAACCCTTGGCAAGATTCACTTCTTCCTGACCTTCGTGTTGATGAACTGTGTTTTCTTTCCCATGCACTTTTTGGGTGCACAAGGCTTACCGCGTCGCTATAGCGACTTTACGCAAACGGACACGTTTACACATTTGCAGCCGGTGAACGAATTCATTACTTACAGTTTGTTCTTGATGCTGATCGCTCAGATCTTTTTTATCGTGAATTTCTTTGGAAGCATGATGTTCGGTCGAAAGGCTGGCGCGAATCCGTGGAAGATCAATACATTGGAATGGGCAACGGCCTCGCCTCCACCGCACGGTAATTTTGCACAGCAGATTACAGTGTACCGGGGCCCATACGAGTACAGTGTTCCTGGCCGAGATGAAGATTATTGGCCTCAGTCGGATCCCAACTGATTGTGCCGATGGATTTGCACCAATGGGGATGCAAGCTACGCGATGGTCGTTGCCAAAGCGTTTGAGTGATGTTTCCGGGGGATCAAGTTTTGGGGGACAAGCAAGGGCGTTGCAGGCCAGCGTGAATTCTTGGCAGTGTGATCTCTTTTAGGGATAGGGTCAGTGAAGGAGGAAATAGAAAGTAGCCCAAAGCTTGAACGCTCCGGTGCTCAAAGCGAAGTGGCCGTCAGTGCCGGCACGGTTGCGTATCCAAAAGTCCTGAGTCGTTTGACGTGGATGTTGGCCGCGACCGTATTTCCGTTAATTTGGGTAGGTGGGTTGGTGACGACCACCGATGCTGGGATGGCGGTGCCTGATTGGCCAGGGACTTACGGCTACAACATGTTTGCTTATCCAGTCGCCACTTGGCTGTTTGGGCCGTGGGATCTGTTTATTGAACATGGCCATCGATTATTGGGTTCATTGGCAGGGATTTGGTGCATCGGATTAGTCGTTTTCGCTTGCGTGAAATCGACTCCGCGGTGGTTGTTGGGTATGACGATCGCGGCTTTGGTTTTGGTGATTGCTCAGGGGACTTTGGGTGGCGTTCGAGTGCTACGAGCGGATCGTGAAATCGCCAAGATCCATGGTTGCGTTGGACCTGTATTTTTCGCCCTTGTGATTGCTTTGATGGTGATGACCAGTCAGTGGTGGAGGCAAGTTGGGCAAACTGGTTTTTGGATGAAGTCACAACAGGATCGCGGCAAGCAAGCGGGCAGTGGCCTGCGTTGGAATCAAGTGGCAATGTTTGGTCGTCTTCGGCGGACGCGGCGTTTAGGCGTTGCCGTCACCTTCATGGCGTATGTCCAATTGGTGATTGGTGCGAATTTGCGGCATATCTCCGATGCAGCACCGGTTAGGCAGTATCGTATTTTGATTTGGTTTCATGTATTGCTTGCCGTATGCGTGGGTGTAGCGATCATGGTGCTTGCGGTGCAGCGAATCGGTGAGGTAAAAGGCTTAACCAAGGCTAGAATCTTTTTGGTGGGGCTAATCGTAACGCAGTTGACGTTAGGTTTCGGAACTTGGGTTGTAAAATTTGGGTTCCCTGATTGGTTTGCTGGCTATGATTTTGCCAATCGATTCCTTATCCGAGAGAAAGATTACTTGCAGGTTCAGGTGGTGACGGCACATGTCGCGATTGGCAGTTTGATTCTGGCGGTTTCGACCTTCGTGACGACTCGGTTTTGGCGAGCCGAACACAGCGTTCGTCTTCGGCTAAGCGAAGGTGTCGGTCGAGTGAAATCGCTTGAAGTCGAAGTGCGACTCGATGGGAAGCAATACCAGGAAACGCGGGAGCAGCAAACCGGTGCTCTGAAAAGTCCGCAAGTCGAGTTGACCGCAAGTTGAGTTCATTGGGCAGGCTTTAGGCGTGGTTCGTAAGTGAATCAAGATTAGCGACGACCACCGAGATTGCGACGACCACAGTGTAGGGGAAAATCGGAAGTGATCCAGGGAGTAGATACAACGTGGCTGATATAATGACAAATGGTAATCAGGTAATTGGCATGATCGATGATGAGTCGAAATCCCACCAACGGCAAATTGTAAAAAGCTTTGTCGAAATCATTAAGCCTCGGATAAGCACGATGGTGCTGCTGACGGTTTGGGCGGGTAGTGTTGCCAGTGGATGGGCCTTTGGCAACCTTGCTTGGTTGCATGCCATGGTGGGAACACTCTTGGTTGCAGCCAGCGGCAGTGCGATGAACCAGTACTTGGAACGTTATTCGGATTTCTTCATGCCAAGAACGTCCAAGCGGCCATTGCCTGCGGGACGTTTGACTGCGACGGAAGTTGCCGTCTTCGCGGCGGTTACTCTAGGCATTGGAATGGCTTATTTGTTCGCGACGGTACATTGGGTTTCGGCGATGTGGTGTTTATCGACTTGGGTCATGTATGTTTTTGTGTATACGCTTTCCAAGCCATTGACCGCGTGGAACACCGCCGTGGGTGCTTTCCCGGGTGCGATGCCAGTTTTGGTGGGGGCGAGCGCCGCCGAAGGCACGATTGGACCGTTGTCTTGGATTCTGTTTTCGATTCTGTTGTTATGGCAGTTTCCACACTTTATGGCGATCGCTTGGAAGTACCGGGCGGACTACGCCGAGGGCGGTTTAAAGATGGTTACCGTAACTGACCCGACCGGACGGCAGGCAGGCTGGATTGCAGTTGGAGTTTCGGCGGCTCTGTTACTGGTTGCGTTGTCAGCCGTATTTTGGCTGACGTATGTTGCGATTTATGTAGTGATTTCTATCGTCTTGGGTAGCGTTTACTTTTGGCGTTCCCTGCAATTTTTGCAAGATAGAAATGATCAGACGGCTCGCAGCTTATTGTTGTTTTCATTGTTGCACTTGCCGGTGCAGATGATTGCCTTGATTTTTTGCATGTAATTTGAAGTCAATTGGATAGAGGTCAACGTGTTTGAAGCGACGCGTTTGAATGTCTTGGTTTGAGTTAATATCGATTGAAACGAAAGTAAAGATGACGTCCAACCATCAGCAAGCGATTGTGTACCAACCAGGACTGCCGATTAGTCGCGGCAAGTTGGCCTTGTGGCTATTTTTGTCGACAGAAATCATGTTTTTCGCGGCCTTGATTGGTTCCTATATCGTGTTGCGGTTTGGCGTGCCCGAGGGAACTTGGCCGGCGCCACATGTGGTTCACTTGGTGGAATGGATTGGTGCTCTGAATACTTGTGTGCTGCTGTTTTCCAGCGTGACGGTGGTGTTTTCGTTAGAGGCGGCCAAACAAGATGATGCCGCGGCGGCCAAACGTTGGATGATTTTGACTTTACTATTGGGCTTGGCATTTGTAGGGATCAAAGGCTTCGAATACAGCAGTAAGTTCGAGCACGGGATTTTCCCGCAACGGCCGCGAAGTTTGATGTATGAACGTGCGGATTTGAATTACTTATCCTCGGTCAAGAAGCATTTTGACGCGATCGTTGCCGCGGCGGATAAGCAATCGCTCACTCCACCGGAGGATGCAAGCAAGTCTGTGGCAGTCAGTTTGCCGTCGCCGGTGGTGCCTTTGGCGACCCTGAGTCCCTTGGGTTTGGATGCCGAGGGTGAAGGCTTGCAGGTCGATCACGACCAACTGACAGCCGAGCAGTTGAATACGCTTCGACGTAGTCTGGTGACTTGGACCGAGCAACGGGTTGGACGAAGTCGCAACGAATTTGTTCAAAAGGAATCGTTGGAACTCTTGGCGTTTATGATTTATCCTGAGGCCACAGAATATAAGTTTGTGAAGGGGATTTTGCAGCGAGAATTGGTGGCAGTGACGCAGGAATTGGTGGCGAAGGAAAGTTCGTTTGAAGAACTTAATGCAAAGATTGCCGAGTTGGACACGAAGATTCAAAGTGCCGAGTCTGTGACCGCCGCAGAAGATTCGGCAGAAGAAGCGGATCTCAGCGATGCAGAAGCGAATGCCAATAAGGAAGAGTCGAAAGAAGACTTGGCGAATCAAAAGGCGATTTATGAGACGCAACGGAGTCAATTGAAAGTCGAATTGACCCTGTGGAAAGATCGAGCGGATTTGCTGGGAAACGTATCCGCAGCGGGGCAATCTTGGGATGGGATCAATCACCGCCACCATTTGAAACTGCCGATGGTGATCCCAAGTGGGAACACTTGGGCCAGCACCTACTTTTTGTTGACCGGGGTTCATGCGGTACACGTCTTTGCAGGCCTGCTGGCATTTGCGTTGGTTTTACCCATCCGGTTAGGGGCAGCCAGGGCTGGAATGATCGAGAACTTGGCCTTGTATTGGCACTTTGTAGATATCGTTTGGATTTTCCTGTTTCCGCTGTTGTACTTGTTTTAGTTCGAGCCTTCGGTTGGCTGTTTTGGTCCGTTGAGTGCTGGCGTTTGATTTTAATTTAGAAGTCTTTGACCTAGAACAACTGGAGTCGCCGTGGCTGATAACAAGAATCGTAGCGGTTTCTTCTTTGGCGTGTTTTGTATTTTGGTTCTATTGACGCTGGCTTCATTTGCGGTCGGCAATTTTGAACTATTTGTAATGCAACGTACGAAGTGGATTGTGATGATCGGGATCAGCGTCGCCAAAGCGGCTTTTGTGATCTTGTTCTTCATGCATTTTTGGTGGGAAAAATCGTGGAAGTACTGGTTGACGATTCCCACAACGTTCATGGCGATCTTGTTGGTTGTGGCTTTGGTGCCAGACATCATGCAACGTCGTTACTATTATTCGGAAACTCGAATCAATAACGCTGCCATAGACGGTGCTTATTTGCATAGCGATTTAGAGCAGTTGGAGCAGGATCAAGTGGAGTCTGCGGAAGATCCAAGCGACGACGATTTGAAAGTTTCGGATGGGGCGGAAGCGGCGAAGGACGTCGAGTAGTTGCCGAAGGTGTGAGTGAACAGCGCGGGCATCGACAACTTTGCAACACTGGTGCGTCTGTATGGCGTCTTCTGCTAGTAAACGTTGGGTGCCAGTGACGTTTGGGTGTCAGTGAATGTTGGGTGGGATTGAATTGTGCGGTAGCAATGCTTGCCGGCGTGGTTTTTCGTGCTTGCGAATTCTAATTAATCTATTGCGGCGAACGGTCGCGATTCTTCATCAGTTTAACAGTGAAATGCCATGAATAAGTGGATTCCGATCTCGTTGTGGATATTGGTTACGGTCTTAGCGACGTGGGTCATTTGGCAACGAATGTCCCAAGTCGATGCCGATGGCAAGGGACCGAAGGAAATCAGTGACGGAAGGGTGTTTATCGATGTCCCTTGGCAACACTTGCCGCTGGTGGGCGATTTAGGATTAACCGATCAGGACGGGCAGAAGTACAGTGCAGCGTCTCGAACCGGGAAACCGATGTTGGTGAATTTTTTCTTCTCGACTTGCCCTTCGATCTGTCGTCAATTCAATGGACAGATGAAGGAGTTGTCGGATCAGTTTAAGGGAACGGATGTTCAGTTTGTCAGCATTACGGTTGATCCTGAGAAAGATGATCCCGAGTTATTGAAGAAGTACGCGGCGTCCTTTGACGCAGACGAAAGTCGTTGGAAATTCTTGACCGGGCAGCCCTATGAAATTGCTCAGTTGGGAACGATGGTCTTCCATGTTCCCTTGGTAAAATCAACTCATACCGAGAAGATCATTTTGGTCGATAAATGGGGGAAGATTCGGGATTGGTTTGACTGGAATTCGACCGAAGAAATTCGTCGTTTAAAAGAAACCGTGCGTGAGGTTTTGGCTGAATCCAAACCACCGATTGGGCAGACGATTCACACTCGTTATGCCCTGGCGGGTGGTTTTGCGGACCGTTGGGAAACGCAAGATCATATCAGTGAATTCAAATTGTTGGATACTTCAGGGCAGCAATTTTATTCTCGTGACATGGTTGGAAAAGTTTGGCTTGCCAATTTCTTTTTTTCAACCTGCCCTGGAATTTGCCAAGCTCAGAATCGTCATTTCGCGTCGTATCAAGAGCGTCTGAAGGAGAAAGGTGTGTCTATGATTAGTATCACCACGGACCCGGTTACGGACACGGTGATTGTTCTGAAGGACTATGCTCGTCAATTTGTTGATGGCGATTGTGATTGGCGTTTTCTTACCGGGCCAGCCAAATTGATTCGACGTGTGGGGCAGGAGTTCTTTCGCGCAGCCGCTGGAGCTGGTCATCATTCAAGCCGAGTCTATGTGGTGGATCGCTGGGGCAATGTACGCGGCGATTTCGATTGGCAAGATGCGGAGCAAGAGACGGAGATGTGGCAATTGGTCGATAGGCTGAATAATGAAGTGATTCCGCCGTTGACTCTGGAACGTATCAAAGGTGGCCAGCCCCAGCCGGCATTGCAAGTGGAAGAATTTGAAGACGAACTAGACCAAGAGGATGATAACGTCTAGTAGCGTTGGTTTGGCCTGTTGATAAAACGCGTTGTCTAAATCGAAGAGCGGTTTATTTCGCTCGCCGTAAACGCGAAAGCTTAGGATGATCCATGATTGTCGTCATGGCGAGGTTCAGGGATTTTCGATCCTGCTGATTGAATACGCCCGGAATAAACATCATTCCAATCGCTACGATGATCCAAAGGATTGCGTAGCGGCTATCGAGTAGCAAAAGACTACTTGAAAGGCCTAATAACAGAACGCCTAGATCAAATTTCAGACCAAATCGTGTCGCCAAGATTAGCATGGCGCTCAATTGGCAGATCACTCCAAAGACTGTACCGATTGCGGCGCCGGTGATCCCCATCGATGGTACCAACGCGTAGTTAACCGCGATGTTGATGCCCAGGCCAGCTGTTAATGAAAGTACGGCCCATGAGGCTCGTTGGACGCACCAAAAATAATTCATTACCAAGGCGCTAGTGCCGCTGCAGATGTAGAAGAACACGATATAGGGCAAGATTGCGGCGCCACCATCGTATTTCCCATGAAATAGTTTTTCGAATAGGAAGCCGGACATGGGCAAGAAGACCAACCCACCGATAATCGAGCAAAAACCGACTGCCTTAATCGAAAGATTCGTTTGTTGACTGACGGCCGCTTGATTGCCTGCTTCCCAAAGTTTTGCAAGGTACGGCATCAGTGTTTTGCCAATCAGCAAGGTCACAGCCGAGATTAGCGTCGGAATAATGTGCCCTGATTCGTAATTGCCAATTTGGTTCATGACGTGAGCGGTATCACCAGGAACCAAGTTCACCAGCATGAATCGATCGGACATGTAGAACATGTTACCCATGAAATCATTCAGCCAGAAAATAATGATGACAGGGAACATCCCGACCCACGTATTCACGACTGGCAATGCTTCGACATTGGGCGGGATTTGCTGTAGGCGAATCCATAAACGACTACCCAACCAAGCGAGCGCAACCAGGTATGACAAACCAAAAGCGAGAAGCATTGATTTTGCATCGGCGGCAATGAAAATAAGGAATGAAATGGCAAGGACAGAAAGAACCATTCCATTAATGAAATAACCAACGGTTGTTAACTTACTGTAGCGAAGCGCCGTCATGATTTCTGTGCAGAAAGAAAATCCAGCAAACGGTATGACGGCAATCGCGCAAAACACAATCATGTATGCAAGGTCAGGTGTTCCCAATGTGTAGGTTGCAATCGAGTGCCTGAAAGTAATCAAGAGGAATTCGCCAAGGCACAATAGTCCCAAACAAATCAACGACGCTTGCCAGATGAAACCACGCAATTGGGACCGGGTTCGGTAGTGCTCGAAATATCGACCAAAACAAGCCGGAATACTCAGCAAAACCAGGGGAAGTATTGTCGTCAATATCGAAGACACCATCGCCCACAG
Source organism: Mariniblastus sp. (assembly GCA_041688615.1). Lineage (GTDB taxonomy): Bacteria > Planctomycetota > Planctomycetia > Pirellulales > Pirellulaceae > M30B19. The sequence continues at coordinate 3,254 of JBDNHU010000312.1, read as the reverse complement.
TCCCATTTCTTCTGCGGGCAATAGTCGGCAAACGACAATGGCTCGAATGAAGCCGATGGCTTTTTGGGCGACGGTCAAGGATAAGAGAAGGACGACACTGGAAAGAAACGACTCGCCTTGGTTCGCTTGTTCCTGCAACTGATTGAGCGAGATTGACCCACTCTCTGTGATTTCGTTCAAACCCGAGGTAGGCTGATTCGGAAGGTGCTTGGGAGTTTGGTTTTCTAGAGGCAACACGAACGCATTGGTGTCGCACGAACCAGTATCTACTGCACCTGAATCGAAGGTCGAATTGAGGTTGGGCGTAGGCATTTGAATGATGGGTTTGGGCTTTGGTTATTCAATTTTCCGATGAAACTTAGGCTGCTAAATCGATTTCAAGAAGTGTATTCTCAAGCCTTGGTGGTTAGTCCCAATGGTTCGCAAATACAATTGATTCAATTGATACAATCGATTGCTTCTCTCCGCAATCACAACACTTTCTGACGATGAGGCAACTTTGGAGCGTTAGGTTCGCCGCGGTAAACTAGGTTTTGCGGTCCTCAAGGTAACACGGGGCGTATGGAACGAACTTTCCTTGGTTAAGGCTTCCCGCTGTTTGCAGGGCAGTCTGCATACAACGTTTAAAGTATCTTGATGGATGAGACAACGGCCCTAACGCCTCGAAAATCTTCTAGCCGCATCCTGGAACTGGATGCATTGCGTGCGCTTGCTGCTATCAACTTGATGCTGTTCCACTTTACGCATGTCTATACCATGAAGTACGGCTTCACCTCCGATTTGGGATTTCAATTTCCATTCGGCAAGTACGGTGTGCAGTTATTTTTTATGCTTAGTGGGTTGGTCAATGCACTTACGTTGCTAAAGAAGCGTCAGACGGGAGAGTTCTTGACGGGACGCTTCTGTCGAATCGTTCCGGCATTCTTGCTCGTCATTGTGTTGAATATTCTCTTGGTGCAAATTCCTCCAATCAGTGACCACATTCAATTGACGGCAGGCCAAGTCGTGGCAAATTTGACAACGATGCCAAATCTTTTTGGCTATGAGTGTATGGAACCTGTGACTTGGACATTGCAAAACGAAGCTCTATTTTACGTGATTTTGCTGACATTTTTTGTGAGCGGTGCGTTAGAGCGTCCCCTAATACCGCTAATGTGGTACATGGCACTTTGTGTTGCGGGTTCGATGTATGTGGCTTGGATTGATGAAACCAGTTTTGGTGCCAGCCATTTTAACACCGCGAAATGGCTAGAGAGTGCTTTGCTACTTAAATATATGCCCTTGTTCACAATCGGGATATTGATACACCAAGTCTATTCAAAATCTGGCGACGCTAAGTACAACTGGATCGGCGTTGCGATTGCAGGATTTGTATTCCATTTGATTGACGAACGTGATCACAACCCAGTGGTCACCGTGCTTTTGGTTGGTCTGTTGACGGCCAGCGTTTATGGGAAGTTGCCGATATTGCGAATTAAGCCATTGATGTTTATGAGCGGCATTTCTTATTCGCTTTATTTGATGCACAACAACCTTGGTTCGGTGTTTATTTACTATGCCAACCATGCAGGCGTTCCACCCAAGGTGTGTTTTGTCCTGGTAATTGGATTGACGATCGCTTTTTCTGCTTTGGCGACTCACTTGATCGAACGGCCAGCCTCCAGACAATTTCGAAAGTTATGGGATTCGGCCTTTAGCCGTTGGCGCTCAATCAAGGGAGCCTCGGCAATCGCGTTTAAGGATTCTAGCAGGATCCGCTAATGTTCGCCCAGTGATTATGTATTAGAAATTTCGTTTGCCTATTTACTTTTTCTCTCGTTCCAATCTGCCAACCCACTCGTAACTTTTATGAACAATCGCGGCGACAGCATTTCTCTGACAACGATTCAAAGTCTGGAACAATGGCAGGTTTTTGATTCTGACTGGCAACGCATTGCACAAGGTCGACCGATGCAAGGATTTGCATGGCAGTCGGCATGGTGGCGATCGTTGGGTCGGGGCGGCGACCGTTTGGCTATTTTGGCCGTACGCGAAAACGATCAAGTGATTGGTTTCGCACCATTCTTCGTTACCAATACTGCATTTGGAAAAACAGTCTGCTTGCTAGGTAGTGGCACAACGTGCACTGACTATGCGGATCTGTTGTTCGCCCCAGGCAAGGCGGAAACGGTCGCCAAGTCGACGGTCGAATGGTTGCATACACCGGAATTTGCAAACGAATTTGGGCGAATCGATTTGGTTGAACTGGAAGGACATGTTGCGTCGGCTGAAGGAATTAGATCGCTGGTACAACATTTGGAAGATGGTTTCTGGCAGCAAGAGAGTGTCGACTTGGAGGGCTGCTGGGTTGCAAGTTTACCTCAGTCTTACGAGGGATTTCGCGATGACCTTGCCAAGTCACGCCGTCGAAAAGTTGCGAAGTGTGAGAAGCTAGAGCAACAAGGTTTGGTTCGCTTTGAAGTCGGAACCACCGAGAAGGAAATTGCGGAATTCTGGCCAACGTTCGTTCGACTTCATCAGGAGCGACGGGCGATGTTGGGCCAGCCAGGGTGCTTCGCTGACCCTGCATTCGACGAATTTCTCTACTCGGCCGTTTCGGAATTATCCCGCACACAGCAAGCATACATTGGGATCGTGCGGCAAGACGAGCGGACGATCGCCACTTGCCTGGTACTTTGTGCTCAAGAGAATCACCAAATGTATCAATCAGGCATTAGTACTTCAGCAATGAGCCTTGAACCTGGTCATTTGATGAACACATTCCTAATTCGATACGCCATTAATCAAGGCGCCCAGGGTTTTGATTTCCTTCGCGGAGATGAACCTTACAAGCAAGGTTGGAATGCGACTCGTATTCCGCTTTTTCGAACCCGAATGTGTGCCAACCATTTGTCGGCGCGGCTTCGGTTTGGGGTCGCTCGTGCTGGAAGACAATTGAAGCATTGGGCCAAGCAAGTGCAGAGTGCCTGCCAAATTGAGAGGAGCAAGCAGTGAATAAGTTTGAGTTTAAAATTCTCCAGGGCCTGAGTGAATTCCAAGACGTAATCGATCCTTGGAATGAATTATTTGAAACCTGCGGTTCAAGGAATGTACATGCATGCCACCGTTTGGTGTCGGCATTCGTAGAACGCTTTGCCAATTCGCAAGTGTTTACAGTGGCCTGCGCGTTTGACGGAGATCAATTGGTAGCAGGCTTGCCATTGTTCTATGCCCAGAAGATGGGCGTCTTTTCATCATTGACAACTTTGGCGAAT